>CAZLNP010000004.1:0-91872 GCA_964561085.1 uncultured Candidatus Saccharibacteria bacterium
GTGGCGGACTGAACGGGACTCGAACCCGCGACCTTCCGCGTGACAGGCGGACGCTCTAACCAACTGAGCTACCAGTCCTCCGTAGTGCAACGCACTAATAGAGGCTTATATTTTTGAAACCGGATGGTACCGACGACAGGGATTGAACCTGTGACCTAAGGCTTATGAGTCCTTCGCTCTACCAACTGAGCTACGTCGGCACGTTGTAATCCGATTTTCCTTTTGGTTGCGGGGCCGGGATTCGAACCCGGAGCCTCCAGGTTATGAGCCTGGCGAGATGCCAATTTCTCTACCCCGCTATGCGGTAAATAAATACTTGGAAATTATATCATTAAAACAGGATAAAATCAAGTCTAGATTACTCACTTTTCACCAAAAACACAAAACCGACCCTTTCAGGACGGTTTTGTAGATTGCTTCGAAGCGATCGAATTAACGACGGCGCTTCTTTGCAGCAGTCTTACGCTTTGCTGGGCGCTTTGCAGCTTTTTTAGCTACTTTACGCTTTGCAGGCTTCTTAGCAGCTTTTTTAGCTACTTTACGTTTTGCTGGACGCTTTGTTGCTTTCTTAGCAGCAGGGCGCTTTGCAGCTTTTCGTTTTTTTACTGGCATTAGAGCTAGTCTCCCTGAGACGAACAATTTTGATTCGCCTCTTAATTTTTCTACTTCTTCACAACTAAGTTGCGAAGGCTAAGTAGTTACAAATAATTTTTTACTTTTCTGTGTTTCTGTTTTTGCGAATTTGTTTTTCACGTTACTTACTTTTATTTTTTAAACTAAGTAAGTTTTTTATTTCGCACAAAAGTTTTTCTGAATTTCTTTATCGAAATTTGAACTAACATCATTATAAAGTTTTTTGCATGCACACGTCAAGCACTACTGTGTATAACTTTTTGTAATTGTTCTTTAATTTTTTTTGATTTTACAATTTTAATTTCGCGTTCAATGCGCGCAACACTAACTTTTTTTAGTAAATGTAAGTTTGACTGTAAAACATTTTCTAAACTTTTATCTATTTCTAAATTGTATTGTAAAGATAGTCTGTACGCTCTCACAATTCGTAAAGGATCCTCTTGAATTCTTTTCTTGGGATTTCCAATGAACGCTAATCTCTTATTTAAAATATCTTCCAACCCATCGTTGTAATCCATCACTGCTCCTTCGCTTAGAGAATAGTATAAAGCATTGATTGTGAAGTCTCGACGGCGGCTGTCCTGAGCAGGGCTAGTTATGAAAGAAACCTTAGGAAAGCGGTTCTTTCCGTATGTATCAGTCCGAAAAGTGGTGATTTCCAAAGACTGCTTAGCATTGGACTGAGCCAAGATAACACCAAATTTCTTGTGTTCCCCAGAGGCTTTTATGCCGTTCATTTTAAGAATATTCATCACTTGTTCTGGCTTTGCACTTGTGGCAATATCGGTATCCCCGACTTTTTGTTTTAGTAGTAAGTTGCGGACAGCTCCACCAACCACGTAAGTTTTCGGAAAATGTTTACTTAGCATTTCTACAACGCAAACAGCAAAGTATGGCAATTTATGCTTTGTAGTTTTAGGTAAAATAAAAATGTCCGGCACGGAATGAGTGCGAGACATTTTTTTATTTGTTGTAGAAACTTTTTTAGCCGGCATTAAAATTTATTCTTTTAGTACGCCCTCGCTTGTTATTCTTGTGCGACGGTGCGCATGCTTCCTAGCAATATTAATACGACTTAAACTTTTTTGCAACATGGAACTTGCAATTGCATACTCTTCATTGGAGAGTTTTTGTTCTTGCAAAGTTTTCTCTGCTTCAAGCTTTGCCTCTTCAGCGCGCTCTACATCGATTTCATAGAAGTGTTCGGCGGCATCAGCTAAAACAATTATTTCTTTACCAGAGTTCTGGACTTGAAGGAAGCCACCAGCAACATGAATATTGTGCTCTTGGCCTGTTGAATCCTTAGCAACTAATTCCCCGCTCTCTAAAGTGGTAATTAAAGGGATGTGACCTGGTAATATAGTAATTTGTCCTTCAGTTGTTGGACACATCAAACTAGACACTTCTTCGGTAAGGACAGTGCGCTCAGGAGTCACTATTTGTAGTCTAATTTTATTCATGTGATTGATTAATTATTTGGAAATTGTTTGATGAGCAGGCAGTTACGTTAAGCGCAGCCGCGAAGCGGCGTGAGCGCTGTCTGCGAACAAATAATTTCCAATAAATCTAAGCAGTTACTTGATCAATTCCACCCTTCATATAGAAAGCTTGTTCAGGAAGCGCATCATGCTTGCCTTCTAGGATTTCTTTGAAACCACGAACTGTATCAGCAATTGGTACATATTGACCAGGAGAACCTGTAAAAATTTCCGCTACGAAGAAAGGTTGAGAGAAGAAACGTTGGATCTTACGAGCGCGGCTAACAATAAGTTTATCTTCTTCGGGAAGTTCTTCCATACCAAGAATGGCGATAATGTCTTGCAAGTCACGGTAGCGTTGTAGAGTTTTCTGCACGCCACGAGCAACATCGTAGTGTTCTTGGCCAACAATGTTAGGGTCAAGAATAGTAGATGTAGAGTCCAAAGGATCCACCGCAGGGTAAATACCAAGGTCAGAAATCGCACGAGACAAAGTTACTGTAGAGTCCAAGTGAGCGAAAGTTGTCGCTGGAGCTGGGTCAGTAAGGTCATCCGCAGGTACGTATACAGCTTGTACGGAAGTAATAGAACCTTCTTTAGTTGATGTAATACGTTCTTGTAGTTCACCCATTTCAGTCGCAAGTGTTGGCTGATAACCTACAGCAGATGGAATACGTCCCAAAAGCGCTGAAACTTCAGAGCCAGCTTGAGTGAAACGGAAGATGTTGTCTACGAATAGCAAAATGTCTGCTTTGTTCTTGTCACGGAAATATTCAGCCATTGAAAGACCAGAAAGCGCAACACGAGCACGCGCTCCAGGAGGTTCATTCATTTGACCGAAGACCATCGCCATTTTTTCAATAACGCCTGATTCCTTCATTTCGTGGTAAAGGTCGTTTCCTTCACGAGTACGTTCCCCTACACCTGCGAACACAGAAAGACCGCCGTGAGCCTTAGCAATGTTGTTGATCAATTCTTGAATCAATACAGTTTTACCTACACCAGCACCACCGAATAGTCCCACTTTACCACCTTTAAGGATTGGACAGATAAGGTCTACGACTTTAATACCAGTTTCTAAAATTTCGCTACGAGTAGATTGTTCAGTTAGTTTAGGTGATGGACGGTGAATTGCGTAAGTTTCTCCAGATGTTGGAGCTGGCTTACCATCAATTGGGTTACCAAGCACGTTAAACATGCGGCCAAGTGTTTCTGGCCCAACTGGTACAGAAATCATTTTACCTGTGTTACGTACGGTTGTACCGCGTTGTAAGCCATCTGTAGATGACATTGCGATGGTACGTACAATTCCGCCAGCAAGTTGCTGTTGAACTTCCAAAGTTAATTTAGTTAAACCTGTGTTGTTAGTTTCGTCTTGTGCAAGATCGATTTCCAAAGCAGTGTAAACCGCTGGTACTTCGCCTGCGAAAGCAACGTCAACAACTGGACCGATAACTTGGGAAACGGTTCCGTCTGTAGTAGCTGCAGTTGCAGCATTATTCGTTTGTTCTATAGTCTTTGCCATAATTGTTTCGTTAGTTTATTCGAGTGCGATTCTACCAGCTGTAATTTCGGAAAGCTCAGTAGTAATCTTATTTTGTCTAAGTTGGTTAAAGGTAAGGGTTAAGTCGTCTATTAAGTCTCCAGCAGCTTCGGTCGCGTTTTTCATCATTACCATACGGGCTGAATGTTCCGATGCATCACTTTCGAGAATTGCCTGATAGATCTGACTTTCCAGTACTCGAGGTAGTAGATGTTCTAATACTTTAGAGCGATTCGGTTCAAACAGGAATTCGTAAGTGTTGATGTGCTGAGGTTCCTCTTTGCTTATACTTGTCTTCTCTGGCTCCCAGCTGAACGGTAGTAAAACTTTTGCCGTTGGCTTTTGCTGCAGAGTAGAAACAAAATGATTGTACACTACTATGACTTTTCGATACTCCCCTGTTGCGTAGGCTTCGGTAATCATTTTCACCAGCGGATAAATGTCTTTCACTTGTTCTGTGCTATCGTGTTTCGTAAACTGCGCAATTAAGTTTCTGCCAGTTCTGGAAACTGCCTCACTTCCTTTTTTACCCAGACTGATCACTTCGCCAATTAGCTTTGGATCTCCAAGTTCTAATTCTTTTAGTTTATTGAAAAGGTTTGAGTTGAATCCTCCGACTAAGCCTTTGTTGGTTGTTACTAAGATGATTCCTAGTTTCTTGGCATCATCATGCTTTTCAAGAAGTGGGTTGTGATACTTTTCTACATCGCCTACACCGCTAATTAAGTCGCGAGCCAATTCCGAATATGTACGACTGGCCATTGTTGCATTCTGTGCTTTGCGCATTTTGGCAGCCGAAACCATCTGCATCGCGCGAGTAATCTTGCGTGTAGATTTAATGGATTTTATTCGTCTGGTTAATTCTTGAGTTGATGGCATGGGTTATTGTATAGGGTTGACAATTTATTGTCTTTGTGATATAAAGTTAAGTCGGTATTATTCTGATTAGGAGGCTCTATGAATTTAATTTTGGATGCATTTAGTTATATTGCTAAAGCAGTGGCTATATTTATTTTTCTCGCTTTGGCGATTAATGATAAAGCTTCTGGCGATATTCGAGCAGTGTGTGCAGGGCTTACTTTATTGTCTGTAAGTGGACTTTTAAAGGACTTAACGGAAGACTGGGGCAAAAAGTAAGTTACTACTCATCTGTTATCCTTGTTTTAGAGCCTCGATCATCGAGGCTTTTTATTTTGCCCAACCTTGCTTGAACTGTGTAATAGCAGTCTTTAGCTTCTCTTCTGTATCTTCTTCAATGTTCTTTGACTCGCGGATTGTATCTAGTACATCTTTGCCTTGAGTTTCCATAAAATCGTAGAAGTCTTTTTCAAACTGACCAACTTTTTCTACAGGCACATCATTTAAGTATTCGTTGTTAACTGCGTAAAGAATTACAGCTTGCTTTTCCATCGGGATCGGTGCGTACTGTGGTTGCTTCATTAGTTCTGTAAGACGACGACCAAGATCAAGTTGAGTAGCAGTTGCTTCATCCAAATCGGAACCGAATTGAGCGAATGCTTCAAGTTCACGGAACTGAGCAAGAGAAAGTTTCAACTTACCAGCAACTTTCTTAATTGCTTTAGTCTGCGCGCTACTACCAACACGAGATACAGATGTCCCAACGTTAACCGCTGGGCGAACACCTTTGTAGAACAAATCACCTTCCAAGAAAATCTGACCATCAGTAATTGAAATTACGTTTGTTGGAATGTATGCAGAAATGTCACCAGCCTGAGTTTCAATAATCGGTAACGCAGTAATAGAGCCACCGCCATTTTCCTTGTTCATCTTTGCAGCCCGTTCTAGTAAGCGAGAGTGCAAGTAGAATACATCTCCAGGATACGCTTCGCGACCTGGTGGACGACGTAGCAACAAAGAAATTTCGCGGTAAGCAACAGCTTGCTTGGAAAGATCATCATAAACAATCAACACATCTTTACCTTGATCCATAAAGTATTCAGCCATCGCAGTTGCAGAGTAAGGAGCAATGTAAGAAAGAGCAGCAGGTTCAGATGCACCAGCAGATACCACAATTGTGTACTTCATTGCACCGCGCGCTTCAAGTTCAGAAACAATCTTCGCAATCTTAGATTCTTTTTGCCCAACACCAACGTAAATACAAATCATGTTTTGGTCGTGTTGGTTCAAAATTGTATCGATTGCTACTGCAGTTTTTCCAGTTTGGCGATCACCAATAATAAGTTCACGTTGGCCACGTCCAATTGGAATTAACGCATCGATAGCTTTAATACCAGTTTGAACCGGTTGGTTTACAGATTGACGAGTAATAACACCAGGAGCAATTTTTTCTACTGGGTAGAAAGCATTCTCTTTAATTTCGCCTTTGCCATCTTTTGCTTCTCCAAGAGCGGACAAAACGCGACCAATTAAAGCATCACCTACTGGTACAGAAAGAATGCGGCCTGTAGATCGAACTACATCACCTTGGCGAATGTGTTCAAAGGGCCCAAGAATAATTGCACCAACTGTGTGTTCTTCTAAGTTCAAAGCTACACCAGATGTGCCATTGCCAAAATCAAGCATTTCCATGCTTTTTGCTTTTGTTAAACCAGAGATGCGTGCAATACCGTCTCCGACTTCAACTACAGTTCCCACTTCTTCTACGCTTGTAGATGGAGCGAACTTTGTAATCTGATTCTTAAGTTGTTCGATTAAGTTGTTAGTATTAGTTGCCATAAATTTATTCTATTTGTTCTCTGTTAAATTCTTCTGTAGTTGATCTAGTTGGTTCTTGATGCTTCCGTCAATTAGAGTATCGCCGGCTCTAATTACTACTCCGCCAATTAAATTGCTGTCCACTTTTTCTTTAACTTCAATGTCGTTTCCAACAATTTGATTTAAGTCATCAATTAAAGATTTGTTTACTTTAGTAGAACCTTCTGCTGTAGTAACTTCTACTTCTGTCACTCCGCGTTGTTCTCTGTCGTAAACTTCGTATGCGGCAATTATCTTCTCGTATTCAGCTAAGTCCCCTTTTGCTTTCAGAACCTCGATAAAGTTTTGTATAACTATATCTTGATCTTTCGGCGTAGTCTCGGCAAGTGCCTCGTGCAGGGCTTGAGCATATTGTCTATGATTAAATTTCATGGTTTTGCTATTTACCCTGACCAGCTTGTTTTAAAGCATCGTCGATTAATTGCTTATCCTTAACTGGATCAATTTTCGCTTTTAATATAGTAGAGGTTGCTTGAACAACAATATCAGCTAGTTCAGATTTTGCTGATTCCATCATTGCTGCCTTTTCTTGTTCAAGACGCTTTTTAGCTTGTTCAATTAAGTTGTTCTGTTCATCTGCAGTTGCTTTTAGAGTATCTGCTTTTAGAGCTTCTGCAGTTTCTTTTGCTTGAGTAATAATTGCAGTAGCTTCTGTGCGCACACTGCTAATTTCACCTTGCTTCCAAGAATCAAAGTCACTGCGGTCTTTTGCAATATTTTCGGCATCTTGCAAAGAGTTCTCGATTTTTTCTGTACGATCGGACAAGCCTTTAGTTACTGGCTTGAATACCCACTTCCAAAGTACAAATAGAACAATGGCAAAGTTAATTAACTGTGCTAAGAATAACTTCCAGTTAATACCAAACATTCCAACAATACCCACTTCTTCTGTAGCGTGTTCTTCTTCTGTTGCTGCGTGTTCGCCGTCAGTAGCTTCTGCACCAGTTTCTGTAGAAGCAGATGTTGTAGAAGTTGCAGCGGGTGTTGCTGCGTTAACATCAGGTATGTTAAACGCGCCAAAGTTAAAGATGGCTATAGAAACTAGCAGTGAGGTTATTAATGTAGAGAATCTTTTCATGTGTAGCTTAAATAATATTCAGAACATAGTTCTTTGCAAACGCACATTGCAACTTGTGCAAAGAACTAAATCTAGATACTAAAGAATAAAAGTGATTACCAAAGCGTAAATAGCAATCGCTTCAGCAAACGCCATTCCCAAAAGCATCGGTACAAACAATTTGTCTACGCTTTCTGGGTTGCGGCCAACAGCTTCCATAGCTTTTGAACCGATTTTACCAATAGCTAACGCTGGTGCAATACCACCGACGGCAATTGTAAGAGCTTTCGCTAGTAGTTCCATTGATTCTGGTCCCATAGTGATGTCCTTCAGCATTCTTCGACTGGGTTTGGATTTTTAAAGTCGAGATGCGGTTAAGTGTTAAATATCAAGTATCAATTGCTTTAAAAAATATAGCTAATTAATCCTTGATCCAAAACACCTAGCTTAGTTTGAGCTAAACTGTCGGCGTTGGCTCTAAGTCTTCCGGATGCTCTTTATTATGGCTAACTACTGGAGTTGTAGCTACAGTTAGGTATACCAAAGTCAGCATGGCAAACACAGTTGCCTGCACAACTCCCACTATTAACTCTAAAGCTATGAATGGTAAAGGTAGGAAAATTGGCAAAATTCCTGCTAGAATCGTTAGTAAAACTTCACCAGCAAAAACGTTTCCAAATAGACGAAGAGAAAGTGAAAGTAGTTTTGCAACCTCAGAAACAATTTCTAAAAGTCCTACACCAAATTCAATTAATGCTGTCAGCATCTCCGTTGGTTTTCCTGACTTTAGTCCATGCCATAGATCTCCAAGCTTAATAAACTTGTTAGCGTACTTAAAGAATCCAATGAAAGCAATTCCTAAAAAGTGAGATACAGCTACGGCTACAACAGCCATGCCAGCAGTTAAGTTTAAGTCAGTTGTTGCTGGTCTAAACATTGGGACAAGCGTCACATGACCTTCGTGTACAAGCCATCGGCCAATACTTCCGATTCCTGGAAGTAGTCCAATCCAGTTAGATACTACGATGAACAAGAACAAAGTTCCAACTAAAGGCAGGAATTGAATTGTTTTCTTGCGACTTTGAGTAACGGTGTCGAAGTATTGGTATAAAAGCTCTAGGATTCTTTCAAAGAAATTTAAAATTCCTCGTGGAGCCCCACCCTGGTATTTCTTAAAAGCTTTATTAATGAAGAACGCGAAAACCACAAAACCCAACATGGTTAAAGTTGAGTTAATAAGAGTATTTGTGACTGGGAAACTGCTGATATAGAAAATAGGTTCAGCGGCTAAAGGTGGTATTGCGAGCATTCAGGATTACTTCTTGGTTATTTATCGGAATCGGTCGGATCTATGAAATCTTTGTATAAATCGTTAATTTTTTTGTAAAACCAGATTGAGCTGGTTAATATAGCTAGTGCCAGCGCTCCGTAGTAGTAAGCTTTATTGTCATATCTACCAGCAAGCCATTTACCCACAAGAGCAAATATAGCTAAGGGAATTACTATCATTAACCCAAATTGCAGACTGAAAGACAAAGCTTTCATTGTAGTCATTTTTTGGGATTTATCTGTCTTGCTACCCTTCTCACTATCCCCGATCTCAGGTTTATTAGTTTCCATGCTATTTTTGAATTTTTCGAGTCTTAACGCAAAAATTCTAACAAAAAATGCCACTTTTGGCAAGGCGGCCATTTTTGGGTAGGGTTGACTTATCCGAAAATTTGCTTTTTGAGGGCTTCTTTACTCTTTGCAGTTAACCGTGCTCTCAATAATTCAACAGTCATATCGCGGTTATGAAACTTAGGATCATCTGAAAGCTTAAGAAATTCATCAAAACTGTACATTTTTACGTCAATTAGTTCTCCGCCATCTAAGGCCTGCTCGCTCACCTTTTTACAGTCTTTTGCTATGAAAACATAGTGCATCGAACTCACTCTACCTCCCCTTGGGATCTTCTTGAACAAAGTTATGGTTTTGGGCTTATAACCTGTTTCTTCTAGCAATTCACGGGCTGCCCCAGCCTTTGGGGTTTCTTCTGGGTGATCCAACCCTCCACCAGGAAGTGATAGATACCATTTTGTTCTCGGCTGCTTTTGTTTAAGCACGATAATTTTTTTGCCAACTGCTGCAATTATGGATGCACCATCATGACTTTGAGCATGCTCAAAAATCTTGACCTTTGAATTAAACATTTTTTGTTCCCATTGGTAAATATGAAAAACTGTACCGTGGAAAACTTTTTTTGCGTGTTTTGGAATCATGAGCTATTACCTTTGTAATTGATAAAGCCCCCGCGCAAGGCGAGGGCTTAATGTGCAAGATTTAAACTAGAACTTAAGTAGCTTTAGAACTCTAACATTGTTGGTTTCGTTTTCAAGCCATTCAGCGTAACCAGTTTGCTTTACAAACACTTGTTGTAAATGAATTTGGCGAGCTCCGTTCTCTCCATCGCTGTTAAAAGCTAGAATCTTTAAGATGTGTAGACCGTATCGGCTTGGCACAAGTCTAATGTCACCAACTTTAACATCGTTTAATTCAGAGCGGAATTCTGGAAGAAGATCATCGTAAGGGATCAAACCGCTATCACCTGCGAAGTCTTTAGTTGCTTCATCTTGTGTGTAAACTTTAGCTACTTCGTCGAAGCTTTGCCCACTATCTAACTTACCTTTTAGGTCGTTTGCTGTTGCGTAAGCGTCTTTGTTAAGATCTTGTTGCTTTGAATACCATAGGGCCAATTCTGATTGCTCAAGTTCTTGCTTGATTACTTCAGTCTTAAACTTTTCTGGACTCATGCGATAGGTAGCTTCTAGTTCAGTCTTAAACTTTTCTTCATCGCCACCAGCGTATTGCTTAACAATATTCTTGTATTCTTCCTCGATAGCTTCTGAACTAACTGAAAGGTTTCGACTTGACACAATAGAGCTTAGCTTTTTAGTTTCAATTAACTGATCGTAAGTTTGGGTGGTGTCGACTGTTCCGCCTGCTCCTTGAGCTTCAGTCAGCTGTTTAGCTAACTCAATGCGAGTTAAAGCTTCTTGTGCAGAAACAAAAGTCATATCAACTATTGCTGCTGGTAAAGGAAGGGATTTAAAAACCTTTTCCTTAGCACCCGCTACTTCGCCTGTATAAAGCCAAGCTAGTCCGCCACCAATGATGATCACGATTAATCCAATTGCACCACCTATGATCCAGTGCTTAGTGTTTGATTCACGCTTGTGGCCAGTATGACTCACTACTTCATTTTCTGTTTCTTCGTTTTTTTCCATAATTTTGAATTAAGACTTTTTAAATATATATCGCCACCATTTTTGCGGATTACTTTGAGGTGGCTCAGGTTTATCTGCTTCACTTGAGGCAATGCCGCTTGGAGGGAAATTAATTACAATTTCACCATCCTTTTTTAACCCCAATTGCTCTCTCGCTAGCTTCTCTTGGTAGTTATTTGATGAAAAGTATTGCAGAGATTGCTGAAGCGCATTATTGCGACTTTCTAGCGATGCCTGCTCTTCTTTTAGGTGGTTTATTTCAGCATTGATTTTACGTCTTTGCTGCCATTGTTGTAATTCTAACGCAAATACCCCAATAAGTACAATTATTATAGCTCCGAGGAAGAGCTTCGAATGAAAGATTTTTGGTAGCTTCATAATCGATTATTCTTAGTATAGCCAACCTGTTCTTGGATATGAGTAGCATCAGTTTCGCCAAATACTGAATCAGGCTGAGTGCGTGATTTATCTTGCGCTAGTCTTTTATGCATTTCCCATAAATAATCTTTGATCGGTATCGGTGTCGCTATATTTTTTAGAATGATAGGCTCCATCAGACCTACTACTTGGACAACTACATCTCCGTACCCTACTATTCTCGAAATGACACCAGCAGTCTTATAACTAACATTTAAAACTCTCTCGTGCGGTGTTTCTGTAACTGTTTGATCAAATAGACCTTCTTGTGCGTAATGCAAGAGGCGTTGGTTAGTCACTATGTAAGTGTTAAGTCTCCAGATAATAATTAAACGTAAGGCATGACCAGCTACTAAAATTACCCAAACAATTAAAGCTGAGCGTAATGCGCTATTGCCTGCCGCGTATCTGAGTATTGCATATGTTGGCAAAATCAAAGCTAACCCTGAAACAACTAAAGGATGAATCAGAACAAAAGGACTCTGTCTGTAAACCTGCCTGATATGTTCAAAATCTTTTAGTTCAATATTCATATTGCTAATTTATATTGAAAAAGCAAACATACTACCAACCATAGAAACTACGATTAAAGCAGTGATGATTATTAGAATTATATTTAGGTGTTTTCTGTTTCTCATTTTTAACTTATTACTTTTTTAGTACTGCCAGGAAGGCTTCTTGAGGAATGTCTACTTTACCAATCTTCTTCATGCGCTTCTTTCCTTTTTTCTGCTTTTCAAGAACTTTCATTTTACGAGTGACATCTCCACCGTATAAACCAGTTGTCACATCTTTGCGAAGTGCAGAAATGCTTTCGCGGGCAATAATCTTCGCTCCAATCGCTGCTTGAATAGCAATTTCGAATTGTTGCTTCGGTATTAGTGACTTTAGTTTGGCCACAAGTTCGCGGCCATCAGTCTCTGCCGTAGTTTTGTGCATAATTGCAGCTAAGGCATCTACTTTTTCCCCAGCTACCAAGATGTCGACTTTAACTAAATCCCCGCTCCTTAAGCCTATTAGCTCGTAATTCATAGATGCGTAGCCACTGGAGACACTCTTAAGTTTATCATAGAAATCGATGATGATATTAGCCAAAGGCATTTCAAAACTCATTTCCACGCGATCATCACCAATGTATTTAATATCTTTGCTCAAGCCACGGCGTTGAGTGACAATTTCCATAATTGAACCGATGTACTTAGAAGGAGTTAAAAGTGCAACGTTGATCCATGGCTCTTGAATCTCTTTAATAGTAGACGGATCTGGGAATTGCGCAGGTGTATGAACCTTAGTAATTTCACCTTTAGTGTTGATAATTTCGTAAGCAACACTCGGCGCAGTTAGGACTAAGTCTAAATTGTACTCTCGAGTTAATCGTTCTTGAACAATGTCCATGTGTAGCAGACCTAAAAATCCTGTACGAAAACCAAACCCAATGCTTGGAATATTTTCGGGCTCAAATTCAAGGGCTGCATCGTTCATTTTCAACTTTTCCATCGCGTCGCGAAGCAATGGATAGTCATCACCACTGACTGGGAAAATACTAGCGTAAACCATTGGTACCACGTGCTTGTAGCCAGGTAGAGCTTCAGTTTTTTCGCGCTCACTGAAAAGAGTGACGGTGTCACCAACGCGAGCTTTTCCTACTTCGCGAAGTCCGGTAACAATGTACCCTACTTCGCCTGTCTCCAAACTTTCACTTTTCTCTTTTTGAGGTCTAAAGAATCCTACTTCCAGGCTCTCAGCGTTTGAACCACTACCAACCATATATAGTTTGGTGCGGGAAGGAAGATGACCGTCTATAACTCGAACATAAGTGATAACACCACGATGAGTGTCGTAAATTGAATCAAAAATTAAGGCACGAGTTGGTGCGTTGGCATCACCTTGAGGAGGTTCAATTCTGTCGATAACTGCTTCTAAAATTGCTTCAACACCCTCTCCTGTTTTTCCTGAAGCATAAAGAATTTCTTCTTCTTTAAAACCAAATACTTTAATAAGCTCTTGGGCGGTTTTTTCTCTATCAGAATTAGGAAGGTCGATTTTATTTACGACAGGAATAATGGTTAAGCCGTGCTCTACTGCTAAATATGCATTTGCTAAAGTTTGAGCTTCAATTCCTTGAGTGCTATCTACTACTAAAATCGCACCTTCACAAGCAGCTAAAGATCGAGATACTTCATAGCTAAAGTCAACGTGTCCTGGAGTATCAATTAAATTCAAAATAAAACGTCCGGTTTTTCCGGGCGCCTCGTATTCCATGCGAACTGGCTGCAGCTTAATGGTGATACCGCGTTCGCGCTCAATATCCATTTGATCCAAAAGCTGCTCTTTCATTTCTCGTTGAGTGACAGTGTGGGTCACTTCTAATAACCGATCAGCTAAAGTAGATTTACCATGGTCAATATGAGCAATGATGCAGAAGTTTCGAATCTGTTCCTGAATTGATCTGTTAGTAGTCATATACGCAATATTATAGCGAAAACTGGGGTATAAATCAACTAGGTATAAAAAATAGCAGCCCCGCACCTAGAAGGTTTGGAGCTGCATTATCTTGTTTTAGCGTGTTAGTTATCAAGCTTTTTTCCGGTGTGGATCCACCGAAAAACTTGCAGCGATGCTTGCAACGAATGCTAACATCCCGCCGAGCCAGCAGGCAATTGCAATTCCAGATTGATTACTCAGAATTCCTGGGTTTTCAAAAAGAAAAGCACCTGCGGCCATAGATAGCAGTGAAAACACTACACCGATAATTGAATTTCCGTATGTCATCAAAATTTCCTCCAACTCAAAGATAGTAGATTCAGAAAAATATTATAATCCCAAATTTACTTGCCGTCAACTTTGCGACCGGTAATGAATCTGATTACTTTGAAGAATCCAGCAGCAATCGCCTTCGACTCCATTACATCTAGGTAGCGAGTAAGAGCGATATAAGCTACACCTCCCAAAATTGTTGCAACGGTGGCTTGGGTGAAAATTCCGAATACTGTATGGGTATTCAAGATAGGATCAATTAAATATAAAGTCCCGTAAGTAATAGCCCCCAATAGAATACTGGCTAATAGAATTTTTAAAGTCTGAGTAACAATAGTTGAATCGAAAACAGTAAGCACCTTTTGGGTTTCTGGATCTCTTGTATTTAAGAAGCGATGTAAAAACACAAAGAGTAGAATACACTGAACTGTGGCAGCAATTACGAATCCCAAAGCTACGCCAACAATTCCTAAACCTTGTGCTAGGAAGTACGAGAAACCACCGTTGATAATCATTGCGACCAAGCTAATTGCCACGGGAATTTTAGTGTTTTGTCTTGCGTAAAAAGCTCGTGCGAATAGAGGGATTAAGCTTTGAGCAACCAGACCCAAAGCAAGCACTCCGAGAGTGTCAAAAGTTGTAACTGTACAATTCCAATCACATTCGCCATAGCCTAGTAGCAGGCGCACCACGTGAGCTCTTAGTAGTAAGGTTATGATTGTCACAGGAATAATAAAATACAAAACGCGAATAATTGTATGCTGCAGACTATTCACGAAGCCTTTAGTATCATTCTTCGCATAAAATTCAGATAAAACCGGGAATATTGCTACTGCACTTGATAGCGCGAAGATTCCTAACGCCACAGCTTGAATATCATTGGCGTAGGTAAATGCTGTGATGGATCCAGTGACTAAGGTGGAGCCAATAATAGAAACAATAATTAAATTGATGTAAGAGCTATCTAAACCTACAATCCGTGGCAAAAACAATGCACCAATTTTTCGCACACCGGAATCTTTTAAATCAATCACGGGTTTCCACCTAAAGCCATGCCTATATGCTTCAGGAATCTGAATAGCTAGGTGCATTAAAGCTCCGAAGATTACACCATACGCTAATCCATCTAATCCAAATCTTGGGTACAACAAAATAATTCCAAAAATTATTCCCAAGTTATACATTAATGGAGCAGTGTTAACAATGATGAACTTTTTCAAGCTAATAAGAACACTGGAGAATACATTTGAGATCGTAAAAATGATTGGTGACAACATCATGATTCTAGTAATCATTGCTGTATCGTAAGTCTGAGCATCAGAGAATCCTGGAGCAATTAAGTGAGTTAAAGGCACTGCAAAAATAAATATAATCAAACATACTAAAAGCATTCCAATAGAGGAGATATTTAGAACTGTGCTCGCAATACGTAATGCACGAGGTTTATCTTTTATTAAGTATTCACTAAAGACAGGAATAAACGCCACGCTCAGCGTACCTAAAATTAGTAGATTATAAACCAAATCAGGAATACGAAAAGCGGTGAAATAGGTATCGGATATTTCTCCTGAGCCAAGAGTGCGTGCCAACAAAAACGTACGTCCAAAACCCATTATTCGCGATACCAAAGTGAAGGACGCAATAATAATTGTTGCCTGACCAATATGAAAAGTGGCTTCTAGCTTTTTTAATCTGTTTATCATTCTATTTTTTTAGCACCATTCCGACAAAGCTGTCTGCTAGTAAGTCTTGAGTGTATTTTAATTGAGTTCCTTCAACATATGCAGTATTAGATTTCCATAGGCTACTCCTGCCATTGAAGCTTACATTATATTCTAAAGATCCCACTTGCGAACCTGGTTGCTTTTGAATTAATAGACTGTGTCTATCTATGTTCTCCAATTTAAAAGGTAAATTATAAGTGATAGTCACGGTGTTTGTCTGCCCTCCCGCTGTTTCAAGCCAATTTCCAAACCAAGTCTTACCCGCTTCTGTTCCAGTGTATGTGCCAGTATTTATATCTTGAGATAAATCTTTCTGCCACTCCTGCACCTGCTCATCTAATATATATCCCTCAGATTCTAGACGCGGTAATTGTACATCATTATTGAACCCTTCACTTGAAATGAGCGTGGAACCTTTCGGAACATATATCCTGACAAAGCTTTTATTTGTTAACCCTGGTGAATTTGGGAGTGGGTTTTTAACTGTATAACTTAGAGTATTGATCATGCTACCATCTTCCGCGATAGCGGTAGAAAGTTTGGTGCTTCGTATAACAGAACGATCAGTTTTAGTACCGCCTAAATTAGAATTTACAACACTTAAATAATCTCGTTCGGTTGAACGTAATTCCCCACCCCAGTTGAAAGCGCTTATCTTCTTTTGAATTTCCGAGTCTCTAGAGTAAAGCAATATTTGTTTTTTATATAAATTCTGTTGGAATACTTCAAGGAATGGCATAACTCCTCCACCACTTTCTTTATCCCCTAACTTCTCCATCAATAACGGGAAAAAGTCTGCCAAAAATTGTTTTGGTTGATTAATAACTTTGTCGTAGTTAACAGATGTTTCTTCTTGAGTTTTCTCTACAAAATTTTCTTTAGTCAAAGTCACTCCATGTTGAGGTAGATTCACTGGGCCGGTCCGCTCAAGCATATCTAGAATTACATCAGGGGTCATGGTAATAATTAAATCAGGAGTTTCGCCGCCTTCCTTCTCGTAAAGAGCGCTAATTCTAGATGCTGATTGAGGGAAGCTGGCAAACCAATTACTGTCCCTTAAAAACCATTGGTTGTTGACTGAATACATGGGCTGAGGAGGAAGAATTTTTTCTTTCAACTGGCCATCCCAATCATACACACTTTTTATTTCCAAAGAAGCAATCCCACCATCGGTTAATTTTGCATTTCCGATAGTGCCCATAAACCCTCCACTAGCGCGGAGTTCATTATTATTTTGAAACACTAACAAGATATTTTTAGAGCCTAGAAGTAAGTCAAAGACCAAGGAAGATACTTCTTTCAAAGTAGATGCGTTTTGTTGGAATAAACCTGCTGCGTCTCTTGCCGCCATGAATGACTGTTGATAGCTTTCAGGCAAGCTACTAATAGAAACCTCATTAATTAGCTTTGAAGCTGTATCTGCTAGCTCAACACTCTCACTTAGTAAAGTTTGGATTTCCCCTAAAGTCTGTTTGTTATTTTCATTTCCACTTAGTCCCACAGCGCTAAGCTTTAGATTTTCTGTAATTGTAATTAACTCAGTTCCTTTAATCCCCGCTTCTGTAATTAATTCCGCTGCAGTTAATAGTCGATCTGCGTCATGTTTTTGGGGAACCACGGAAAGCAATCCTTTTAATATAATACTAGTTGAATTCAAAGTCTCTTTGCTGTTTTTGAACTGCTCAAGAGCCTTTCCTAAGTTCGCTTGCGCTGCTTCGGTATTTTCAGATTCTAAAGATGTTTGTGCGTCTTGCAAGTAACCAATTGCCGTTGTGCTCGACCCAAGTACTTCTCCTTTTACATCTTGTCCTGCAGAAATTAAATTAAGCCCGTGAACTGTGCTCCCTGCTAATACAGCTAGAAGAGAAAAAACAGCAACAGTTTTTTGAAATTGCAGGTTCTTAAATTTCTTAAACACAGTGGACATGTGTGTTGGAGAGTCAGCCAATATTTTTGCAAGTGTCCAAGGCGACGTAATAATAGAAACTAGAGTAAGGCCAATCCCGTAGCAGACATTTACTATAATCTCAGCGAAGAAAGATGCAAGTTTTTTGATCAAGCCAAAAAAACCAGTTTTCTTATTGTAGACTACTGGCTCATATTGAGCATGATGCAAATATAGCTTTATCTTTTTTTTCATTTTGACTGCCTAGAAATATTTAAAACAATCCCACAACCAGCTAAAGTCATAATCATAGCGCTACTACCATAGCTAAAGAATGGCAATGGAATCCCAGTAAGAGGTAATAGACCAGTAATCGCACTAATATTTACAACCGCAGCTGCTCCAATACTACCTATGACCCCCACTGTTAACATCTTACCAAACAAATCGGGTGCTTTGTAACTAATTTGGATACCTCTAACAATAAACCATATAAATAAGAGCAAAATTAGGATAACCCTGATAAAACCAAGCTCCTCCGCCATGACAGCGAATATTGAATCGTTAATTGCTTCTGGGAGGTAGGAGTACTTTTGGCGAGAGTGGCCATAGCCATATCCGAACCATCCGCCACTGCCGATGGCAATTAAAGCTTGGTTTATCTGATACCCAATTCCCAGAGGGTCTACTGATCTGTTTAAGAAGGCGGTTATGCGCTTAACACGATACGGCTCAAGTTTAATTAAAACTAACATTATCGCAACTCCAGCAGTAGTTAGCCAAGCAAAGTATCGTAAACGAATACCGCCTACGAAGAGCATGATGCCTGCAGTTAGAACTAGTGAGATCATAGTTCCTAAGTCTGGTTGCCATAAAATTAGTAAACAATACAATCCAATTATTAACACAGGAGGAAGGACAGATTGAAAAAACCCTTTGATATGACCACGCGTGCTTATCCACCCTGCTAAATATATAATAATGGCTAACTTAGCGGCCTCAGCGGGTTGGAAGAATAACGGGCCGATATCAATCCATCGAGTAGCTCCATTTGCTCCAAAACCAATTCCAGGAACTTTAACCAAAAGTAATGCGATCAAAGTCGCTGCAATACCGAACGGAATGAATTTCTTCCAAATATGGTAATCGATACGTGATAGAACATACATTGCGAGCAAACCAATACCTATTCCGTACATCAACTGATGAGTAAAGTAGTAACTGGTGTTGCCAAAGTTTTGTTGCGATTCAACTGTTGAAGCAGACCAAAGCATGATTAAACCAATGACGATGAGTCCGCCTAATAATCCTAAGAATAAATAATCTACTGGTTTTTTTGTTGCTGCCATTTTATTTCACTAAATCAACGAACTGATTACCTCTATCCGCATAGTTTTTAAACATATCAAAAGATGCAGAAGCAGGGCTTAGAAGCACAACCTCGCCTGGTTCGGACCTGGCCTTGATGTCACTTATCAGTTTGCTCAGATTTTCATATGGCCCAAAAACTTCTAGTGCAGAACCAGTACTTTCAAAAAGCTCTATCAACTTTAGAGCAACTTCACCTATTAGGTTTATGCTTGCAATGTTATTCTTCGCGTTTAAGTACTCCACTAATTCAGAATAGTCTAACCCTTTGTCAGACCCACCAAGGATTAAATGGATTGGTTCATTAAATGAATTAACTGCTGCAATGGTGGTTTCTGGTACAGTAGAAATACTGTCGTTATAGTAAGAGGTGCCATCTATGTTGCCTACCAGTTGTAATCTGTGCTCAAGCCCTGTAAATTCATTTACTGCTTTAGTAATAGTATCAATATCCACATTAAGGCAAAGCCCCGCTAGACTTGCCGCAGCAATATTCTCTAAATTATGAACACCTCTCAACTTTCTATCTTTACAATTAATCTCTGCTTCCACTTCACCTGTTAAAATAACTTTTTCACCATCAATGTAAGCCCCTCTTTGTGGTTTAGTCTTTGAAGAAATCGTTAGCTTCTCACCTTTTCCTAAAGTGCCAATCTTAGCAGTTGCTTCGTAGTCGATATTAGATATAGAAACATCATTAGAAGATTGGAACGCTGTAATAGCAGTTTTGGCTGAATGATATTCCTCTAAATCTTTATGATGATTCAGATGATCAGAAGTTGTCATTAGGCAAATCCCAATGTGAGGGCTTTGAGTTAAGTCTTGTAATTGGAAACTAGATAGTTCGTAAACTACGATAGAGCCTTCATTAGTTTCATCCAAAAATTCTAAAGGTTGAATTTTGCCAATATTGCCAGTAAGAAATAAATTTTTACCATCAACTTTTCCGGCAGCTTTCAGGACTTCAAAAATAAGGGAACTTGTTGTCCCTTTGCCTTTAGTCCCAGTAACACCAATAATTGTTGATTTGGAATTCCCAAAGAACCACTTAGTCTGGCTAGTAATAGTAGACCCTTTTTGTTCAGCTTCTAAAATTTTAGGATGATGTCTCCATATTCCTGGACTCCGAAAAAGTAGACTACAATCTGAGATTGAATCTAAATATCCCTCTCCATCTTTTTGATCATAGACCGTTGCATCTAACCCATGCTTCTTGAGGTATGCCAAAACAGCTTGCCCTTCCTGACCAAAGCCAAGTATTCCAATCTTATGATTTTTTAGCTCATCTATTCCGGAATTCATCAATTTACTTCTTTAAGAATATTCCTGCTTTGTTTCCTGTAACAGAGCCAGCAGTAACGGCTTTCTCTCCATTAACCCAAACTTGTTCTATCCCATCTGCGTATTGGTATGGGTTTTCAACTGATGCTTTAGATCCAATCTTTTGTGGGTCAAACAATACTAGATCGGCTTTAGCATCTACGGCAATTACTCCGCGATCTTTTAAGCCAATTTTCTTTGCGGGACCAGAAGTTAGTTTTCTAATAGCTTCAGTTAAAGAAATTTCTTTTGATGTATTAACATTTTGTAAGAACTTTGCAGCTGTACCAAAACATCTTGGATGAACTAATGTATTTGTGTCAGCTGAAGAGTATCCACTACCATTTGTGGCGATGAACGAAAGTGAATGATTGCAAAAATCATCTACAATTTTTTCGTCCAAGCTAGTATCAAAAACAAGGATTTCACTTCCACCATTTTCAATTAAATGCAGCAAAGCCTCCTCGCTGGTTGTTCCAAATCCAGCAGCTATTGTTGAGACAGTTTTACCTGTAACCATAAGCTTCGCTGATGTTGAAGCAATCATTAGCTGAGGAATATCTGTTTCAGAAGTGTTTAACGCGCTTAATATTTTAGCTCTTTGAGTTGGGTTTTTTAGAAGCGCTAATAATTCTAATCGCCCTCCCATTGTTGCCCACGAAGGGAGATATGTGTATATTGGTTGCCATGTTGAAGTGTACGGGTATACATCGAAATGAACATTTACGCCTCTATGCCATGCTGCTTCCAGCTCAGCTAAGACATCGGTGACTAACGGCCAATTTTCACGGTGCCGTATTTTCAAATGAGAAATTTTAACATTGGCTTTAGCTTGCTCTGCTGCTGCTATAACTTCGCGAACACTTTCAATAACACTCCCTGACTCATCTCGCAAATGAACAGAAATGTAAGCGTCGTGGTTAGCAACAATCTGGGCAAGCTCGTATAGCTCAACATCAGAAATATTTGCTTCATGAGCGTAAGCGAATCCAGTTGAAACTCCAAAGGCACCTTCATTAATTGCGTCGTCTGCCATTCTCTTCAAAGTTTGTAATTCATCAACAGAAACAGGAGTTTGCTTATCGCCAATAAGCCCTCTACGCAAAGTAGAATATCCAACTAGGCTGGCTACATTTGCACCAAACCTCTGAGTACTCATAGATTCGGCAAACTCTTTAAAGCTTCGCCAGTTAATATTTACACCTTCCATGGTGTGCCACTTTTGCAAAGAAAGTAATGATTGCTCAGAAATTAATGGAGCTAAACTTGCTCCAGAATTTCCTACCATGATTGTTGTGTAGCCTTGCGTAATCATGCTTTCTAAATTTGGACCGTCGAATAAACGCCAATGACTGTCGCTATGGTTTTGAATATCGATGAACCCTGGAGCTAAAACTTTTCCCTCAGCATGAATAACTTCTTGCGCTTGGGAGGTTATATCTTGAGATATATTAACAATTCTATCGCCATTAATAGCAACGTCAGCTGTAATTGGTGCTGACCCTGTTCCATCAATAACGGTAGCTTTTTTAATTAGCAATGAGTACATTGAGATTTATGAGTTTAGTTATTTGTCTAAGAAGTAAACAATTACCCCGATTATTCCAGCTACGACAGATAGAATCCAAAAACGCATTGTGACTTTTGACTCTGGCCAACCCAAGGCTTCTAAGTGATGATGTATTGGTGCGGATAGAAAAAGTTTCTTTTTAAATACGCGTCTCCAAGTTATTTGTAACAAAAATGATCCTGCCTCGATAACGAAAATCAGTCCGATTAAAGGCAGTAGTAAGGTGGTATCTGTTAAAAATGCGACTATTGCGAGTAGCACCCCGAGACCCATCGAGCCTGTATCGCCCATGAAAAATCTGGCTGGGTGAACATTAAACCATAGGAAAGCGAGTAATCCTCCACAGACCACTCCACACAAAGCAGCTAGGTTTTCTCTGCCTTGCATGTACGAAATTATTGCAAAACAAAAGAACGCAATCGAAAGAGTTCCGCCAGCTAGTCCATCGAGCCCATCAGTTTGATTAACTGCAAAACTTGTACCGACTACTACTAGCAAGAAAAAAGGAATGAACAATAGCCCTAAATAGATGTCTCCAAAAAATGGAACATGGATTGAATCAAATCCAATCTTTACATAAAACCACCAAGCGCCAATTAGAGCAACAAGTGTGTATAAAACAAATTTAACTCTGAACCGGATCCCTCTTCCTTTATGACCACGTCCTCTAATATCTAAATAATCATCTAGGAATCCTACAAGGGCAGCACCGAACATGGCGCCGATTGGTAAAAGAGTTTCTCTGCGAGTCAAAAAGTTTAATATATGGAACTGTTCAATTCCTGCAACGCGATCCAAAAACCAAAATACACTTGCTAGAACTAGGACACTTCCCCAAACCAAAATACCGCCCATTGTTGGAGTCCCTTTCTTCTTTGCATGCATCTCTGTATACAAAGGAGTGGATCCATCTGAGCGGATATTTTTTCCTAAACGGAAGTGATAAATAAATTTTGAAAACAGTGGGGTGACAGCAATCGCAAATAAAAAAGCGATTGTACTTAAACTGAAAATTTTAATCAATTCGTCTGTAGCCATGCTTATATTATACCACATATGCTAGAAAAACGACTTATCAACTTATTGAATCATGATATTTTCTGATTTGGATAGAACATTCTTCTTTAGAAGCTTGGTATCGCCTTCTCTATCTGTGCTTCCAAGGATGATTATGATGAATTTCAGGTCTTTACTATGGATCGCAGTGATCATCGCTCCTTTGGCTTCATCAGTAAAGCCTGTTTTAATGGCATGAATCTCCGGATCTTGAGCTAAAAGTGTATTCGTTGCTTTAACCGAGTAGGTTTTGCCCGTCTCGCTGATAAATGTGTAGGACTGCTTTCTATCTATTTCAGAGAATAAAGTCATTGGCCTAACAACATCTAATAGTCTCTTTAAGTCGTTAGCTGTTGAGTAGTTTTGCTCGCTATCCCATCCAATTGGATTCTCGTAGTGAGTGGACTCCATGCCTAAAGCATCAGCCTCTTTGTTCATAAGGTCAATAATTGGTTTTTTAGATACCGAACTTACGTAAGCACCTAATGTTGCTGCTGAATCGTTTGCTGAACCAATGAGCATTGCATCAACTAAATCTTTAACAATAACTTTGTCGCCTGGAGTTAAGCCTAGTATCGGTCTTATGTCGCTCAAGTTGGATGAACTAATTGCCCAGGTATCATTTAAGTTTCCATACTTCTGCGTAACATACGCAGTCATTAGCTTAGTAATGCTGGCAATCGCTACTGCAGCATCTGGATTTCGGGAAGATATAACCTCGCCAGTTTGTTCGTTATAAATTAAATAGCTATCAGCCTTAACACCTTCGCCTATTGCAGGATTAACATCTTCGGAACTACTCGCAGCAAAAGTGTCGCCTGAACTTAACCCAAAGATTTCACTTTCCACTTTAGGATTACCTTTGTCAGCTCCCGGAGCAAGCATTGGGCGCGTGAAGGCAAAGATTACTGTAGTGACGAATAGCGCTGCAATTAACAGGCCGCCAAGTCGCTTCCCACTTTTTACAGCGTGATGTTTTAATGTTTTTTTAGGCATATCTATAACAGTATAATGCATAAACGATTGACAATCCACTGCCCTCGGGATATGATTATTTGGTAATTATTATCAAAAATTCTATGAAAGAAGTTACGATTACTCAAGATAATTTCGAAGATGAGGTCATTAAGTCAAACATCCCTGTTTTAGTAGACTTTTGGGCTGAATGGTGTGGTCCATGTAAGATTGTAGGTCCAATTTTAGCTGAAATTGCTGATGAATACGACGGAAAGTTTAAAGTTGCTAAGCTTAATGTCGATGAGAACCCCGATCTTACAAGTCGTTTTAACGTAATGAGCATTCCAACTATGAAGTTTTTCAAAGCTGGTGAGATCGTTGGTGAGTTAGTAGGCGCTGCTCCTAAAAACATGATCGAAGCTGAAATCGCTAAACATTTAGCTTAAACTTACAGTTTAAAATTCACATTAAAAAAACTCCCGGTTGGGAGTTTTTTTAATTTACATAGTTACAACTTATAAGTTTCACCTGGCTGAATTCCTGCATTCGGTTGCGTTTGTATTTCTTCTTTAGGAACTTCTACCTTTGGAGCATCGATCTTTGGATTGGCATGAGCAGTTTGAATGGCCTTAGCTACATTTTCTGCGATCTCATTTTGTTTACTTGATTGGATAGCTGCCGCTGTATCCCAAATTGCAGCAGATTTATTTGGTTTCTTAGGCTGATTCTTAGGTGCTGTTGCCATTGGTTTAACCTCAGGCTTAGCCATGGGTTTTGATGGTTGCCTCATTTGCTGCATTCTATCTTTGAATGCTGAAGATATCTTAATTGGAGGAGGGGTAGCAGGCTTGCTTTGAACTGGAGTATTTGTAGAAGCGCTTGTAGGTGTAAATGCAGCCGGCTTTGGTGCAACATCCGGAATATCATTCTCTCTAGACCGAGCTTTCTCTCCGCCACTAGCGGAGTCTGCGCTGGCCTCATGGAACTCAGCACCCATCCATCTGTTAATCTTATCTTCTACTTCAGCACTTGGATTTGCATATCTTTCCCTAGAAACTTTAATGACTTTCTCTGAATTTCCAGTAAACCAATTTTCATCAACTTGCAAAGAAGTCGCTGTGAATGGATCACTTGCTACGCCATTAATCATTAACTTTAAAATAACATTATATTTTGGAATGTTTACAATATCCACCGGGGTAAATGATGGTTCGAACTCAGTTTCTAAAAACTCAGCATCAGCAGCACCGACACGGAACACAATCATTGAGCCAACGTTACCAAAAACCGCATCACGCATTTTTGTGTTGCCTTCAGGGACCAACTGTCCAATGTACTGATGGCCCATAGTCAAATTTAGGCGATACTTACGAGCTTCACTCAAAATAGTAGCAAAAGAGTCTGTTACGAAATTTTGGAACTCATCTACATATAGGTAGAAGTCTTTACGCTCATGCTCAGGGATATCAACACGAGAAAGCGCCGCTAACTGTAATTTAGTAATGATCATAGCACCAAGCAAGGCGGAGTTATCTTCTCCTACTTTACCTTTTGAAAGATCAAGCAAAAGAATCTTCTGATTATCCATGATCTCTCTAAGATCGATCGTAGACTTTGGCTGCCCTACAATATTACGAATTACGGAGCTAGATAAAAACTGACCAACTTTGTTTTGAATCGGTGCTACAGCTTCTGTTCTATATTTTTCTGCGTAGTTAGCAAACTCTTCTAGCCAGAAAGCTCTAACCATCGGGTCTTTAATTCCGTCGACAATTTTCTTACGGTACTTTTTATCTACGTACATACGAACAATACCCATCATGGTATTACCGGGGCTATCTAGTAAAGCTAAAATAGTGTTGTTCAAAATGTATTCCATACGAGCCGACCACATGCTTGCCCAAATTTTTGTAAACACACCCATTAAACCTGAAGCTACTAAATGTTTATACTTACTATCTACTGCTTCAAGAATGTTAAATGCGATAGGGTGATCTAAGTCTGCAGGGTTAAAATAGACCACATCGTTAATCCGATCATTTGGAATGTAATCTAAAATTTTCTTTAGTGAGTCTCCATGAGGATCAATAAAACAAACCCCGTTACCATTGCGAATATCTTGAATAACCATGTTTTCCATCATGGTTGTTTTACCCATACCAGTCTTACCGATCATATACATATGACGGCGACGGTCATCGGTTTTAATACCAAATGGCACTTGCCGGTTACGGAAGTTGGTTTTCCCAAAAAAATTGATTACTTCTTTTTCAGCCATATTGTTATATCTATTCTGTTTATATTATATACGAAAACTAGATAGGAAGGTCTGCAGGTGGTTGAATTTTCTTTGTACTAACAGTTTCAACCGAAGCGTTAACCTGGTCGGCTGTAATCGGGAAATGGAACAAAGTGGCCAATTCCTCCGCATTAAGAATGTACATAGGATTACCGATCCAAGTACTACGGCCTTTAAACGCTTTAAAAATATCGATCTTCTTTTGACGAACCCAATAATTAATGAAAGGAGCTTCCAAAGTCGGTGAAATGCGATAGTCTTTCTTTGGACCAAAAGCTAACTTAAAACTGTTAGAGTTGGCAGAGTTAAATACCTTAAAAGGACTGAGCAGTAATTTTTTTGCATCTTTGTTAAAACTTTCCTTAACACCCATGTGCAATACGCGGATTTTTGTACTAAAACCAGGCTTACCTAATTTAGATTTAATTGATGCAATGCGTAATTTCGTTACATCATCAATCTGTTGGAAATCCTTTTCTCCTTGCAACTTCTCTACAGTTGCCTCAGCTTCTTTTCTCCATGAATCATCACCTACAGGCTTGATGATTATTTGCATAGCATAAAACTCTTTTGCGCTTAGGCGAGTAAAAACTTCCAAAAGTGGGCTAAGAGGATCTACTACTTTCTCGCTAGCATCAGGCCCTTTTAAACTTATAAATTCTCTGTAAGTACGAATAGGAATAACTTCTGATTGAGTTAGCACCATCTCCCCGCCAAAAAGCTCATATTTTTCATTATCTGGATTATATTCAAAATGAGAAAGATAATCTTCTATCTCGTTCATTTCTATATGAGGGTAGTTAGCGTAAAAAGAGGCTTCAACAAGCTCTTTTTGCTTCTTTGGTACCCGAATGACGTATGAGATTTTACCACCCAGGCTGACGATTTCTAAAGAAAGCCAGAACACTAACTTCCCTTCAATGTATTTTTCTTGAAAGGTCCAGTTATCGAATAATTGATGAAGCTGTATAAAAATTTGCTCAGCATTGTAAAAACTAGAGATGTTTTCTTTCGGAGGTTTTATTTCGTAATAAACCCATTCCAAACTATTTTTATAGTTATCTTGGATTTCGTTTAAGTATATTTGAAAAAGTATGTAAACAAAAAGAATGGCAAAAACAACCCAACCGCCGTGGGAAAATAAATACCATACTATACTTAGAATTGAGCTATCAGTCATGATTTGTTTTAATTTTTGTATCTAGAGTTTCAGGGCTTCGCTAATTAGTTTTCGTAACTAAGCAGTAACCGTTTAAGCTAAGTCGTAAAGATTTTTTCCAACTTTCTTAACTAGTTTCTTATTCGAAAGTCCAACTAAAATAGTGTTGTTCTTAACCATGCGACGTTTCAAAACTTCTTCGATAATTTCTTCTCGTGACATTGGCTTACCAGCATCTTTTAGAACATTAACGATGATATCTGATACTACACCTGGCTTATATCCCCATTCAGCTAAAGCATACATGCCGCGGCCCACAAGTACAAAGCGTTTATCTTTGATAAGTTTATTGTGCACTGTTTCTTTATAGGCAGTGCGTTTGTCTAAACCATGTTTGTTAATCAAATCAGTAATTACTGAGTAGTGCTCAGGTTTGTTGTGGTGTTTCATCACCAAATAGGCTTTATCGCCAACATCTTTAGGACGGATTTCATTCCAGTGGTGCATACCAAATTCACCAAATGGATTTTTATGAATCCCTGAGGTTGCTTGCAAATAGTTTATGATAACGCGTGGTGAAAGTTGTGGTTCATACTTTTTGAAGAAATCAGATTCAGCAAACTTTTCAATAAATTCTTCAGGTTGTAATGGTTTTCCGTGATTATCCAAAATGCCGCGAGTTGTGTTTACAAACTCTTTAATAAATTCTTTATCAAAGCCAATGCGAGACCAAGATTGCTTAATATGCTTATCTTCGGAATGTTCTTCAAGTTCAGCCATTAAGTTTAGTAAGAACTTCAAAGCGTTTGCTTCTTCATCAGTTTCTGCACCTAAATGACCCATTAATGTCTTTTCAGACATAATGCCGCCATGCTCTGTAATTGTTGTTAAAAGAAGATCGCGCGCGGCTAAAAAGGAGTCCAATTGTTGAACACCATTCTTTAGGTTCTTTAGTAAATCTTTTTCAATTTGACGAACACGCTCACGTGTTAATCCTTGCTCTTCCCCCACTGTTTTAAGGGTTTGCATTTCTTCACCACCAAGACCGTAACGCTTAGAAAGTATAGACTTTTCGCGTTCACGTAATGGATCTAAAATTTTGGTGATAATTAGATTTAATTCAAATTGTTGTAGAGATTCTTTTTGATGAGAATCAATTATTGTATCTAAAATGCCCATTTTCTTGAGGGTTTCTTGGCTAAAATAGCCTATTTATAACGATAAACCGATTATAACATATATTTCATAACGTGTCAAACAATGTGGGATAATAAAAAACACTGCAGAGGCAGTGTCTTTTGTAAGGCATATTTAGCGCTTTCGGTTCTTCCAGTTCTGGAATAGTACTAGAATAGGTGCGGCTACGAAGATTGAGGAATATGTTCCTGCAGCGATACCAATAAACAGAGCTAGTACGAAGTATCGAATTGTTTCCCCACCGAACATAAGCATGGCAAGTAAAACAAATAGAACAGTTAAGCTAGTATTTAATGAACGGACTAGAGTTTGAGAGATACTGTGATTAACAATGAACTCTACTGACTGCCCGGCATAGACTTTTAAGTTTTCACGGATACGGTCAAATACAATGATTGTGTCATGAACAGAGAAACCTAACACAGTTAGAATCGCCGTAACGAATAGGCTATCTACTTCTACATTATAGAAGTGCCCAAGTAGTGAGAAGATTCCTAGAACGATCAATAAGTCATGAACAAGGGCAATAATAGCGGCTAATCCGAATTGCCATGGTGTGATTGGTCTAGCTACTTTTCGGAATGCATAAGCGATATACAATACAATACCAAGAGAAACTAATAGTAACTGGTATATAGCCTTTTTCTTTAGCTCTTCACCTACAACTGGACCGAATGAATCAAAACGCTTTTCTGTAAATTCCCCTACTTGTGAGCGAATATCAGCATTCATTTTATCGTGTTGCTCTTTTTCCAAGCTCTCAGTACGGATAATTACACCTTTTTCACCAGTTAGCTGTAATTGGTAGTTTTGGATACCTCCAGCTTCAAGAACGCTGCGAAGTTTGCCTTGATCAATCGTTTGTTGGAATTCTATTTCGCTAACAGTACCTCCTTTAAAGTCGATACCAAGTTTTAGACCAAAAACTGCTAGTGAGGCTATTCCCAAAATTAAAATGATTCCA
The DNA here is from genome assembly GCA_964561085.1 of uncultured Candidatus Saccharibacteria bacterium. Taxonomy (GTDB): domain Bacteria; phylum Patescibacteriota; class Doudnabacteria; order UBA920; family UBA920; genus UBA920. The sequence continues at coordinate 29,387 of CAZLNP010000004.1, forward strand.
GAGATAGCGAATAAGTATTTGTAGTAGTTAAGTAATCTCATATTAGTTTGCTGATGTATTAATTTGATCTTTTCTACGCATACTGACTCCGAATAGCCATGGGTGCGACATTACTTTCCCAGTTACAAACAATTTTAAGAATGTTCGAGTAATAGTGATGGCTGTGAACATGGAAATTAAAATACCAATAGCCAAAGTTACAGCGAACCCTCTGATTGAAGGTGTGCCAAACATATAAAGAATCAATGTTGTAATAAGACTAGAGACGTTTGAGTCACGAATAGAAAGCCAGGCTCTAGCGAACCCATCATCAATCGCTTTATTAATGTCTTTACCTGCACGAATCTCTTCTTTAAGACGTTCAAAGATTAGGATGTTAGCATCTACGGCCATTCCAATAGAAAGAATGAATCCCGCAATACCAGCTAAAGTTAGAGTTACTGGAGAAACACCATTTAAGAAGATTAAGGCCACATAGCTAATTAAAGCCAAGAATCCAAACCATCTGCTAACTGTGAGTCCGAGCAGGAAAAATACTCCAACTAAAATTACGGCAGTGATTGAAATTCCGATTTTAAATACTGCGATAGATAGTAATACGTAAACTAATAAGGCAAACACTGCTAGAACACCTGGGAAGCGATAGTTTGCAACCATAAAGATTACAATCAAGAGCATACCAATTAACCCGGCAATTATGGATTTATCAATTGATTCTTGGCCTAGAGTTGCACCAACGTTTTGCTGAGAAATTAGTTTAATAGGTACTGGCAAAGCTCCAGAGTTAAGGCGAGTAGCTAATTGTTTTGCTTCTTCTGCTGTAAAGCTACCAGTAATTACAGCCTCACCGTTAGTAATTGCGCTTTGTACGGTTGGGGCACTTAGTACTTCTCCGTCCAAGAAAATAGCAATTTGCTTACCAATGTTTGCTTGAGTTAGTTCGCTAAATAGCTTGGTTCCTTCTTCATCAAATTGCAAACGAACAACAACTTCGTTGCTTACGCTCCCCGCTCCTGCGGCTTGTATATCAGCAGTTGCTCTCTTTAATTGCTTTCCTGAAAGACCAGTTGTTTGCCACCCTGCAGCTGCGATTGGATCAATGGACCCAAGGTCAATTTGTCCATCAGCACCTACACCAGCCATGGTTGGAGTTGGTTCCCCTTCGGTGCGGAATTCCATCAATGGAGTTTGTCCGATTTGCTCAATAGCTTTATTTACATCATCAATGCCTGGAAGCTCAACTACAATTTGATCTCTTCCTTGAACTTGAACAAGGGGTTCAGATACCCCGAAACTGTTAACTCGGCGTTCGATTGTATCGCGAACTGAAGTTAAAGCATCTTTTTGATCAGCATCTTCTACATCTTTAAAGTCTGCCTGGTAAACTAAGTGAGATCCACCCTGCAAATCCAAGCCTAAATGAGTAGTGAAGCTTTTTTGGAAGTTAATTCCAATTTTAGAAAGGTTGATTCGGCTTCCATTTGGCCAAACAATCCACGCAGCAGCTAATGCAATAAGCATAATTCCTGCCAAAAGCGAGATTTTTGTTAATATTGATTTCATTCCGTAGATTAGTTAATTTTTCTATTGGGTTTCTTCTTATATTTCCCAGGTATTATAACTCCAGGCCATTATTTATGCAATTGACCAGGTCCTTTTTGTCGCGATTGATCCATTCCGCTTTTAAGCTAATTCTTTCTTTAACTTGTTTGACTGCTCTCTGAGCAGAGGGTGCCGGATTCTTCTTGAAGAAGACCTCTATCTCTTTTGCCTTCTGAGTAGTGTTGAAAGCTCCTAGTGACTTTACTATCCACACTATTAGGTGATCACCATGGTATCTCTCGTACAAAACTTTCCAATTTTTTTGTAGCCATTTCCAAGCTAAATCTTTATTATCAGAATTCTGTAGGCTGATGTAGATTAAGATTGCCGCGTCTTGGCTACGCACATTCTTCGACAGAGCAAAGTCTAAACTTTTTACGAATAAACTCTTGTTAGAAAACATTGTTAGAGCTTTTCCAATTCTACGTTGTTCTTCATTAAGGGTTTCGCCGATATACATCTTTTCAAACGTTTTATGAGTTGATGAATCCCCGTTTAGAGCTACTAAGGAATAAACCGCAGCTCTTAGATCCGGATGAATCGGTTTACTGTTTCTCCTAGAAAACACTTTTTTAGCTTTTTCTATCGTTGCTTTATCCCCGTAAAAACCATATTGGGCTAGCACGGCAGATCTCAGCAATCCCTTTGTTTGAGATTCTTTATGATCTATTTCCCAACCAACTTTATTGGCCACTACTTTTAGAACCTTTAGATAGTACTTAGCTAATTTCTTTTGTAGTTGAGATTGGCCATCTAAAAGCTCATAAACCTCTCCCATGCCGGAGAGAATCTCGGTCCAAATTATATAACTATCCTCATTTTCATACGCTTTAATGAATTCTAAGAATGCGGATACTGGAATGTGCCCGGCTCTACTCATTGCAAATAAATCTCGGACTACTCCAAATCTATCTATGGAGGAAAGTTCCTTGCTCTTAATTGGCTCATACAACTTTGCCAACAGGGATGGGCTATATAATGTTCTGTAGAAACCCGTTTCCTGTGGATTTGCCTTTACGTACTTTGAAGAAGGAGAAATAGTTATTTGTTTTTTAACTTGAGAGAACAAATCTAAATCACTTAGGTGGCCTTTATCTAATTCAAATTGAAGTGGAATCTGCCATACTGTTTTGTCTTTATGCTTATCTTTCTTGGAACCTAGAACAAAACGCTTTTGAGAAATATGAAGCTGTCCAATTTTTGGCTCTACTAAAGTAACTATTGGGTAACCGGAATTACCGACCCACTTAGCCATAAACTTACTTACGGGCTTACCGGAGGCTTTTTCAAATGCATCCCAAAGATGAATTGATTCAGTATTTTTGTAGCTGTGCTTTTTAAGATAATAAGAAAGACCATTGCGGAAATTCTCTGGCCCAATGTAATGCATCAACATTCTTAAAACACTCGCACCTTTGTCGTAGCTAATTGCATCAAAAATTTCGGAAATCTGATTTGGATGATGAACTTCTACTTCAATCGGGTGAGTATTCTCTAAGCTGTCTAATTGGAGAGCATTAGCATGGTCGTTCATTACGAATCTGGTCCAAATGTGCCACTGAGGGAATAGGTCTTCCAAAACCAAATACGACATAAAAGATGCGAAGCTTTCATTTAGCCATAGATGTGTCCACCATTCCATCGTCACTAAATTACCAAACCATTGATGAACTAACTCGTGAGCGATTGTTTCAGCGATTCGTTGTCTGTTCGCAAATGCAGTATGGTTCTCATCTGCTAATAATGCAGACTCTCTAAAAGTCACTGCACCCCAGTTTTCCATAGCCCCAGCAGAAAAATCTGGGATAGCAATGAGATCCAAAATTGGTAAAGGGTATGGAACTTTAAAGTAATCGTTTAAGAACTCTAAACTTTTTTTAGCTACCTCCAGGGCAAATTTAGCTTGGTGTTTTTTACCAGGTGTAGTGAAAATCCTTATAGTTACGCCATTTTGTCCCTTTGCTTTTGTCTTAGTTTCAATATATTCAAATTCACCAATAATGTAGGCCAACAAGTAAGTCGACATTTTGGGGGTTGGGGCGAACTTTATAACTTTGTAGCCCGGCTTGTGATCCACTCCTTGTGGGGTAGCCGAATTCTCCGGCAACTCGATTGTGTTAGAAATAGCAGTAAGATGTTTTGGAATCACTAAGGAAACTTGAAAGACTGCTTTGTGAGAAGGTTCATCAAAACACGGAAAAGCTCTGCGGGCATCTGTAGATTCAAATTGAGTAGTGGCAATTCGCATTGTCTTGCCTTTGTACTCATACTGACTGCGGTAGAATCCTCTTAGCTTGTCCGATATTATGCCTCGAAAATGTAAGTGCAGCTTTCCTTTTCCCTTTGGCAGAGATTCTGCAAACTGGAAAGTGGCTGTGTCAGACTTTTCGTTGTAAGAAGTTTTTAAAATATCAATCTTTTCTTTACCAACTTGCCACCAACCATCTGTAATTTCTAGTTCTTTGCTATGCAAAGTTATTTCCTTCACGCTCTTCTCTAAAAGAATATCAATCACTTCGTTTCCTATGAAAGTAGAGGCTTCAATATCTGGTTGAATTTGAAGGTTGTACTTTATAGGCATGATTGACTTAGGTAATCTAACTTTGGGTTTTGACTTCAGTCTTGTTGGCATGGTTATTTCTGTATTAATCTCTTTAGTTTCTTAAAATCTTTAAAAATCACTTCCCTTAGCTTAGGCGAGTAGAGTGGTGCCGCTGGATGGTAGCTAATGAAATATTTAATTCCATTTCTATCTAAGACGGTTCCGTGCACTTTACTGATTGAAAATTTTTCTTTTAGTATTGATAGCGCTGCAGTATTACCTAATATTACAACAACTTTGGGTTTTATTACATCTAATTGCTTGGTTAGATGAGTTTGACCATGCGCTATATCTGAATCCTTTGGTGTAATGTATGTTTTTGGTAAATACTTAACTGCGCTAGTAATAAAAACGTCATCAGCTTTCAACCCCACACTTTCAATTAACTCTCTTAAAACTTTACCAGCCCTACCAATGAACGGGCGACCAGTTTTAATCTCTTCTTTCCCAGGCGCTTCACCCACAAAAACAATGTCCGCACTAGCGCTACCTTCTCCTGGTACCAACTCACCTTTTTTGAGTCTGTTGCAAGTTTTGCATGATAGAATTTCTAGAGAAACTTCATTTAATAGTTTTTGCTTTTTAGTCATTAGGGGTTAATACTTTGGCTACGCCTGCATTGATTTGTTGATCAGCAATATTTAGCAAAGAGCGAGTTGTAAATTTAACTTCCTGCCCCCACTCGTTTACTTCAATAACTAGCGCGCTGTGTTCTTCATTGGCTTGTTCTTTGAATTCAACTTCCTTCCATTCAAGACTGTCTTTTATGACTTTCAAATCTGGAACAATTAATTCGATATGATCTATAAGATCATACGTAGTTGCAATAGCATCTGGTTTTGGCTCCATTATTTCTAACAAGCTCACTTTGCCAAACGTGCCAGCATCTAAAGACTCTTTCAAGATAGATAAGGCAAGATTACGCTCCCCCACTTTTTCTTGAGAAATACGCGATGAAAGAGGCAAATACATCTTTATGTATTGCTCATAGACTTCTTTATTGAGGCCTTTTATTGCAACATGATCAACTGGTAAGTCTATTACCAATTCAGCCAAGCCATATGAATAAAAGAATAGCTTAACTTCTTCTGCGTATGCAGGTAGTAATTGTTGAAGGCGTTCGGGAGTAATCATTTACCCTCCAGTTACGGCGTGAGTGCTTGACCCGCCTGCTAAATTCTTTTTATGTTCAGGAGAATTAACCAAACCGCACTTCTTATATTTTGCCCCGCTACCACAGTAGCATTTATCGTTACGACCAATTCCTTGCGCTCGAGGATCAGTATCTGCATTTGCGTCAACTACTTGTTGTTTGGGAGCCGTACCGTTATTTGCACCATCACCTAAAGAGTTCGCAGCTGCATCACTGCCTGACAAGACGATGTTAGACGGTCCACCAGCCTGAGCTTGAGGAGCTTCGTGAGTATGAACTTTTAAAATAGAATAGATTACTTGCTTGTCTATTTCTGCAAGTAAACGTTGGAATAATTGGAAACCTTCACGCTTGTATTCCACCAAAGGATCTCGTTGGCCATAGCCACGCAAACGCACTGAATCTCGCAAATGATCCATGGTATCCAAGTGCTCCATCCACAATGTATCGATTGCCTGCAGATTCATGTAGCACATGATGTCCCGATATTGCTCAACACCAATTTCAGCTTCTCTTTCATCCAAAACCTTAGCAGCGCTATTGTACAGCTCATCGATTAAAACAAACTCACGATTAGCAGCATTTGCCATCGCTTCTTGAGCAGTCTGTTTAACGGAGTCTGCGATTGGGAAAATAGTATTTACTGTCTCAAAGATTTCCTTTAAAGCTAATTCTTCGTTATCCTGAGCTTCAAAGTTACTTTCTACGATGTATTCAATTTCATCGCGAAGCATTTCTAGGATTTGAGATTTAACATCAAACTTTTCAGTTTGACCTGCAAGATACTGGCGGCGACGCTTGTATACAACGGTACGCTGGCTGTTCAAAACATCATCAAATTCAAGTACGTGTTTACGAGTATCAAAGTTCAGACCTTCAATTTTCTTCTGAGCAGATTCAATAGAACGAGAAACCAATTTGGCTTCAACTGGTTGGTCATCTGCAATGCGCAATGTAGTCATCATGCTTTGCATCTTTTCACCACCGAATAGGCGCATTAAGTCATCTCCCATAGATACGTAGAATTGACTGCTTCCTGGGTCACCCTGACGTCCTGCACGACCACGTAGCTGGTTATCGATGCGACGTGATTCGTGTCTTTCTGTACCAATTACGGCCAAACCACCAGCTTCACGCACTTTCTCAGCCTCTTCTTTGTTTACAGGGTTTCCACCCAAAAGAATGTCTACACCACGACCAGCAATGTTTGTCGCAAGTGTCACGGCTCCGTACTTACCAGCTTGGGCTACAATTTGAGCTTCACGTTCATGGTTTTTTGCATTCAAAAGTTCAAATGGCACACCTTCTTTTTTCAAGTACTCAGCCAAAAGTTCGTTCTTAGCGATGCTAACAGTACCGATCAAAACTGGCTGACCATTTTTATGACGCTCTTTTACATCTTTAGCAATTGCTGCAAATTTACCTTCTTCATTTTTGTAAATTAAATCGGAAAGATCTTTACGGACCATTTCGTTATTAGTCGGGATTTGAACAACTTCCAACTGATAGATCTTAAAGAATTCTTCTTCTTCAGTCTTAGCTGTACCAGTCATACCAGAAAGGCGTCCGTACAAACGGAATAAGTTTTGAAAAGTGATGGTAGCCAAAGTTTTGCTTTCTTGCTGAATCTTCACACCTTCTTTTGCTTCGATCGCTTGGTGCAAACCTTCTGAGTAACGACGACCAAACATTAAGCGACCAGTGAATTCATCTACAATAACAATTTCACCATCACGAGCAACATAGTCACGATCTTTCAAGTACAAAGTCTTTGCACGTAAGGCCTGCTCAATATGATGAAGAGTCGTCACACCTTTAGTAGTGTCGTAAATGTTATCTATATTTAGAATCTTTTGGATTTTATCTATACCTTCGTCTGTAAGGTTGGCTGCTTTATGCTTTTCATCAACGTTATAATCTTCATTTTCTTGCAGGCGAAGAACCATCTTTGAAAACTCAACGTATTTATCTGTTGGGTCTGTATCTGGTTGAGAAATAATCAAAGGGGTGCGGGCTTCATCAATTAAGATACTGTCGACTTCGTCTACAATTACAAAGAACAGTTCGCGTTGACGGAGAGCTGATACTTGCTGGACCATGTTGTCGCGCAAGTAATCAAAACCATATTCATTATTGGTACCGTAAGTAATATCTGCCGCGTATGCTTCCTGGCGAGAAACTGGACGCATGTGCTTTACATCCAATACTAGTCCTTGAGTCTCACCTTCCAAGCGATCAATTTCTTCTTGTTCAGGTTGATAGCTTGTGTCGTATTTGAAAGATGCTTCATGTTGAATGCTGGCAACTGTTAGACCAAGCTGATCGTAAACTTTACCCATATCACTTGCTTGCCAACGAGCCAAGTAGTCATTAACAGTTACAAGATGAGTGCCACGACCAGCTAAAGCGAAAAGTGCAATTGGCAAAGTCGCTGTTAAAGTTTTACCTTCACCAGTTTTCATTTCCGCAATCTTACCTTCTGCCAACGCAATGCCACCAGCAAGTTGCACTTCGTAGTGGAACTGGCCACGTGCTCTTTTGGAAGCTTCGCGAGTCAACGCAAAAACCCGAGGACGAAGCTCGGCAAGTTTCTTAAATATTTTATCCTGATGCTCTTCACCTGCTGGGATTTCAGCCAACTGAGCTTTGTATTTTTGAATTTCTTCTTTTATAGCTTCATCAGAAAGTGCTGCGATCTCTTCTTTATAGCTATTAATTTTAGCGATTTCGGATGCATACTTAGCTAGAGGATCACCTTTGGCAGCTCGGAATAGGTTTGTAATGAATGACATGTAAATATAAGTAATAATAGAGATATAAAAACCCAAGCATTCATGGGAATTTCGATTAATTATAGCACTATTTGGCAGTGAGTCCTATTGACAATGACTCATTTTTGTGATTTAATAAATCTGGTTTTGAATGATTTTTCTGGAGGGAATTATGATCGATAACACAAATGGTGGGAAAACTCACATTCAAGCTGGTGATTATGCAGAGTTTAAACCATCTTCAAGCAAGATAACTTTTCGTCGCCCATCCACAGTCCTAGATTTTGATGATGGTGAAAACGGAAAGGAATATCACACGTTCTACTTGATAAAGAAGCAGCGTGATTTCGTGGACTTGTGCAACTTCATAGCTGTAATGTATGGTCTAAAAACATCTGAAATTCGGGTTGGTTCATGCGACTATTGGTATATCGAGTTTCAGTAGCCAAAACTGGCGTTTGTATGGCTTGCCGTCGATGATGGTATAGCTGTGCTTGCGTTCTAACTCTTGTATGTTGAATTCGCTATACAGCGATTCAATGTCTTCTCTACTAAAGACACGTTCTGTGATTCCGGTCCCCGGCATTAAGTACGTGTCTTTTTCTTTGCCGGGAAAATGTTCCAGCATGTACTCTGCGTTCTTGTCGCCATCTTTGCATAAAGTTTTTATAAACATATGTCCACCTGGTTTTAGAACACGCAAACATTCGGAGATATACTTACTCCGCTCTTTTTCTGAAAGCGACATAGAAGAAACGACATCTAAAATTAGATCGAACTCATTATCTTTAAAATTAAGTTTGTTCCCAAAGCTTCCTTCGATGAATTCTGCGAACAGTCCGCGTTCTTCGGCACGCTGCTCCGCAATTTTTACAGCCGTTGTAGAGAGTTCAATTCCTACTACGTCACTTCCCCGCTCCGCAAGAAACAAACTGTTCTTTCCTGTACCGCTACCCAAATCCAAAACACGCAAACCGTCTAGGTCTACGTGCTCTGTTTTGCGAAGCCACTTAATATAATGTTTAAAATCTAACTGGGGCTCATCTGAGTTAGTAATTAACTGTGGATTTCTGTATTCTTTTTCCCAAACATCAAATTGTGCCACTAGTTTTGACTACGTTTAAATAGGTTGCCCAATTTACGTCTCAAACTTAGGCGTTTATCTTTAGTTTTAGTCATTTGCTGCTTAATCTTTGGCAAAACTAAGTCGATTGCTTCGTAAAAGTCATTGCCATTTGCTTCTGCATAGTAGCCATGCGGTGCTATCTGCACTTCTACTCGGCTAAATAATCCAGTTTTATGACGAGTATCTTCTTCAACTTCAACGTGAATCTTGTCTTCTGTCTTCAAAAAGCCTTCTAAGGAGCTCAATTTCTGTTCAATAGTACTTCGGATCGCATCCGTTAGCGTGGTATTCGTAGCTTTGATAGTAATATTCATAGCTTTGCTCCTCTATTATTTAATTACTTAATCTTAATCTAATTATACCATCAGATCTTGGGCAAGGAGGTTAAAGTTGCCCACAGCCATCACAATAACTACATCACCTGGCTTTAATTCGCCCTTAAGTAAGGCTAAAGCTGCTTTTTTATCCTCAACTAAGCGAACATGTTCATGGCTTTTGCCAATAGCCTCTACCACTTGAGCGCCTGTAATACTTTCCGCGGTTTTCACTTCACGAGCAGGATAGATTTCTGCCAGAAGAACTTCATCTGCCGATCCAAAAGACTTTGCCAACTCTTCTAAAGTCGCAGATGTTCGACTGTAAGTATGAGGTTCGAATACAGCCCAGATTTTCTTGTCTGGAAACTTAGTGCGAGCGGCTTTAAGTGTTTCTAAAACAGCTGTTGGGTGATGCGCATAGTCATCATAGATTGTTACTCCATTGTTTTTTCCAATGAGTTCAAAACGACGCTTAACTCCATAGTAAGAAGAGATTCCATCTTGAACTTGCTCTTGAGAGAATCCTAAAGTGCGTAGCAATGCGATTACTCCTAAAGCATTGTAAACGTTAATATCACCAAATAAATTTATCTGGTAGTTTTCAATAATTGGTTCGGTCTTTTCGGTTGTACCTGGTTTGATCTTTGTCCAAGCTACATCAAACGATGTACCTGTTTCATCTGCAACCAAATTGGTCGCTCGGAAGTCAGCCGGATTATTTAATGCAAAGGAAACTTGACCGACATTATTTTCATGCATCAACATTGCAAGTGATATATCATCTGCGTTGTAGACAGCGACTCCATCACTTGGAAGAGCTGCAATCAGTTGGCGGAACTCATCTTGCATTTCTTCTAATGAAGAGAAAATATCTGGATGGTCAAACTCTAAATTGGTTAGAACTAAAATATCTGCTTTGTACTGATGGAACTTAGGAATTGGATCATCATAAAGTGCTTTGTATTCATCGCCTTCGAACACAAAATAGTGTCCTTCTCCAACATGAAAGTTTGTTTCTTCGTGCTGAAGAACTGCACCAGTCATATATGAAGAGTCATCAATTTCTTGTAAAGTTTTCCCAAGCATTCCAGTTGTGGTTGACTTCCCATGAGTTCCCGCAACAACAACGCGCAATTTTTCTTGAGAAAGAGCTGCTAAAAGTTCACTGAAAGAATGAACTTGAATTCCGCGCTCAACTAAGTAAGCCACTTCAGGGTTCGATTCGCTTTCCCCAGAAGAAGCGATGTACAAATCTGCAGAGTTATCCTGAATGTTTTCTATCGCATAACCAGCAACGTATTCTATGCCGTTTGATTCTAAAACTTGTTTTGCCGGGTCGTATAACTCTTTACTATCACTCCCACGCACCTCAAAGCCTAGTTGAGCGGCAATACCAGCAGCTGCTGACATTCCTACACCACCAATACCAATGAAATATATGGATTTAACTCCTTCTAGGAGATCTAGATTTTCTGAATATGTCATACCTAATCATTAATTGTAGTTTTTAGTAAACTCTTCACTTTTTCTTCGCGACTATTTAACTCACTCTCTTTATCGGACAGTAGCTGCCAAAGTCCGGGAAGGTTTTGTAATGCCACTCTTCTCCCTGCTTTATAGTATTCTTCAGTGCTACTGAAATCTGTGAAATGTAAATATAGATAACGTTTCCAAAAAGTAGGTGGCGCAACATCTGGAGTAAGGATTATATCGCAATTATAATTTTCATCTTTTTCTTGCTCTTTCTGAGCTTTAATAGCCAGACCAATGGCTTTATCTAAAACTGTAAAGATACCAGGATACAAAGTCTTATCGTGTAAGCGGTCTACATTTTCATAAGCACCTAGAGCATCTTCATAATCTAAAATGCCTTTAAAGTTTCTCCAAAGTTGATTAATCTGACTAGGCCACAATATCTGCTTAATTAAATCAAGACTCTTTTTCAGCATGATTTGCCACGAGCTAAATATGTGCCTAGTTGCACGCATATCTACACCAATTACAACATCCATGTTCGCCTCACGCGCTACGTTTCCTGGCACTATGTTAATTATACCTCCATCAAGGAGTTGTTTATTCCCCCATTCAAAAGGCTGGAAAACTCCCGGCAATGTGCAAGATGCGCAAACAGCTTTGGCTATATCACCAACTTGTAAAGTCACCTCAGAGTTTTTAGGGTCTGTAGCAGAGATATCAGTTGTAACAAAACTTAATCTTGGGTTCACTTCTTCAAACTTTTTGTTCTTTGTATAAACTCGAAGCAAAGCTTCAACTTTATCTAAATGATATAAACCTCCACGGCCCTTGCTTCTTTCAATTAAATTGAAAATTAGCTCTTTGTCCATTCCCAAAGCCATTTGTTTAAGAGCAGGCAAGGTACCGCAAGCAAAACTTGCAGCCACTACTGCGCCACCAGACATTGCTGAAATGTAATCAATTGGAAAACCATTCTCTTCAAGGACCTCTAAGAACCCAATGTAAAAGACGCTGCGTGAAGAAGCACCGCTGAAAGCAAATCCAACCGTCGGTCTATTGTTTGAATGTGGAATACTGTTTCTATTCATGAATAACTTTCTTTATTACAGTTAACATTTTTTCTGTTGCATTAGGCGGCATTATTGAGTGGATATTCTTTTGCATTTCTTCCTGAAGCTCTTTGTCGAAGAGGATTTTACGAACACCTTTTGCTAAAGTATCTGGGGTTATATCCTTTTCATCTAAAATAATGGCTGCGTTTTTATCGTATAAATACTGAGCGTTCCACTCTTGGTGAGTTTCTGGCATTGGCACAATAATACTAAGTTTTCGCAAAGCAGACAATGCCGTAATAGCCCCTATACCTGCCCGGCTAATTACAATGTCAGCTGCCATGTATGCCTGATCAACTTTGTTAATGAACTCGTATTGATGATACCTGTCGTGGCCATGCGCTATGTCTATGGCCGGATTAATCAACTTCCCTGGTCCAGTACTATGAATAACCTGGGCAACTTTCAAAAGCTCGGGCAAGTTATGCTCCAATGCCGCATTTAATCCTCGGGCTCCGCTGCCACCACCAATTACTAATACTGTCGGCCAATCGTGATCGAGCTTAAATAAATTACGAGCGACATTTCTTTCTTCATCTGTTGGGGAAACGTTATTTAGTTCTGTTGGGTTACCGGTCCACTCAATTTTTGTATATTGTGAATAGTTTTTTTCAAAACCTGAACCTTGAGGAAAATCCTTTAATGATTTTTCAAATGTTGTAGTTACTTTATTTGCAAAAGGGGTACAAATTCTATTTGAAAATGTGGGGACTATATCTTGTTGATGAATCACTCTCGGGATTCTTAGAAGCCATGCTGCGACTATAACTGGGACTTGAACATAACCGCCAGCACCAACAACTACCTTCGGCTTTAGAGCTAGCAACAAAATAAGCGACTGTATTAACCCAATTAAAGTTAAAAAGGGTGAAACAATATTTTTAAAAGACCAATAGCGCCGGAGTTTGCCTGAAGTGATTTTTTTAAATTTGTAGCCACGGGCTGGAACAATTCTAGCTGCTACTGAATTCTTTATATCCAAAAAGACTGGCTCAATCTTTGAGTCTTGTTTAATCCACGCATCAGCCAAAGCTAATAATGGCATTACAGGTCCAGCTGTTTCACCGCCAACAAAGATTACTTTTTTTGTTTTATTTATACTATTCATTTTCTGGTTCAAAATTTGTTTGTCTAGTTTGATTTTTACCTACTGCTTTATTGTACACTTCCAATGTTTGCTTAGCGGTTTCTGCCCAGTCGAAGTACCGTACCCGAGCAATACTCTTTTGTTGCATTTGAGCATGGAACTGTGTGTCTTGCGAAACTAACTTCATATGCTCAGCAATATCCTCTGGATCTAATGGGTCAAAGTAAATAGCGCCGTTGTCGTAAACCTCATTAAAGACTTCTGTGTTTGATGCCAGTACAGGTAGCCCATAACGCATAGCTTCAAGCCCTGGCAAGCCAAAGCCTTCGTGAAGCGAAGTTGTAATGAAAGCATAAGCACCCTGGTATAAAGCAGCTTGATCTTCATCTTCTACAAATCCCGTCAGAACCAAGCGGTTTCTGTGAGAGATATCCATAATCTGATCTTTAATTTCTGGATAGTGCGAATCAACTTTACCTGCGATCACCAAGTCCATATCGAACTTGTATTTGCTAAGGAACAAGTCGAAAGCTTTCGCAAGCATTGGAATGTTCTTTTTTCTTTCCAAAGTTCCCACGAATAGAAAATATGGTCGGCTTAGTAAATACTTTTCCTTAACTTTTTCTATATTAGCCGGCGCCACTTCTTGATCTGTCGGGGCTTCGTACGTAACAATAATCTTTTCTGGATCAACTTCTAAATACTTTACGATTTCTTTCTTAGCCGATTCAGTCACAGTGATTATGACTTTTGCATTTTCTGCCGCTTTCTTAATTAAATATTGATACGCATAGAACTTCCAGACTCTAGACTTCTTATGACCGCTAATCTTGTGGTGTACCATGTCGTGAATTGTCACTACATATGGTTTTTTATATCTAAGCGGTACATTAAAATTTGGAAAATGCATTAAATCCAAATCGTACTTGTTTAAAATTTTAGGCAAGGATAATTGCTCGCCAAATGAATAGTGCCGTATATTAGTTTCGACTAATTCTGCTCCCAACTTTTTCAGAGCTTTTAAATCATTCGGGTTGTAATTTTTTTTGTTATAAAAAACAAAATATTGATTATCCGGATTTAGCTCGATCATGTGAGTGAGCAACTCAAAACTATACCGGCCTAAGCCCGCATTGATACTACCACCCATTCTAAAATCAAATCCGATTTTCATCTTACTTTAGTGTATTACTGATTTAATAATTGCTGCGCACTTTGTCCAAGTAAAAAGTTTGCTACGCTCAATCCCCTTTGCTGAGTAATACTGGCGAAGCTGATCATCAAGATGCAAGCGGGTCAGCCCTTCAGCGATATCAGAAACATTGTATGGATTTATTAGCAAAGCAGAGTCACCGGCTACTTCTGGCAAACTTGAAACATTTGAAGTCAAAACTGGGGTACCTACGGCCATCGCCTCTAATACTGGTAATCCAAATCCTTCGTACATACTTGGATATGCAAATACTCGGGCCAACTTCATAATATATGGTTTATCTGCTTCAGGTACGTAACCCAACAGTTTAATGAAACGGCGCTTAGGACTTTGGTCGATCTGTCTTAATAATGCAGAATACTTCCAGCCAAGTCTCCCAGCAATCACCAATGAGATTGGTTCTTTCACCTGCTCCAAAGCTTCAATCAAACGGGATAAGTTTTTCCTAGGCTCTACAGTCCCAACAAATAGTATGAAATCACCTGGTAATCCGTAACGATTCCGAACATCTCTTAGCTTATCAACACTTAAATTAGGTCGGTAGTTGTCATGGTCGACACCTAAAGGAGCAACAGTAATTTTGTGCTCAGGGATATTCAGCATCTCCATCATCGAAGTTTTAGTGAATTCGGAGACTGCTACAAGGTTATTAGCTCGCGCTAAGAGTTTTGGAATGTTAATAAACCAATGCCAGATTCTTGCTTTCAAATTATAGAATTGCGGAACTGCTAATGGCGATAGGTCATGGACCGTTAATACAACTTTTGTACCGGGATCTACAGAAAGCATATTCCAATTTGGCATAAACAAAACATCACAAAGTCCAGTAAGCTTTTCTAACTTTGGGTAACTAAAAAACTTCAAAGATAGATTTAGTAACCTATTTGGTATGCGTGTCTGTTTGTACTGTGCATTAATGTAGTGAAAGTATTCAAACTTCTTAGGATTAAAGCCATTGTAAAACAATCGGTAAATAGTATCACGATCTTCTGCGAGCAATTCCTCTAAAACATTAACAGCGAAGCTTTCGACGCCACTAAATTCAGAAGCATGTAGGCTGCGCAAATCTACAGCAATGTTTTTTGCATTACCTGTTTTAGGAAGATGAGGAGCCACTTCAATATTTAGCTGGGTACTGATTTCTGGCATTACTTACTCATAAATTTATTTATGTACGAAGTTAGTTTTCGTTGAAATTCCTGCTTACTAAACTTCAGTGAGTGGGACTTTAGATTTTCTTTACTATATTTATTTTCATCCCAAACATTTAAAGCAGTAATTAAATTTTCAACATCTACTTTTTCTAAGAGCTCACCAGTTTGACCTGGTATAACTGTTTCTAAAGAACCACCCTTAGCTAATCCTAAGGTTGCTGTGCCACAACTCGCAGCCTCTAATGGCATCAAACCAAAGTCTTCTAGTTGAGGATAAATAAAACCTCTAGCGCCACTGTATTGATGTCTCAAAGATTCATCGTCTACTTTACCTAAGAAAATAATGTTTGAGCCTGCGATAGAGCGCAAATATTTTTCATAACGACCAGTACCAATTACGTGCAGCGGCCAACCTAGTTTATTAAAAGCTAAAATAACTTTATCGTAATCTTTGTATGGGGTTAATCGACCAGCAATTAAAAAGTAATCTCCCTTTTCTCTAGTTGGAGACCAGAACTCAACATCGATGAACGGATGCAAAATTTCGCTATCGCGGTTGTAATACTTCTTCAATCTCGATTGCACTTCTAAGCCGTTCACTAAAAAGTGATCTACTTTTTGAGCAGCATTGTAGTCCCACTTTTTTAACCACCACAAGTAAAGCTTTGCAATAGGTCTAAGCAAAGGAGTAACTTCGTGTAGAGCATATTCATAGTCTGTCCAAATGAATCTAGTCGGTGTGTGGCAATAATCAACATGAACCATGCCTTTAGTTTTTCGCAATCCTTTTAAGTATGCAGAACTTGAACTCAACAACAAATCAGCTTTCTCTAATTTCCAAAATGGCAGAATGAACGGAATGAGCCCGAATAAATGCTGCATATTGCCATACACGTTGTAAATTTTTTGAAGTGGACTTGTGATTACATTCCAATCACTTATATGCCACTTCATTCTTTTATCGACAACTAAAGTGTAAACCGGAGCATCTGGATACAAATCTTTCATACCTTCAAGAACGCGTTCGGCGCCGCCATATTGCGTGTATGAATCGTGAGCGAGAATAACTTTCATAAATTAGTGAGATGCTTTAATAGTTATCTTTTGGTTTGCGAGTGAATAGCAACATATAGAATGACTTGATAATTATCTTTATGTCCCAAATCAAACTCCAATTTTCAATATAGTAAGTGTCTAGTCGGATTTCTTCCTCGAAAGGTAGATTCGGCCTAGAAAGCTGAGCAATCTGAGTTAGTCCAAAAATCCCTGGCTTGATACTAAACACACGACCATAGTGCTGTCTGTATTTTTCAACTTGCTCCGGCATATGAGGTCTTGGACCAATCATACTCATATCGCCAATTAGTACGTTCCAGAACTGTGGAATTTCATCTAACTTACTCTTACGCAAAAACTTTCCTATTGGGGTAATTCGAGGGTCATCTTTAATTTTCCACAAAGGCCCACTGCGATCATCATCTTTCACTTGCTCTAGAAGATCATGCAAAACTTTTTGCGCCTGCTCATCACCATAGCCCTTACCGGTACTCAAATGAGTATACATAGAACGGAACTTATAGAATTCAAACTCCCTTTTGTAACCGCTGCGAGTATGTTTGTAGATTCCCGGACCAGGACTAGTGACTCGAACTGCAATGTAAATAATTAAAGAGATTGGAGCTGTAATAATGAGACAAACTAAACTAGCGACTATATCCAATAGGCGCTTAATGACTTTCCCCCATCCTTCAAGAGGAGTATTTTTTAATTTGATGATTGGTATGCCTTTGAAGTTATCTAACTCAATTACATTGCGCTGGACTTCGAACAGGTTTGGAACGAAACTAAATTGCAAACCATGGCGGCGTACAAACTCTAACAAGTTTAAATTTTGAGCGCTGGTTGCATGAGGGTTGGCCTGCATTATCTCATCTATGCCAGTGGTTTTTAGAAGTTCTTCTAACTTACTAATTACTTGATCGTTGTTGTCTAATTCGCCTACTACTTTGTAGCCGTGAGATTTATTCGATAGAAACTGTTCAATTACACTGGCTTCACTACCACTTCCATCAACGACAATTAATCTGTGAAGTCCATAACCACGTCGGAACATCGCTTCTTGAATTCTTTTTAAAACTATTCTTCCAAAAAGGATGAAAAGAATTCCCAACGCCCAAGCAGTTAATATAATGAAACGAGACGGGAAAATTGATTGATCAAAAAAGAAAAGTACTACTGCAAAAAGCATTCCTAAGGATGTGCCGACAAAAATTCTATTGAACTCATGAATGAAACGTCTTGTTCCTCGAAGCTTGTAAAGACCAAGTAGTGCAAACACTAGCAGCAAGATAGGAATTACCTTAACCAAAACCAGCAAAAAGTCTTGGAGTTCTAAGGTGTACATAACCTTCCCAATATAATCCTCTGAGTATAAACGCAAGTAAAACGAAACTATGCCGGCGGCGGCCAGCATAAGAATATCTACAGGGATGGAAATTAAATTAAAGAGTAGTTCTGTGCGCTTCATGAATAACTGTTATATTTGCCATTATACCACTTTTAGACCTATTTTCCTAATGACTTTCTAGCTTACAACACCCTTCAAATTATGTTAAAATACAGTAAATTATGATGGAACCTAAATACAACACAGCCATTCTTTTCGGCGGAAATGGATTTATTGGCAGCAACTTCGCCGCCTATTTACTAGATAACAACATTGCAAAAAAAGTTATTATTAGTGACCTCGGTACAATTACACCAGACCTTTGGCCAAAGAGTCTACAAAGACGCTTCGCAGCTGGTGAAATTGATTACGTAAAGATTGACGTACGCAAGCCTTTTCATGCTCAAGAAGAGTCGAATAAGCTACCAACACAAGTAGATTTAATTGTAAATTTAGCAGCAGTCCACAAAGAGCCCGGCCACGTGGCGGAAGAATATTTTAAAACAAACTTACCTGGCGCAGAGAATGTTTGCGATTGGGCTAGCATTGTAGATTGTAAGAGCATCTTGTTCACAAGCTCCATCGCAACGTATGGTGGTGCTGAAAACACTAAAGATGAAGACTCATTAACAATGCCAAACACTCCGTATGGGGTTTCAAAATTAACTGCTGAGAAAATTCATATTGCTTGGCAACAAGCTAAGCCAGGTCGCAAACTTTTAATTACGCGCCCAGGAGTTATTTTTGGTGCTAACGAACGTGGTAATGTAACTAGGATGGTTAAAGCGGTGCTGGGACATTATTTCTTTTTCACAGGGAATCAAAATGTTCGCAAAGCTGGCGGCTACGTAAAAGAGCTTTGTCGGGCAATGGCTTTTATGCTGAAGTGGCAAGATGAGCACAACGAAGGCCTAACCTTGTTTAACTTTACTATGGACCCTGCGCCAAGCGTTGGAGAATACGCTGAAGGAATAAAAAAGATTGCTGGAGTTAAAAGAGCAACACCGAACGTCCCATTTAGAATTTTACTTTTAGGGTCCTACTTCGTTCACTTCTTAAACAAGATGCTCGGCAGAAAGCAGTCCATTAGTCCGGTCACTGTAAGAAAAGTCCTGAAATATAACAACATCAGTCCGAAGATTTTAAAGAATCTTGATTATAAGTATGAATATACTTTAGAAAGCGGCCTAGCTGATTGGTACAAAGAGCGTCCTCAGGACTGGTAAAGGGCTTATTTTAGCGTATTTATTGACAATACGCCCAAAATGTGGTAATCTTTTGAGGTTCCAAGCAAATCGAATGATCGCCCTAAGCGCGCGAAAGCTGCTGCTGGGGAGGAAAGTCCGAACACTTAGTTGATAGCCTCTATAGAGTTATTAACAATGGTAGCGGGTAACACCCGTCGAAGGTAACTTCAGAGATGCGAACAGAGACGCGTTAATCAGAAATGATTGCGCACCCCACTAAGTTGGTTGGGTGAATCGATATGGAAACATATCGGGTGAAACGGCTAAATTCTTACTTGAGTGCAATGCCAAATTAGGTAGGCAGCAACGAGGTCGTTGGCAACAACGATCCCAGATAGATGATCATTTAGAAACAGAATTCGGCTTACGAGTTTGCTTGGGACAAAACAAAAACACACAATTTGTTTTTTAAATAGTGTGTTTTTGTTTTGATTCGAAGTACAGATTTTAGGAGGTGATATATGTCGAGTGAAAATTTGGATGTTAAAGTGTATTCAAAAATATTAAGTGCTGGCGCTGGGCTGGGTGGGATTGAATTCGTTTTTAACAACTGGGTTCAATCAGCGTCAAGAAAGTTAAACGAGTTCAATGAATTCGAAGTAATTAGCGCTAGTCACGCTATATTAGAAGGTCAAACTACAATCTTTGTGGTCTATAAAACAAGCTCGCCGGGACCACATCGCGTTTAGTCGATGCTACTTCCCCAATCTTCTCTCACGGCGCTCGTAATCAACGAGTGCCTTTTTTAATTCTGGCTTCTTAAAATCTGGCCAAAGAATATCTGTAAAATAAAATTGACTGTTAGCTATTTGCCACATCATAAACCCTGCTGACCAATGCGGTTCTCCTCCTGTGCGAATAACTAAGTCTACATCTGGTAAATCTGCAGTCCACAAAGATGATCTAAGGCTCTTACTATTTACGCTATCGCCTTTCTTCACCAAAGAGTTGGCAGCTGCAATCATTTCACGCTGTCCATCGTAGCCAAATAAAATAGTTAAAGTATTCTTTTTGAAATGCTTGGTTTTATTTTGCAAATCTAAAACTGCTTCTACAACTTTTTTGTCTTTAACAAAGTCTGTCCACTCACCTAAAACTTTAAATTGCGCCTCATTTTGCAAACACTTATTTAATACATTCGGCTTAGCGATCTCATCTGACATAATCTTAAACAAATAGTTTACCTCAATGGCAGTTCTCTTTTTTAAGTTTGAATATGATCCACCCCAAAAAGTAACGTTTGGAATTCCTAGATCAAGACACGCAAGTGCTGTTTCCCAAAAACGTTTAGTCCCTTCTATATGTCCTTCCCACGGATTTAAAAGCCGGGATTCCGCCCAGCGTCTATTTCCATCAGGAATAATTGCAATGTGATTTGGTAAACTCATCAAATAGTAAATAATTAAGCTGTAGGATTTATTGGTTCATCAAAAGTTGGGCCATAAACAGATGGGACTTTACCATCCAATAAACGAATATACACAGTAAGTTGTCCACGGTGATGAATCATATCTCGTATAAGTCCGAGGATAACATCGGCTCGAGTACCATCCATGCCCCACAAAGAATACGGTTGCAGAAAATCTTCTTCGTGAGTTGATTCTAGAGTCGCCATAAACGCATCTTTCTTTTCATCATAAATTTTAACTGCTTCTGCCACAGTACTAAAATCTGGTACATCAGCCATTGGATTAGTGACTTGGTCGCCTTTTAAAATTGTAGTGAACATTCCATGCTCAGCTATCATGTTTTTCAAAAGAGCCTCTACTGAGTTCGACTTAATCTCATTCGGCTTATAGTCCATATGACCTTCCGGAACATTAGCAATGACTTTGGAGGTAGTGCTTAACTCCATGGTCAATAAAAAGATCAGGTCTTGTTTGGTAATCATATATTTATACGTTAATGGTCATTTAAAGGTAACAAATTTGGGCAATTCACACAATAAAAAAAGAATACCCGTAAGGGTATTCTATCAGTTTTTTAGTTAAAGAGTAATTTTCGTTTTCTGACTATCAGGAATCCAGCGGTAAGTAATCCAGCAAATCCATATGGAGCCATTTTATCTACACCTGTGGTCGGGGCTAAATAGTAAGTTTCAGCACCACCGGAGATTTGAGGTTTAGACGCAGAGTCTGTGGTTGATGAGAATGAAGCTAAAGCTATATTACTAGAACTGCTAGATGATGTGCCATACCAATCCCCGAACGAGTTGTTCGAACTTGTAGAATTACTAGCCTGATCAGAATTACTCACACCACTCCATGTTCCAAAGATATCTGAAGAGTTCGAAGATTGAGTTCCTATGTAGTCAGAGTTATTAACACCAGTCCAATCACCAAAAGGATTGTTTTGTAATGAAGTCTCATTAGAATTATTTACCCCCGTCCAAGATCCAAAAGTGCTGCTTGCAGAACTAGAAGAATTGCTTGGATTAGAGTTATCAACTCCAGTCCAACCTGCGAAAGGATTAGATGTTGAAGTAGATCCTGTAGTAGTTAGATTATTAACGCCGGTCCATCCGCTGAATGGATTATTTGGGTTTGTAGTATTTGTAGTACTAGCAGAGTTATTTACTCCAGTCCAACCTTCAAATGGGTTGCTGGAATTTGTTGAACTTAAATTATTTACGCCAGTCCAACCGTAAAAAGGGTCGCTAGAGCTAGAATAACTAGCATTTACTGATGATGGCAAAGCAAAAACACCCATAATTATAAGGGTTGTTAGTGATGCGCCAATTTGTTTAAATAATTTTGAGCTCATTGATGTACGTTATTGATTCGTTATAATAGCACTTTTTTGCCATTTTGTCAATACTCAGCCAATTTAAAAGGCCGCTCATCTAATATACGTGGAGAGCGGCCTTGGTTAGCGCTATATTAAGCCGAGCGACCGTTTCCACGGAAGGCTTTGACTATTACGGTTAGAATCACCGCTCCTAGAATAGCGACCAATAGGCTGTATAGGTTAAAGCCTGAAACTCCGCCTTGGCCTAGCGCATTCATGATGAAGCCACCAATAATTGCACCAATAATTCCGACGACAATGTTCCCGATCCAACCTTGAGACATGTTAGTGCCCATGATCATTGAAGTGATCCATCCGGCTAATGCACCGAATATTATCCAAATTATAATACCCATAACTTTTTCCTTATGTATTGTGAGCCAAAATTTAATGCTCGCAATAGTTTAATTATTGATTAATTTCTAATTCAATTAATCTTGTTGGTCAAGTTTAGCAGCAGCTTCTGGAGTAGATACTGCTTTACTCATTACAAATAGTTTGATAATTGCTAGTGCTATTAAGAAATAAACTAACATCGCTAGCAAAGTTGTCCACTCTAATACGCTACCTTCTACTCTTGGCAATTTGAATACACTTAAGAATGGTGCTGCAAATGGATATGTTACCCCATAAATGAAGCTTGTAAACCCTGCAGTCGGGTTAGCTGCCAACAACTTCAGAATAAATCTGAAAGCTAACAACGCTTCTAATATGCCTACTACGTACCAAACAATTTGAGTACCACGGTACAGTGGCTTTGTGCGAGATGATACAGATGAATCCATAAGACTTTTCTTTATTTAATTATTTCACTTATAACTTTATTAGAGAGAAATGAAGAAGTTATGATGTAAATGAAACCAATAAAAAACACACAACTAAATGTGTGAATTTTTATACAGCTTTAGGCACTCGGGGAACTTTAAGTTTGAAAATTGCGTGCTCTGCTATTTCTAATAGTTCTTTCAAATGAGCTATCTTAGCAAGGAAGAAATTACGATTTTCATCTTCCAAGCGATCCCCTGTTTTTAAGACTTTAACTTTGTCTGTGAAGTCTGCTAATTCCTTTTTAAAATCAACAAAACCAAGTTTGCCATTTACTAAGCTTAATAGCATGGTGACAATATCATCTTCGATGATTTGAAACTCTTCACGAAGTGCTTTCATTTCTTCATTCGCCAGCTTTTCTGGAAATTCTTCAGTATGATACTTTCGCAATTCTACGAAAATTTTCTCTTTGTCAATTGCGCTCATATCTATGCGTTTTTTAACCAATAATACGTTAAGTATACTCCTTTTATCGTAAAAAAGATAGGGTTAAAATTTGGCCTTGTTTTATAAACGCTGAGCTATAGTTGTATCGTCGAACTGCTCTAAGATCTTCCAAGTTTTACCATCTTCAAGCTCGGCAAAAAATTGATCACTTGTTTTACTCTTTAAATGATTATTCGCCAAGAAAAGTATTCCATCTTTTTTAAGCAGTCGCTTGTACTGAGGAAGAAATTCATAGTGAATCTGATATCCGTCAAAAAAGATAAAATCATACTGGATTTTAATCATTGGTAAAACTGTTTCGGCGAAGTCATTAATTACCGAGATTCTTTCCGCAACTTTTTTATCTTTAAAATACTTTTTAGCAGTTTGTGCATGCTTTAAATCTTTCTCCATTGTTTCGATGCGAGCGTTTGGATTTGCAAGCGCCATCAAAACCGCTGTATATCCAATGCCAGTACCTATTTCCAAGATTTTCTTAGGCTTACGCTCGGAAACATATTCAACAAGCTTTTCACCATATTTGTATGGATGAGCGCTGCACTGATGGTCAACAATATGCTTCTCAGCTGATTTATATAATTTTTCTATGTCTAATTCTTCCATACTAATTTGCCTGACTAAGGCTTAAGTTATATTTAAAGGTCTCCCCTTTTTGGAAATGTAGTTTAATAATTGATGAATTCTCAGGATAAAACTCATAACCAATTTTCCTAAATGGTCGCACGTAACTTTGGATGTACTCATCAGGAGTCACCATTACTACTATATCCAATGAATTTTCAGTTTCTTCCAACAGTTGAATTTCTACAATTTCTTCTGGTTCTAAGACTGTGCGTATTAGAAGTTCTTCGTGTTCAAATTTTTCTGACATTATTCTAATACTCCTAAAGAAATTAGCTCTTTTCTTAATTGATCATAGCTAGTGAATAATATAGGATGATAGCCAATTTCGCCAGCCAATCTTAAACTGCTAGGTGCGTCATCAATATAAGCTGATTCTTCAAAAGATGCGCCGAGACTGTCGAATAAGACTTTAAATGCTTCCAACTCTGGTTTTTGATAGCCAATTTCTGCCGAAACAAAGAAAGAATCGAAATGATCTGCAAGGCCAACTTTCCTTAAAGCTTCACCATTGTAAGATGTATTGTTTGTTAACAATCCGACCCGAATTCCTTTGTCACGCAATTCATGGACAAGGTTTAGCACATCATCGTTTAAAACGATTGCATCATTAACGGCTAATAACTTATTCACGGTGTCTGAGAATTCTCCCCTGCCTAACTCGTCCAATACCATCTTCCACACTTCTTGATATGATCGCCCTCCCACATTTGCTAATCGATTATACTTTAAATAGACAGTACGAATTTCATCGACTGGTAAATTTATGGCAGCTGAAATATCTGGCATCACACTCTTGTGAATTCCAACAACTCCTCCATAATCGAAACCTACTGCTTTTATATTCATGAGATCTTTATTATTAATTCAAATTCAAGTTTAGTCACTGGCGTGATAGAAAGCCTGCTTCCTTTTTGCAACAACTTCATTTCCATAAGTTCTGGGTGTTGCTTTACTTCTTTGAGCGGCAAAATTTCTTTGAACTTTTTAACAAACTTTATTTCACAGCAATACCAAGTTGGACTAGCTTTTTTGCTCTTTGGGTCGAAGTGATGATCTTTCTGGTCAAAAGCAGTTGGATCTGGGATGGAAGTTTTAATTACCTCAGCCAAACCAACTATGCCAATATCCCCTGAGCTGCTGTGGTAAATGAGGGCCTTATCCCCTTTTGCAATATCATCTCGAAGCATGTTTCTAACCTGATAGTTGCGTATTCCTGTCCAAAGAGTTTTCTTCTCTTTTTGAAGATCATCAATGCTATAACTATTCGGTTCTGTTTTAAATAACCAGTGTTTCATTTCCTAAGCATAACAAAAAACCGCCTTTACGGCGATTTTTTAAAGTTAATTTAGAAAGCTTGGAGCATATAAGCAAGGATCATCATGCATCCCAATGAGCCAAAGGCCATAATCAAGATTTTTTGCATAAACCAATTTGGATCAGTCCCACCGAAGAGCACTGCAGAAACTTGGGTTGGAACGATAAACCCTAGCCAGAAGAATCCTGCTAGCCCATACACGTTCCAATCGCTTGGTAGGCCGTTCATTAACAGAGCGAAGACCACGGAAGTTATAATCGTAAAAACGAATTGAGCAACCAAAAGAGGTGCCATTTTCTTGGTCATCACTTTTTGCTCTTCTGGAGTTGCTTTATCGAAGCCATGGATTTTGCCCCACATTTTCCCAAATATAGGCATGTACCATATTGCGCCAAAAATAAATTGCGCAACAGCGGCAACTAGTACCGCGACGAAGTTTATATTCATATAGTAATTATATCATTTATTCCAAAATAGAATCAGGGCTTCTGATCATAAAGAGCCAAAAGTGCTTTTAACAATTCTGGATGGTAGTGCTCGGTTATCATGTTGGCGGCCTTGTAACTTTGAAACCACTCCGGATTCGTTGTCCTAAACTGCTCAGCATCACGAATAATAGTTTCCCGAGCATGCTTGTACTTAAGAGCTAAAGCATAAGGCGTTATCCAACCCTCAGGAGGGCTTGTAACACTTTTTCGCTCTGCATCCCAGTCCAAAATTTCTTTTACCAAATCTGGATGGTAATGCTCAGCAACCTTGCTTCGGGTTTTAAACTTTCCAAACCAACCAGGATGCATAACTCTATAATTTTCAGCAAATCTTGCAGACCTCTCGTAATCAACACCATGCTCAGAATATAACTGGCTCGTAGTTTTCCATCCATCAGGTGGAGATGGAAATTCAATTTTTGAATATTCTTTTTCAATAAGAAGCACTAATTCAGGATGATAAAAATCCACTTGACCAGCCCTAGTATAGTACTGCTTAATCCAATCAGGGTGCTCTGTTCTATAGCGCTCAACAAATTTTTTGATAGTGACATCCGATGTTTTCACTTCTTTTCTTAGGGCACTTGCAGTTTTCCAACCTTCTGGCGCCTTTCTGCTATCAAATTCAACTTTCAAAATAGCCATTAACTCAGGGGAGTAATGTTCAAGTATATGATTTTGAGTTTTATACTCTTTAAACCAGTCTGGGTTTTGATCTCTATATTTATCAGCTTCAACTTCAATTATTCTCTGGGCAGAGCCTAAAATAGCCTGGGACCCCTTATGAGTAATCCACCCCTCTGGCGCCCAATTAGTTTCAGCTCTCGGTTTCAACTTATCTACTACTTGTTTAACTAAGTCTGGATGATAATGATCATACACTACACCTTTATCATTCTTAAACGTGCCTGCCAAATCTGGGTTACCTGCTGCGAGTGAACTAAGTAAAGAATATACAGCCATATAAGGCAAATTGTAATTCTTGCTAATTTGATTAGCATTAAGCCAGTTATCAGGAGCTAAACTTGCTTCTACTCTTTGCTCCTGAAAGTCTTTCGATATACTCATGATCTCCTTCGTATCAACAATAACTTTCAACCCTTCAATATTTAAATCAGATAACTTATTAGCTATTTCATCCTTGTTTTTTTCTGCCGGATCAACACTTTCTGAGTTTCCCAGAAACCGTCGCTCTGAGCTGTCTACTTCTGCAGCATTAGCAACTTCAGAAAACAAAATCATTGGCCGAGCAGGGCTTTTATCTATAAAGTCTATGATGTACGCCCACTTTTCAGCATTATCTGGATTCAATCTGAGTACTCGCCCCCCTCTTTGCTCAGCATCTACTTGAGACAGAGTTGGGTGTAAATTAAATGCAGCTGTAGCCCTTGGTTCATCGAAACCTTCGATAAGAACTCTAGCATTGCACAAAACTTTAATTTCGCCGCTATGGAATCGATCTAAGATTTCGTCTCTTTGTTCAGGTTTCGTGCTGCCCGAAATAACTGCACTTTTCACCCCAGATTCTTCAAACAACCGATTTATATCCCTTGCATGGTTAACCCCAGAGCAATACGCAACAACCCTTTCACCCTTAAAAGCTTTATTGTACAATTCGACTGCTGATAAATTACGAGCCTCATTATTAACAGCTTTTTCTAAATCGACACTATCATAGTTGTGATTAGTATTTAATTTAACACTAGAGAGATCAGTACTTGTATAAGCCAGGATAGATTTAAATCTATTAATTAAACCTTCTTGAACTCCTTCAATAATATTCATGTTATGGACCTCTGTATTCAGAAGCTCTTTTACATGCTTATTGTCTGAATATCGAGGAGTTGCTGTGAACCCTAGCTTAATGGCATCAAAACTTTGAATTGCTTCGATGGTCTTTTCTCCCAAAGCTTTATGGGCTTCATCTAGAATCAATAAGTCATAGTCGTTAGGATTAATGACGCCACTTGAAACAGCATTAATTAAAGATGGATATGTTATTACAGTCACATCTTGATCAAAATTCTTTTCTTCTTGGTAATATTTTCCAAAATCTATGTCGGTAAATTGTTCCAATTTTTCCCCAGTCTGATTGACTAAGATCTTAGAAGGGACCACAATCAATGATTTTAATCCCAGCGCTTCTGTTATCTGGGAAAACAGGACAGTTTTACCAACTCCAGTTGGTAATTTTACATAACCCTCTTTATGTCCTTCCTCGAGAAACGTTCGCACATCTTCAAAAACAGTAAATTGTCTATCCCTAAGGACTCGCTCTTCAGGGTTCAATTGATGGTGAGAAATGTATTCATCTAGGTTATTCAAAGCTTGAATAGAAGTACGCAACTTAACTAACTCATGTTGGGAAATGTCAGATTCATTCCTACGGCTACGTAACAGCTTTAAATAAGTATTATACCTTTCTGGGAATTTCGATTTGATATCTTCTATAGAAAGATTGCTGTCATTCACTCCGCGATCAATATCTAATCCCAAAATCTCTGAAGTCGCATCTACTTGATTTTGGATATCATGCTCTGATTTATAGTTTCTATTTTCCATCTACATATTTATGAAATACATATGTTAATTATACACCAGTTCTAATATAACTAGCCCTTAAACAAAAACACCCACCATTCGGTGAGTGATTTTGTGGCACGGGCTGTAGGAATCGAACCTACGCAGCTGGTTTTGGAGACCAGCGTACTGCCACTATACGAAGCCCGCAAGTTGCACTACCTATTCAGTCTCATTATAGCAAACCCCGCTCGGGGCGGGGCAATACTACTTCTTAGTTTCTTTGTGAGCTGTCTGAACTTTACAGTGCTTACAAAACTTTTTAATTTCTAGTCTTGCCTGAGTGTTCTTCTTGTTCTTCGTTGTAGCGTAGTTCAAGTTGTGACACACAGTACATTCTAGATCGATGCGATTATCTTGTGACATAAAAATTCTTAATTCTACTTAATCTGATAGATTAACTTTTCTGGAGCCGGCTGTCGGACTCGAACCGACCACCTACGGTTTACAAAACCGTTGCTCTACCGGATGAGCTAAGCCGGCATAGTGCTCCCCAAAGGGTGCTAATAGCCTTCTTATCAGCTCCAAATTAACTTTAAAATTCTAACATAAACCCTTGTAAAAGTCCAGCCTGTGGATTAAAAAAAACACCTTTCGGTGTTTTTTCTGGTGGGCCGGACAGGATTCGAACCTGTGAAGGCATAAAGCCGGGAGATTTACAGTCTCCAGTGTTTGACCGCTCCACAACCGACCCAAATTCTCAATTAACAGTGCGCTCTAGCACTAAGCTGGAGCCGTTGTGCGGGATCGAACCGCAGACCTTCTCCTTACCATGGAGATGCTCTACCAACTGAGCTACAACGGCGTAGTGAGCTGATAGGCAGTAAGCCTTATGCAACTCAAATATTTTACTCTGTTTTATGAATATTTTCAACTGGTACAGTAGTCTTCCCTTTAGACTCTAACTCGAAACGCAAATCGGCATACTTCTTATTATCATGATCCAGCTCTAACGCAGCATCCAAAGCCTTTACTGCTACTTTCCATTTCTTCTGTCCTTGAGCTGCAAGGGCTAAGTTGTAGAAACGATTTGGGTGACTGGCATCAAGTTTAACAGATTGTTCGTAAGCCGCTTGAGATTTATCAAACTGCTGATCGTGCAATTGAGATAAACCTAACTTTGCAAAATAACCACTGTTAGTCGGAGCATGCTCAGTTAAGTATTCGTAAACATTCGCTGCGTCATCATACTTACGAGCTTCCAGATAGAATTGACCGAGTTGGTCATAATAAACCATTTCTTTCGGATGACGCTTGATTAACTCAATGTAGTAATCTTCGTTGCGTGCTATCGGTGGTTTAACCTCTGCTTCTTTATCTTTCTTTAAGATCCGTTTAAAGTTGTAATTAATTTTTGGAGTATGCTTTAAGCCTTTAGCTTCCAAAACAAATTGCCAAACTTTATGTGATGCGACTTTACCCAAGGAACGAATCCGGGAAGCAGTTTTGGTCGGCAAACCTTTTTCTGCCAAAACCTCTCCTACTTCCGGACCGCTATCTTGTTGTTGATCTTCTTTGTGCTCACCAACTGCCTGTGGCAATCTACGCATCACCAAAATAATGACTCCGAGTATCGATAGAATCAGTATTAAGTTTGCAGCTAGATTATAAGGCATTGGCTAACTTAGTTTTAATTTCTATTAGTTACCGAGCATGAAACGTGCGAAGCGACGAACTTGAACATTCTCACCCATTTTTGCAGTAGACTCTGCGATTAAATCACTAATCTTTTTTGATGAATCTTTAACGAAAGGTTGTTCAAGCAAACATGATTCCTCAAAGTACTTTTCCATTTTACCTTCAATCATCTTTTGCATGACATCTTCAGGTTTTCCGGCAGATTGTTCTTTGTAAATTTCTTGTTCTTTTGAAATAACTTCTTCTGGGACATCGTCACGGCTAACGTACAAAGGGTTAGCAGCTGCAATGTGTAATGCCAATTCCTTAGCTAGAGCTTTGAAGTCATCAGTACGGCCTACGAAGTCAGTTTCACAGTTTAGTTCAACTAGAGCGCCAATACGGCCACCAGAGTGGATATAGCTTTCTACAATACCTTCTTTAGCAACACGGTCAGCTTTCTTAGCCATTTTTGCCATCCCCTTCTTACGTAGAAGGTCCAATGCTTTATCGCGATCATCACCAGCTTCTGACAAAGCATCCTTTACATCCATAATGCCAGCGCCAGTTAATTCGCGAAGTTCTTTAATAAGATTGTTATCAGACATAGTATTTTTCTTTATTACTTTTAATTTAAGCAATTAAGCTTGAGCTGTCGGTGCAGTCGGAGTTGTTACAACTGCTGCAACGCGCTTTTCTTTTATAGATGCTGCAATAGTAGATGTGATTAACTCTACTGCTTGTGTTGCATCATCATTACAAGGGATTGGGTAATCAACACCTTCTGGATTTGAATTAGTATCTACAATAGCAATTATAGGTACTTTCATTTTGCGAGCTTCAGCAAGAGCAATGTCATCGTAGTTAATATCTGCGATGAATACAGCTTGAGGAATACGCTTCATGTCTTTCATACCAACAAACAATTTATCTAGCTTTTCAATTTCACGTTCTACTAATAAACGTTCTTTCTTAGTGTAACGGCTTTCTAATTGACCACTAGCTTTTAGTTCTTGCAACTTTTCTAACTTACGAACTGTCTTTTGGATAGTTTTAAAGTTAGTGAATGTTCCACCTAACCAACGCACGTTAATATATGGTGAATTGATTTCTTCAGCGTTCTTTTGGATAACGCCGCGAGCTTGTCGCTTTGTACCAATGAACAAAATAGTACCACCGGCTTGCGCGATGCTACCTGCGAACTCTGCAGCTTTAGTTAAAGCTTTGCGTGTCTTTTCGAGATCCAAAATATGGATATCGTTACGCACAGTAAAGATGTAAGGCTTCATTTTGGGATTCCAACGGGAAGTCTTATGCCCAAAATGGGCGCCGCTTTGGAGCAACTCTAAAAGAGTAATATCTTTCATTGTTATCCTTTCACTTCTATTTCGACGATCGCTTCGGGTCCAGATGGCCACCGAGGACAGGATAACGTACGAAATATGTTAATTAATTACTCCCAAATTCTAACATCTATTGACTATTTTGGCAAGTATAGGTATAATTCGTTAGATATTGGAAAAATACTCCATTCGCAGACACACTCTGTCTCGGCCCGCCTAAAGTAGCAAACCTCGCGCGTTCGCCAATAGTCTGCTCATAGAGTATTTTTCCAATCAACTTAATTAAACCTGCCTTGTATTGAGCAAGGCGAAGAAAGGTTCCCTATGAAAGACGGTATTCACCCAACATACCACAAAGATGTGCAAGTAACTTGCTCATGTGGAAATAAGTTTTCGACTGGTTCCACATCTGAAGCAATCGATACTGAAATCTGTAGCAAATGCCACCCGTTCTATACCGGTAAGCAGAAATTGCTAGATACTCGTGGTAACGTAGAACGCTTCAAGAAGCGTATCGAAGCTGGCGCTAAGGCTCAAGCTACTAAGGTAGAAAAGAAGCCTCGCAAAGCTCGCAGCACTACAACTACTGCAAAAATTGTTAAGAAATAATATTCAAAGCAAAAAAAGGAAGACCACCGAAATTTCGGTGGTCTTTTTTTAAACAATTTTTTTATTGACAAACATCGACTTATGTGTTAGAATCCATAAAACTGTTAGGGAAAGCCTCCCACACAGAGTGACTAAGTCACGCATGATGTTAGGTTAGCTAATGAAGATAATCCAGCGAAATCAGAACTGCTAATCAGTTTAGTTTATCAAAATTGATGCACAATGATCAGTCTACTGGTACATAAATAGACGGACGTCGCACGTACAAACCATGCAACTTGTTAATTGCAGCTTGCGGAGAGCGTGCTTTAAAACGTCCACTGCTGTCTGCCACTAATGTTGACGAATATTGGTTGCAAACGCAGAAAACACAATCATTTTTGAATTTATTCATATGATGGTGTGTGTCGGCGGGAGAATGACTTTTAATTCTCTCGCCTTTTTTTATCTTGCTATTAATCAATAAAAATCATACAATAACTGAGTTATGAAACCAGGATTTATCAAAATATTAGAAGAGTACGATGCGCTAACCGAGCAGATGAGTTCGGGTGGCGATTTTGATATGGCTAAAGTTGGTCGCCGTCAGGTGGAACTTTTACCAACAGTTGAAAAAATCCAAAGTTTGCAATCAGCGGAAAAACAGATTGAAGAGAATAAACAGTTACTAGATAGCGATGATGAAATGATGCGCAACATGGCTGCGGAAGACATTGAAATGTTGGAGAGTAAAATCATTGAATTAACAGATAAAATTGAAGTTGAACTGATTCCAAAAGATGAGCACGATGATAAAAATATTATCATTGAAATGCGTGCTGGTGCTGGTGGCGATGAATCAACTCTGTTCTCTGCAGAAATGTTCCGCGGTTATGGTAAATATGCAGAAGCAAATGGATGGACTGTCCACATTGTTTCTAGCTCCAAAAGTGAAGCTGGTGGATTCAAAGAAATTATCTTTGAAGTAAAAGGACGAGCTGGGTCAAATGGAACAACTGGTGGCCCATACAGCAAATTTAAATACGAATCTGGCGTGCACCGCGTCCAACGTGTTCCAGAAACTGAAAAGCAAGGACGCGTGCACACATCAACAATTACAATTGCAGTAATGCCTGAGTTAGAAGAAAAAGATTATTCGATTGAAATGAAGGATTTGAAGATTGAAGCGACTACTAGCTCTGGTGCTGGCGGACAGAGTGTTAACACCACATATAGTGCTATCCGCATTGTACATATTCCTACTGGAATTGTTGCCACTTGTCAGGATGAACGTTCGCAAGCGCAGAATAAAGAAAAAGCTTTGGCTGTAATTCGTTCTCGTGTTGCTGCTCATTTCCGGGAAATTGAAGAAAAGAAAATTACCGATAACCGCCGCAGTCAAATTGGTACTGGTGACAGAAGCGAAAAAATTCGCACCTATAACTTCCCACAAGATCGTGTTACAGATCATCGCATCAACCAAAACTTCAACCAGATTAACTTGATAATGGAAGGTCAGTTCGAACCTATCATTTCCGCGCTGCAAGTAGCTGATTTGGAAATGCGTCGAGCCGCGATTGCCGACTAATCTAAATTTCTAAATGACAATCTCAGAACTACTCAAAAAGTATTCTACCCATGAATTGGGCAATGAAATAGAAATTCTCCTTGGCCACGTTTTAGGACAATCCAAGGAGTTTTTGTATATGAATGGTGACTATGTTTTGACTGCAACAGAAGCAAAGAGAATTGAGGAATTAGCTGAAGAGCGCATTGAAAAAGAAACACCTATCGCCTATCTTACTGGTTATAAGAATTTTTACGGACTTAATTTTAAAGTTAATAAGAATGTTCTTATCCCGCGCCCGGAAACTGAGTGGATAGTAGATGAATCTCTGAGAATTCTAGCTAAGAAGCAAAAGGTATCTGGACGAAAAACCTTACGGGTGTTAGATGTTGGAACAGGCTCAGGAGCTATTGCTGTCAGCATTGCGTTTAACTCTGATGCTTCCAAAGTACAAGTCTTTGCCTCTGACATTTCTGACAAAGCACTAAGTGTTGCAAAGCGAAATGCACTGGCAGCTAAAGCCAATATTACTTTCTATAAAGCTGGCTTACTTTCTGGACTAAAGGGAAAGTTCGATATAATTATTGCTAATCTACCTTATGTCCCAGAATCAGATTACAAAAAGTTATACGAAAATTTAAAACACGAACCCAAGCTCGCACTAAGTGATGGAACTGACGATTTTGTATTAATAAAAAAACTGGTTAATCAATTACGAACTCATCTAAACAAAGATGCGATAGTACTCTTAGAAATAGACCCTAAGGCAAGTGATATGAAAGCAAACGGTTTCAAAAAGACTGTAATTAAAGATTTCAAGGGGTTAGACAGATTCATAAAACTATCCTTGACTAAGCGAACAAAGTAAATTACAATTCGCTCAAAGTAGTACCGAGACTAAGTTTTCAAATGGAGGTAAAGGTAATCATGCCAAGATTCATCTTTGCGTTAATGTTCGTGATAGCTGGTGCAAACATTTTGAACCCTTCCTTTAAAGATCGATACCATATTGTTCTACCAGAGTTTTTGAACGATGGGACGACCCTTCTTTTCTTCGGAGGTTTCCTGTTCCTATACGGACTCAGAATTGCCATAAAAGGTTGGCCAGATATACAGAAGGGTTACCAACTGTTTATTCTAGGTCCACTGATTGTAATTTGCTGCGAGTTAGTAGTAATTATAGGAATTCTCTTAATCAAGGTGAATACAGGCTTCGCGCCACTGAACGCACTCTTTAGTGCTTTTGGCGTAAGCCTGTTTCTTGGAGGAATATCATACGCCGTTTTGCGTCGATGGAACGAAAGGACACAACTCCTATCAATCTACTAAAGCAAAAAGGTGCTGAGCATACAAAAAGCCGATCGTCTGGAGGAACGATCGGCTTTTATCTTTTACTATGAGAAAGTTATTCTTTCTTATCTTCAGTTTTAGCTTCTGCTTCAGGTTCAGCACCAACAGCAGCAGCTACTGCAGCAGCTTCATCAACAACATTGTTAGCTTCTTCAGCTTCCATGTCGCGTGGAGGTTGTACAGCGGCGATCATTTCATCTGGTTCAGCTTTAATTTCAACTTTGTCAGAAACCACAATATCTTTAACTAGAATTTGCTTATCAAAAGTATCAAGTACAGAGATATCGACTTCAAAGTGTGCTGGCAAGTCACCAGGCAAACATTCTACTTCAACTTCATTCAAAGCTTTTACAAGAGTTCCACCCAAAGCTTTAACAGCATGAGCTTCACCGATAAATTCGATTTGAACAGTTGCAGTCAATTTTTCTTTCAAGTTAACTTCGTAGAAGTCAACGTGAATTGGTTGACTAGATAAATAGTGACGTTCTACGTCTTGGATCAAAACGTTGCGAACATCGCCACCAGGTAACTGTAGTTCGATAACTGTGCTTTCACCAGCCTTACGAAGTACTTTTTCGAACTCAATTTGATTAACGCTCAAATGAGTATTCGCTACGCTATTACCATATAGTTCGACCGGGATCAAACCTTGGCGGTATAACGCTTTAGCAGTGCGAGTGTTAATCTCTCGTGCTTCAGATTTTAATTGAACTTTTTCCATATCTAAATTCCATATCTAAAATTAATACCCTGATATTCTACCAAATAACCAGGAATTTTGCAAGGGCGCTAAAGCCCTCTACTTATGAGCTTTTAAAGCTTTAATAAAGTCTCCATTAAACGATTTTAAGCTCTTATGGACAGTTATACAGTCATCTACGCCTATAGCCTCAAGCTCGCTGAATTTATCGCTATCTTTACTAGTTAGGTCAGTTTTTGCAATTACTGTAAATATATCTGGCCCATTTATATCTATATTGAACATTACTGAACTTTTGCACTTTGCACAGTCAGAATGAATAAGCAGACGGGCATCAGCTGTTTCTGTGTCGGTATCACTGTCTAGAATTTTAATATTTGAAAAGTCGTATTTTGCATTACAAACTGGGCAATGCAGCATGAATCCTAACCATGATAGTACTTTTTTCAAATCGAATTTTTTCATATATTTTGTGCTATTTCTTAACTTGATTATACACCGCTAAATTAGAAACGCAAAGCTTTGGACTGGCGCGCTACGTTTTGGGCAATCCCCAATGCAATACAAGTCACCATTAACGAGCTTCCACCGTAAGAAATGAATAGAAGTGGGATCCCGGTCACTGGTAAAAGTCCTAAATTAATACCGATGTTGGCGCACACCTGGATGACAAAAAGGAAAAATATACCACCAGTTATGTACATGGCGAGGTCATCACGGGCGTAACGCATTATGCGAATTAGTCTTGTAAAGAGCACGAAGAACAAAGTTAAAATTACACTCGTCCCTGCGAAACCGATTTCTTCGGCTGCCGACGCGAAAATAAAGTCAGTTTGTCTTTCGGGTAAGAACTTTAACTGACTCTGCAAACCTCGACCTAACCCACGCCCAAACATTTCCCCGCTTCCAACTGCAATAATAGCTTGGCGAACATTGTAACCTTTTCCTTTTGGATCTTTATCCGGATTCAAAAATACTTCAACACGATTCTTCTGGTAGTCTTTGAGCAAAAATTGCCAGGATGCTCCAGCAAAAACCAACGCAAAGATTACAAAAATTACTATATAATACTTTTTCAAAGGGCTAATTAGCATCATTCCAAACCAAATTCCCATTACGATAACTGCGGAACCAAGGTCTGGTTCTAAGAAAATTAAAGTTGCGGGAATTGCTGTGTATAAAAAAGTAGTGCCGAAATTCTTCCAGGTGTTAATCTGTCCACGATTTAAATACAACCAACGAGCTAATCCAAGAATAATAATTATTTTTGCTAACTCAGCTGGTTGCAAGTTAAAGAAACCTAATTCAATCCAACCACTAGCACCACGGATTGGATCTCCAAAAACTAATAGGTATATAAGAGAAAGAATCAAAATTATATATGCAATACGATTTAATTTCGCTAGTTTGTGGTAGTTGTAAGAAGCAAAAAGCAAAAATAAAATTATTCCACCAATAGAAAAGATAAGCTGACGATAGAAAATCTCCATGGTATCACCCGATACAGAAACAGCATATTGCAATGCCAAACCAATCAAAAGCAATAAGCCGCTGACGATAAGCAGCGGCACATCAAAATATTTTAGTTTTTGGAAAAAGGGTACTGTAGCCTGAGGCATAAAATTTTATTTAAAATCCAAATCCGTCGTTACTATTCGTGTTGTTGTTTACTGGAACATTAGTATCGACTGTTATGTTCAATGGGTCCATCGCATTAGTCACTGGAATTACTTGGACTTTCTTTACCTGAGTGCGATACAACCCTGGCCATAATTGTTTGTAAGCCCTACGGCCATACGGCACAAGCCTAGATTCATCTCTTTGGCTGACGCCTATAATCTTATCGTTATCACCGTACAACAAGAATACTATTCTTGCGGTAGAAATTTGATAAGGACTGTCGTTAATTATTGACCCTTCAGCGATGAAAGTTAGAGGGTTTGATTCATCATACAAAAGCGGTTCAGAAGCACGCAACTTTACTTCGGGAATATTAATTTTCTTTTGCCACTTCACGTTGTCTAAAGTAACACTGCCGGAAGCTACGGCACTAGAACCGCTTTCTATTCTGGCGAAGACTAAATATTTTTTTTCATTTGCAGATAAATATAGTGTCCCGTTTGTTGAATAAATGGTTTTCTTAGAGGCATCTTGGAAAGTTGCAGTGTAAGTAATCCCTGTCGCTCCTAAATCTAGATTAGGATTACTAACCAAAACTACTCCACTGTAAGTGTTGTTAGGGTTTTTAATTATAGTCATATCGCCCACCACTGGCGCCTGAGATGTTTGAAAAGCCGCCTGAGCAGAAAGAGCTTCACGACCATACTTCTGAGCCAAAAACTGCTCAGTGCCAAACCTTGCAATCAAAAAAGTAGGAATAATTGCTATCGCAAGAGACAGGACTAAAATTCTTTTCCAGTTTGGTAAATTATTTAACTGGGTGACAAAGGAAAAACCGCCTTCTTGGGCGCCTAATATAGCGCCTTCCACGTTAACTTGAATTGTCTCTTTTATGCCTGACATATGGTTGTGTTATGATAAATTCAGATTACTCTAATTATACCAAAAATACAGCTCTATTCATAATGTTTACCCACCTCCACTGCCATTCTCATTATTCACTTTTAGACGGTCTTTCGAAAGTACCGGATTTAGTTGCGGCCGCAAAGGCAGACGGTCAGACAAGCATAGCCATTACTGACCATGGCGTTATGTACGGTGCGGTCGACTTCTTTAACGAGTGTAATGCTGCTGAAATAAAACCAATAATTGGTGTTGAGGCATACATTGCACCACGCTTAATGACCGACAAAGATGGCAAAAGCGATGCAGACTACTTTCACATGACCCTGTTAGCTGAAAACTACGAGGGCTATTTGAACTTAATGAAGCTGACTACAATAGCGCACGTAGAAGGCTATTACTACAAACCTAGAATTGACCTACCTACTTTAAAAAAGCATGCAAAAGGATTAATAGCTCTTTCGGGTTGTCCACGAGGACATATTCCCCGAGCGTTCGAGAAAAGCGCCAAAGATGATAGCAGTGCTGCCGAAGAGCAGTTAAAGATCATGCTCGATATTTTTGGAAAAGATAATTTCTTTTTGGAACTACAACGAAATTCAAATCATGGTGAAGAACTACAACCAAACGATAAATTAATTGCGTTAGGTAAAAAGTTTGGCGTCCCTGTAGTTGCAACTCAAGATTGCCACTACATAAATAAAGATGATGCCGAAGCTCAAGACATAATGGTTTGTATAGGCACAGGCCGAACTCAGCAAGAAGAAAAAAGGCTAGACATGCGTGGGCATGACTTGAGTCTAAGCACCACCAAGGAAATGGAAGAAAAGTTTGCAGACATTCCAGAAGCAATTTCTAACACCCAAGTTATTGCGAATAGATGCGATGTAAAGATCCCAATTGGTCAAAGGTTGTTTCCAGAAGTTAAATTACCAGCAGGAAAAACTTCCGAAGAACACTTAAGAGATGTTGTGTATGAACTATCCCCGCCTCTCTACGCCGCAGAAGATGGAAAGATTCCAACTGAAATTCAAGAACGAATCGATTACGAATTAGATATTATTAACTCTAAAGGATTTGCTCCTTACTTTTTAATGGTGGCTAATATTGTTCGAGGTGCTCACAAATTAGGGGCAGTAACCAATACTAGAGGGAGTGCTGCGGGCTCCATTGTTGGGAAAATCCTTGCGATTACAAACGTAGACCCACTTTACTATGAATTGCCTTTCGAGCGCTTCTTAACCAAGCATCGCCCAACCCCTCCAGATATTGACCTGGATATTGCTGATGACAGACGCGATGAAGTTATTGCCTGGATGACCAATGAATACGGGCACGACAAAGTCGCTCAGATTATTACTTTTGGAACGATGAAAGCGCGTGCGGTAGTTCGAGATGTAGGAAGAGCGCTAGCGATTCCATATGGTAAATGTGATCGTATTGCCAAAATGATTCCACTCGGTAAGCAAGGTTTTGAAATGACTTTAGACAAAGCGATTGGGTTGAGCGAGGAACTTAAAACCATTTATGAAACCGATGAAGAAACAAGACGGATAATTGATATTGCCAAGAAGCTAGAAGGTTGTGTTCGCCATGCTTCAATTCATGCTGCAGGAATCATCATTACTCCAACTCCACTAATAGACAACATTCCACTGCAGAAAGAATCAGATGGGGAACGTCTCATTACGCAGTACGACATGTATGCTCTTGATGAAAACATGCAGAGCAATGCCATCGGTGCTATTAAATTGGATTTACTGGGAATTCGCAATCTTTCTATTTTAGAAAAAGCGGTGAAGTTAATTAAGCTTCGTCACGGCATCGACATTGATATTGGCAATCTCCCCCATCCTGATCCAAAAACTTTTGAAATGCTTTCTAAGGGTCTGACTTTTGGAGTTTTTCAACTTGGTTCATCTGGCATGACACGCTACTTAAAAGAACTAAGACCTAGCACTATTTTCGATATTTCAGCGATGGTTGCTTTGTATCGTCCAGGGCCAATGCAATTTATTCCAGACTATATTGCGCGTAAACATAATGCCAAACTTATTTCCTACTTGGATCCTGAATTAGAAAGAATCCTTAGTCGTACATATGGTATTTTGGTTTATCAAGATGACCTTTTGATAATCGCTCACGACCTTGCTGGATACACCTGGGAAGAAGTCGACAAATTCCGTAAAGCGGTAGGTAAAAAAATCCCAGAAGAGATGGCTAAGCAAAAGGAGAAGTTTATTCAAGGATGCGTTAAAACTTCTGGTTGGAGCGAAGCAAAAGCCACTCAAATTTGGACATGGATCGAACCTTTTGCTGCCTATGGATTCAACAAATCTCACTCTGCTAGCTATGCGCTTGTGGGCTATCAAACCGCTTATTTAAAAGCTAATTACGCCGTTGAGTTTATGGCTGCTGTGATGACTGCAGAGAGTGGAGATGAAGAAAAAATCTATGCAGCCGTTGAAGAATGTAAAAAAATGGGTATCGCTGTTTTGCCGCCAGACGTAACTGAAAGCTACGGCGACTTTACAGTAATTGATGAGTATACGATCCGTTTTGGCTTGCGTGCAATTAAGAATTTGAGCTCAGAAGTTGTTAGGAAAATTATTGATTGTCACAAAGAAGGAATTAAGTTTGAAAGCTTAGAACATTTTCTTACAGAGAGCTACACAAAAAGTTTCAACAAGCGCTCCTGGGAAGCACTGGCTAAAGCGGGTGCTCTAGATAGATATGGCGACCGTGCTCAGTTGTTAGCCAACACTGAACGGGTATTAGATTTTCTTCGCGAACATTTTAGGCAAGATAACATTGGTCAAAGTTCTTTGTTTGGAGCAAGCATGCAAATTGGCAAACTTCAGTTGAAAAACGA
Organism: uncultured Candidatus Saccharibacteria bacterium; assembly: GCA_964561085.1. Taxonomy (GTDB): domain Bacteria; phylum Patescibacteriota; class Doudnabacteria; order UBA920; family UBA920; genus UBA920. The sequence continues at coordinate 70,322 of CAZLNP010000004.1, forward strand.
TGCTCAGCCTGCCAGTACAGAAGAAAAATTAGGTTGGGAAAAAGAGCATCTTGGGTTGTTTGTATCCGCTCATCCTTTAGATGCCTATCGAAATGTGCTAAAGGGATTTACACCAATAATTAATGTTCCCAACATTAACGACGGCCAAGCTGTATTAATCGGTGGAATCATTTGTAAATACAAAAGAACTCTGACTAAGAAAAATGATCCGATGGCATTTTTCTCAATTCAAGACTTATCTGGAACTACAGAAGTTTTAGTTTTCCCTAAAGTTATGTTGCAGGCTCTCCCTTTCTTAGATATGGATAGAATTGTACAAGTGAAAGGTAGGATCTCGGACAAAGACGGTGAAAGAAAGATTATTGCAGAGGAAATTAAAGATATTGTTAGTGATGAACTTTACACCATGGCTCTTTCTGAAATGGAAAAGAACAAACAAATTGTTATTCACATGCATAACATTCACAACACTGAGGCATTGAATCAAATTAAGGATTTACTGATTGCCAATCCTGGTAATGCGCAGGTCTATTTAAGTGTAGGAAGTGCGGGGGCAAGCAAAACCATAAAAACTCAATCGCAAATTAGAGTAAGTAAAGAGCTACTGCAGAAGCTTCGTGATGTCCCTGACGTTGTTACTATTACAGATTCAATTTCCGATTCTTAGCGCAACTGGCAAAATTAACCACTGCAACTATTTGAATTTTGACCTTTTTTAGGATTGCGCTATAATTAAAGTATAATATCGAGTGTCGATGCGACTACCAACCGCGGAGCTTGAGTGAACTAAATAAAAAAGTCCCCATTCCAATAGTTGGAATCGGGAGAACCGGGACGGAATCGCCTAACTAAAATGGCCCTGGAAATCGCTACTTGAATTAAAACTCAAGTGTTGATTTCCAGGGCTATATTTTTTTCTAGCGCTAGCTAAAAAATTGTGACCGCTCTCCGAGCAAGACGGTTTTGCTTCTTGCTATCAAAAATGTCGTCTGATCGGTTTGATGACTTCCAGGACATCGGTTGAACTGATCCGTCTCCACGACAGCTACTGCAACCAAAATGATTATCTCTATCTTGTGGACATCGGGATAGAACCCCGATAGGGTAATCATCACCAAAAACTAAACTTTTTTGCATTTCCGTTCCGGAAGCACCTGCATCTGCCATAAGCAATTAACCACTCCTTCAATAAATTTACGAGTAATCATATTAACGAATTTTAACCAATATGTCAACACCTAACGAAAAACTACATAACGTCCGTCATTCACTAGCTCATCTTTTAGCTAGCTCTGTCTTGGAAATGTTTCCAGATGCAAAGCTTGGAGTTGGTCCTGTAATTGAAACAGGATTCTACTACGACTTTCTTTTGTCTCGCCCATTGACTCTTGAGGATTTGCCTAAGCTCCAAAAAAGAATGCGTGAGCTTGCAAAATCTAAGCTTGCCTTTGAACGCGAAGAACTATCTTTTGCTGATGCTTCAAAGTTCTTTTCTGAAAAAGATCAACCTTTCAAAGTCGAGCTGATTTCTGATATTGAAAAGTTTGGCACTTCTAAAGCTGGAGCTACCGATGCACAAAGTGACGAATTAGGTGCGGAAGCAAATCCGAACGGAACTGTTAGTCTTTACAAAACCGGTGAATTCATAGATCTATGCCGTGGTGGTCATGTGGAGAATACTTCTGAAATTGATCCAGATAGTTTTGTGTTAGATAAAATTTCAGGAGCATACTGGCGCGGAGATCAAGCAAACCCTCAAATGCAACGCATTTACGGATTAGCTTTCGAATCAAAAGATGAATTAGTTGCTCACATAGAATTGCGAGCTGAGCTAGAAAAACGAGATCATCGAATTGTAGGACCACAATTAGGACTTTTCTTATTCCATGAATATGCCCCAGGAATTCCTTTCTACCAGCCTAAAGGAACAGTAGTGCGAAATGAGTTAGAGAAGTTTGTCCGAGAAGTTTCTTACGGCGAAGGCTACAGCGAAGTGCGTTTACCTCAACTCTTTGACTCAGAACTATTTAAAACTTCTGGTCATTGGGAACACTACAAAGACGATATGTTTACTTTAGAATCCGAAAATAAAACTTTTGGATTAAAGCCAATGAACTGTCCTGGTCACATGTTGTATTTCAAACAAGGACTCTATTCATACAAAGACCTACCGCTAAGGCTTTCTGAAATGACTACTTTGTACAGAAACGAACTATCCGGAACACTGTCCGGCTTAACTCGAGTTAGAGCATTTGCACAAGATGACTCACATATCTTTGCAACTCAAGACCAAGTTAAAGATGAAGTTGCTGCTTTGCTTAAAAAAGTAACTGAAGTATATAGTGTGTTCGGAATGCAAATCGAACAAGTCACAATAGGCACCAAACCTGAGCAATCTTTAGGTACTAAAGAAGAATGGGCTCCCGCTGAGACAGCTTTGAAAGATGCTTTAGACGAAGTGGGCTGGAAGTATGAAATTGAAGAGGGCGACGGAGCTTTTTACGGACCGAAAATTGATATGCGTATAAAGGATGTGCTTGGTCGCTACTGGCAACTTGCTACTATACAGTTAGATTTCCAAATGCCTCAACGATTTGGTTTAGAGTATGTCTCCAACGATGGCACACGTAAAACTCCAATAGTTATCCACAGAGCTATTTTAGGCTCATTTGAGCGCTTTATGGCTATTATCATCGAGCAATACGCAGGCGCGCTACCTACTTGGTTAGCGCCAGTACAAGCAACCATCGTCCCAGTTTCTGAAAAGCAGAATGAGTTTGCTGAAAAAGTTTTGGCAGAAATTAAATCCTCAATTCCATTAGCGCGCGTTGATCTAGATGTTCGCAGCGAATCAATGGGTAAAAGAATTCGCGAAGCTTCTAAGCAAAAGGTTCCTTACATCTTAGTTGTCGGCGATAAAGAAATAGAAGCAAATTCTGTCTCTGTTCGTGGCCGAAACGATGAAGACCTTGGCACAATGGAAATTTCTGCGTTCATTGAAAAGATGAAAGAAGAAATCACCAACCGCAAGTAGCACTAAAAATTTAGACAAATTAAAAGATCCTTTTGTAAAAATTACTGAGGATCTTTTTTAGTTCCTGATTTAGATTTAGGAATATAGTAAGTTGTATTTTTAAGTTTCTCTGGTAGCAAATCTTCTTTGGTGTACTTTTCATAGCCCTCGCCATAGCCCATATTCTTCATCAACTTTGTGGGAGCGTTTCTAAGTTTCATAGGAATTGGAAGATTGCCATGCTGTTGTACATCTGCCAAAGCTGCAAAATAACCTTCATAGCTAGCCTTATCTTTGGGAGCTAAACTTAGGTAAACAACACCATGCGCTAAGTTAATCGCCGCTTCCGGCAAACCAATAGTCTCTACGGCCTTGAACACCTCATTGGCTACGACCAGAGCAGTTGGTTGAGCCATACCAATATCTTCTGATGCAAAAATAACCATGCGCCGCGCTATGAACTTTGGATCTTCCCCACTGTCTACCATTCGAGCTAAATAGTACAGAGCAGCATCGGGCTGACTTGCTCGCATGCTTTTAATAAAGGCGCTAATGGTATTGTAATGCTCCTCCCCTTTTTTATCGTATCTGAGAAATTTATTCTGCAAAGTATTTTTCAACTCTTCTGTAGTAATTTCGTCTTTTGAGTTCTTACTATGAATCTGAGCAGTATTCTCAATCATGGTAATAGCTTGGCGCGCATCACCATTCGCCATTTGCACTAACCAATCACGCGCCTCTTTCTTCAACTTAAAGCCAGTCGTTTCAATTACTTTTACCATTTCTGCATCGCCTAATTCATGCAGTGTAAACACGCGCATTCTAGAAAGAAGTGCAGGAATAACCTCAAAGCTAGGGTTTTCAGTAGTGGCCCCAACTAGAATTAATCTCCCACTTTCAACATAAGGAAGAAGGAAATCTTGCTGAGCTTTATTGAAGCGATGAATTTCATCTAAAAATAGAAGTTTAGGCTTAAGGGCTGGCTGTTTGTCATCAACAATCTTCCGGATATCATCTTTACCTGCAGATACAGCTGATAACTCAAAATACTCAGCCTTAATTGCCTGCGCGTAAATACGAGCCAGTGTAGTTTTACCTACTCCTGGAGGTCCCCACAAAACAAAGGAAAAGATGTGTCCTTGTTCAATAGCCAAGCGCAACGGCTTTCCTTTTCCCACCAGATGTTCCTGACCAACATAGTCTTCTAGAGATTTGGGTCTAATTTTTGAGGCTAATGGTTCCATAACTTTTATTATAGCCATGTTCCTGATTTTATGATAATTAAAAAGCACTCGACTAGCGAGTGCTTTTTGGAAAGTCGTAACTAAACTGCTGGAGTAGCGGTGTGGTCAACAGGAGCTTGAGGGGCAGGCATTGGAGCTGCACCGCTCTTAGCGCGTTTTACATCAAGATACAAAGAGTATTGATACAAAATTGCTAATGGGGTGAGAACCAATCCGGAAATATTTTGCAGTAGCATTCCTAGTTGTTTACCAAGAACTGCGCCGCCAACTGTTCCCACTATGCTGGAGATAACTCCTATAATTAAAGCGATTACAATTAAACGACCAAATACAGCCCACCAATATCCAGATACATAAGCCTTACTCGCCTTTAGTGCATCAACTGCGGATTTATTTTCATTTACCACAATGAATAGTGCAAAGCTCAAGTAAACACCTACAATAATTCCAGGAATTACTATCAGTATCAAACCGATTATAGTTAGGATCGCAGATAGAAGACCTGTTAGAAACAAAGGCCAAATTAATGGCTTTGCGTTTGTGTAAGCTTGTTTCAAAGTCATTGGCTGATCTAGCTTATGAACTTTATTCAAAAGTGCACTTAAACCCCAGATCATACCGACAATGTAAACCACTGATGATACTAAAGCTAACAAAGCCAAAGTAGCATTCATTGTTAGACCGTCCCCTGCCATAAACAGGAAGATTGTTTGCAGGTACAATCCAATACCTGCTACTAACATGATAGGCACTAATGATTCATAGTGCTTTTTGTACTGCTCCCAAGATCCTTTTAATAGATCAGAAACAGCTTTAAGACGAGCTTGTTCGTTCATGTGTTCTAAATTAATTGTTTTAATTATAACAAATTTTTATAAAGTACAATAGTTTAAGTCAGAATTCTAACACCAGTCTTTGTCACTGCAATAGTATGCTCGAAATGAGCGGCTAAACCACCATCATGAGTACGAATTGTCCAACCGTCAGTATCGAAGAAGATTTGCGGCTTATTCTCACAAACCATTGGTTCAATTGCTAAAACCATATCTTCTACTAAAACGATTCCCTTTCCAGGTTTCCCATAACAAGGTACGGCAGGATCTTCATGAACAGCATAGCCTACACCGTGACCAACCAAGTCACGAACTACGGAATACCCTGCACCCTCAACTGTAGACTGAATCGCATGGCCAATATCTCCAATAGTATTTCCTGGCTTCACTTGTTTCAAAGCATTATCTAGCGAAAGCTTGGTTACTTCCATTAATTTAATGGCAACATCAGAAACTTTACCAACAGCAACTGTAATAGCAGTGTCAGTGTAAAGTTTTTTATATTCCATTCCAATATCTAAACCAAGTATGTCGCCTTCTTGAAGAATATCTTTCGAAGATGGCACGCCATGAACAACCGCATCATTAATAGAAGTGCATAGTCCATAGAGGAATGGATTCTTCCGGCTACCATAACCAATAAAGCTTGGGCGACCACCGGCCTTGATCATCTCTTCTTCTGCAAAATCGTTAATTTCTAGAGTGGAGATGCCTGGCTTTGCCATTGCAGCTGCACGATGAAGAATGTCGCGCAAAATTTTTCCGCCTTCATCGATTATTTCAATCTCTTCTTTAGTCTTAGTGTATCTAGCTTTTGCCATTGTTATTCTCTTTATATATCTCTTGATAATTCTTTAAGTAAAAATTGATCGCTTTCTGAATTCGCGCTCGAACTTGAGTGCGAGTCCCCATGCCATCAATGTTTGCAAAAGTATAAGTGGATTTGAAAAATTCCACAACCTCAGCAATATTCTTCCGATAGTACTTAGCGCGATTTTTTAGAGCTGCCGCGCTATCATCTGCGCGTTTGCTGAATTTAGTATTGAAGTATCCTTGGCGCTGTTGGATTCTACTAACAACTTCCTGTTGAGGAATTCTGATGTAGAGCACTAAAGGTTTAGTCCTGTTTGTTTCCTTTAACAATTTAGCAATAATTCTTGCTTCACCCACCATTTTTGGATGACCATCAAATAAAATTCCTGTTTTGATAGGCGTACGCAGAATAGTATCGTTGTTCAGTTTTCGAACTATAGCCGTTGGTGTTAGTAGGCCTTTATCATTTTTTTGCTGAAGTACAGCATCAATTTTCTTATCTTTTTGACGCAATAAAGTCAGTTCACGCCCCATGTCATAATCGAACATTTTGTACTTCTTAGCAAAATATTCAGCTTGAGTAGCCTTTCCTGCACCAGGATCACCTAAAAGCACTAAATTTAATGGAGGGGTTTTAACAGTCTTGCTTGGCATCTTATTATTATTCCAATGCTTTATTAATGCGCTCGGTAATTTCTTCGATTGTGCCAACGCCATCAATAGTATGCAGATCCCCTATGCCTTGCATAAATTTCAAAACTGGCTTCGTCTCTTTGTCGTAAGTTGCTAAGCGGAAGCTGATCTTTTCTGGAGTATCATCAACACGGAACTCGTGATGAGCTCGTTCAAGTAAACGCTTTACCGATTCCTCGTTAGGTACATCAATATGAATTGCTCCAAAACTAGTAAAACCGTTCTGCTGTAAATAGTGGATAAGATGCACGGCTTGAGGAACTGTTCTTGGGACACCATCAAAAAGCAATCGCTTGTGTTTGATTACTTCTGGTAGTTCTGTTTGAAGAACGCGGAATAACTCGTCATCTTCGAGCAGTTTCCCTGCATCAATTAAATCTTTAACTTTTATTCCGAACGGGGTGCTCTTCTTTGCTTCTTCGCGAAGAATGCCACCCATTTCCCAATAAAAATAGCCGAGCTTAGCAGCTAAGGTTTTACCTTGCGTACCTTTACCCGACCCTTGGGGTCCAATCATGAATATAGCGTCGTATTTTGGGATTTCCATTACTTTAATTATACATTTAGCCTTGATTTTAAGCAACTTTGAGTATTTTTATGGTATAATTATTTTAATAAAAGGCAAAATCAAGAAACAAAAAGTAAAATGGATCATATCTTCCTGGAACTTACAGGCATATTAATAGTTGCTGGTGTAATTGCATACATACTGCATTTTTTAAAGCAGCCCAGTATTATTGCTTACATCATTACAGGCCTTTTGATTGGTCCTTTTGCATTATACAGACTAGCTCACGGAGAAATTCTACACAGCCTTTCAGAAATTGGTGTAACTTTGCTTCTCTTTATGGTTGGATTGGATCTTGATATATCCCAACTAAAACGCATTGGGAAAAATGCCATAATCGCCGGTGTTGCACAAATTATTTTTACCTGTGGCGCTGCATTTGGAATTGTCACCTTACTTGGATTCGGATTAATACCTGCAATATATATTTCATTAGCGGTTACATTCTCTTCTACAATTATTGTTGTAAAAATTCTTTCCGAGCGAAAAGATCTCAATAGCTTATATGGAAAACTTGCCTTGGGAATATTCTTAGTGCAGGATTTCGCCGCTATTTTAGTTTTGATTTTAATCGCCGGCGCAAATACAAATAGCACTTTTCTTGATACAGGTACCGTCTCTGGGAATTTAATTCTTACCCTGGCCAAAGCATTTATGGTATTAGTAGTTGTGTTGTTCTTGAGCCGCAAAGTATTTCCAAAGCTAATGCACTCTTTGGTTAAATCTGACGAAATGCTTCTTTTGTTTTCGCTTGGATGGGCACTTGGCCTTGCTGCGTTTCTTAGTTCACCACTTGTGGGATTCAACTCAGCAATCGGCGGTTTTATTGCTGGACTAGCATTGGCTAACACCGGAGCTCACTATCAGGTAAGCGGTCGAATTAAATCTTTACGAGACTTTTTCATCATCATTTTCTTTATAGTTCTGGGTACAAACTTGGTGTTTAATAACATTGGTGCGGCATTGGTGCCAGGAATTATTCTGATTCTGTTTGTGTTAATAGTTAAACCGTTAATCGTTACTTTAATTTTAACTTTCTCTGGTTACAAAATTCGTACCGGATTTATGACAGGCATTACCCTAGCACAGATTTCTGAGTTCAGCTTAAAGTTAATGGCGCTTGGCTTACTATCTGGTCACTTAGACCAATCAGCCATGACAATAATTACTTTAGTAGCAATTAGCACTATTGCGCTTTCATCTTATGGAATGCTGTTCTCAGATAAAATTTATGCAAAGTTCTTAGCCAAGTTTGCTCACCGATTTGAACGCAAAGCTGCGAATGCAGATAGAGATTTACTGACTAAGACTTTCAAAAAGCATGTGATAATTGTTGGAGCGCACCGCTTAGGTTCTCACCTTATTGCAAACTATCAGAAAACTAAAGAAGAATTTTTATTAATTGATTTCAACCCAGACGTAGTTAGTCGCTTTAGACATCAGGGTGTACAGGCTGTGTGTGGTGACATTACTGACCCATACATTCAAGAAGTTGCTTCTTTAGCTGATGCAAAACTGATAGTTTGTACCGTTCCCGATTTTCATGACACACTCGCCTTATTAGAAACTGTAAGAACTACACTAAATAAACGCACACGAATAATAGTTGCTGCGGCAGACGAGCAAGAGGCATTAGAGCTCTATCAAAAAGGTGCAGATTATGTTCTACTTCCCCACTTTGTTGGCGGCATGCACTTACTAGATGTAGTGGAACATAATTCTGATCCGAAAAAGTTACATAAGCTTCGCGATAAGCATTTAAAAACCCTTCACAAAGCGTTGGCAGCATAGCCACCCTTCTGATACAATCCATCTATGATACTTAACCTATACAACACTTTATCTCGCAAGATCGAGCCCATTTCCCCAGCTGACGGCAAAACTATTCGCCTGTACACTTGTGGCCCAACTGTATATAACTACGCTCATATCGGGAACCTTCGCTCATACATAATGGCGGACGTCCTTTACCGCACCCTTAAATTTGATGGTTACAAAGTTGAGTACGTAATGAACATCACAGATGTAGACGATAAAACTATCGCTAGTACAGTTGCAGAGTTTGGCGAATCTGCGAGCGTTGCAGATTTAAACACATTCACCACTCGTTACCTTAACAAGTTCTTAGATGATTTAGCAGCTGTAAACATTGATGCATCTAATATAAAAATTATTCGTGTCTCTGATGTCATTCCTCAAATCCAAGAATTTATTTTAACTCTTATTGAAAAAGGGATCGCGTACCAAACAGATGACGGTACATATTTTAGTATTGAAAAATACCAAGCTCAGTTTGGAGATTACGGCGCTCTTGTTGGGGATAAATTCCTCGAAGGCAAAAAGATTGGTGCTCGCGTTGCAGTTGATGAATACGAGAAAGATAATCTAAGTGACTTTGCTCTTTGGAAAGCGCATACCGACACAGATAGAAATATTTTTTGGGATCATCCAAGCCTAGGCAAAGGTCGCCCAGGCTGGCACATAGAGTGTTCAGTAATAAACAAAGTTGCTTTTGGAGATAACGCTATAGATATCCACACTGGCGGAGTTGATTTAATATTCCCTCATCATACAAATGAGATTGCTCAGTCACAGCCGTTAGGGCCTTTTGTTAAACACTGGATGCACTCGGAGTTCTTGAATATTGAAAATGACAAGATGGCAAAGAGTAAGAATAATTTTTACACTTTACGAGACGTAGAAGAAAAAGGTTTCTCTGGTTTAGATTTGCGTTATTTGTATTTGCAAAGCAACTACCGAACCCAGCAAAACTTTTCTTGGGACTCTTTAGAAGCTTCAAAGAGTGCTTTACATAAGCTAAAAACAGCGGCACAGCAAGATTCTTCAACAACAGAGCCAAGTGAAACTTTTAGCTCTGCTATTAATAATGACTTAAACACTGCTCAAGCATTAGCAACTGTATGGGATCAAAAAGAAAACTTCACCAAATACGATGAAGTTCTAGGGCTCAAACTTAATGAGCAAAATGAAGTAGTTGAGATCCCAACGGAAGTACAAGCTTTACTAGATGCACGCCAAGCCGCACGAGACTCAAAAGATTTTAAAAAGTCAGATGAACTCAGAGACGAAATTGCTAAACTAGGCTTTGAAGTCAAAGACACTAGTGAAGGCCAACAAGTTTCAAAATTATAAATAATACAATATAAATAAAGAAAAGGCGCTGGCAGATATGATCTACTAGCGCCTTTTTTCAGATTCGAAACGAAAAGGCTATTTTGCCGATTTCGCTTTCAAACCTGAAAGAGTTGCTTCTACGATTGAAGAGTAATTATTCAACCAAATAGAATTTTTTTTCTCAACGGCCACCGCAACGGTGTTGCGACAGACAACTGACAATTTTTGATTAACAAACTTCTGATACCCGACGGGGTTGTTCTCATACCCGGCCATGTTCATATCCTTTCTGTATTCCAACGTCCCATCGACGTTGCAGTCAAGAAGCTGATAGTCTGGCAGCTTATGATCACGACCTTGGTTTGAGACCGTCACGATCAGAAAGTGATCTTTGTCATCATCTTTCATGTGAAAGAAGTATCTAACCCCTTTTTCGGACCCTTCGGTCCTGTTAAGTTGGGCAAAAACTTCAGTCCCAATACCTCTGCTCCCCACGCTGCATTCAGGTCTGTCGCAGCTTGTGGATTCGTATCCATCGAACCATCTATTCAATTCTCTTGAGAGCAAAGCATTTTTCAACTCCGCCACTTCTTTCCGCGGGGTTAGTGATTCGGCTACAACATCGGTGACTTTGAGTTGCGGTGAATTCTGCGACGAATTCAACTCATTGCTGGAGTTGCAGCTTACGCCCAATAACGATATGACTAGACATGCTGTCAAAAAGAAATTTTTCACGATAGATCCTCCTAAAAAACCTACTGTTAGTGTAAATGAATTAAAGTTCCTCATTGGAACTTTATGGGATTATACAACATTTATATAAAACCGTCAACTCTACACCAGACCAAAAATTCTGCTACAATGGATAGACATGGCAACCACTCAAAACAACAATCAAGGTAGTTCGATAGACCGTCTACCCCCACAGAACATAGAAGCGGAAACCGCTCTTTTAGGGTGTTTAATGCTAGACAAAGACGCAATCATCAAAGTGGCTGACCAGCTTATCCCCGATGATTTCTACGATTATCGTCACCGTGTTATCTATGAATCTGTTCTAGAGCTATTTACAAAAAATGTTTCTATTGACGTTTTGACCGTCGCAAACCAAGTTGAAGAAAAAAAGCTTACAGACAAAGTCGGTGGCTCTGGCTATCTTGCTACTTTAGTGAACTCAGTTCCTTCAGCTGCCCATGCTACCTATTACGCAAGCATCGTGCGCAAGAAAGGAACACTGCGTCGCCTCATCCAATCTGCGGGAGAAATTACTAATTTAGCTTTTGCAGAAGAAGGTGAAATTGAAAATATTTTAGACAAAGCTGAGCAAAAACTTTTTAATATTTCTCAGAACAACTTACAGCAAAACTTCGTAGCCATTAGCTCTGTATTACACGAAACCTTCGAACGCATAGATTTACTTCACAAAGATAAAGACAAAGGCCGTTTGCGCGGTCTTCCAACAGGATTCTTCGATTTAGATAAAAAACTTGGTGGACTTCAGAAGTCTGACCTTGTCATTCTAGCGGCCCGCCCTTCTATGGGTAAAACTTCTTTGGCTTTGGACATAATGAGATACGTTGCAGTAAACACTAAAACTCCTGTGGGAATTTTCTCTTTGGAAATGAGTAAAGATCAGTTAGTGGACCGTCTACTTGCTGCTCAAACAGGAATAGACTTCTGGAAAATTCGTACTGGTCAATTAGAGGATTCTGACTTTGAGAAACTCCAAGAAGGTATGGGAATTTTGGCTGACTCTCCAATCTTCATTGATGATGCTGCCGGTGGAAACATTATGGAAATTCGCACCAAAGCGCGTCGTCTTCAGGCTGAACACAACTTAGGATTAGTAATTGTAGACTACTTACAGTTAATGGCTGGTCGCAACACAGATAACCGCGTTCAAGAAGTTTCTGAAATTTCTCGTTCACTAAAGATCTTGGCTCGTGAATTAAACGTTCCTGTGCTAGCTCTTTCACAGCTATCTCGTGGAGTTGAAAGCCGTCCAGATAAAATGCCACAACTTTCCGACTTGCGTGAATCTGGTTCTATTGAGCAAGATGCTGACATTGTAATGTTTATTTATCGTGAAGATATGTATAAAGCTCCAGGAGAAGCAGATACTGGTGTAGCTAAAATCCTAATCAAGAAACATCGTAACGGTCCAACTGGTGATATTGACTTGGCGTTTGAAGGTAGCCGTGCATCTTTCAGCAACCTTACTTCCGCTTTCGACACCAGCCCGCAGGCAGTCATGCAAACCCTAGAAGATCACACCGAAGAGATCTAAAAGATCTGAAAGATAAATAAAAACTTAAGATAAATTTTAATGCTTAAACTCCCTACATCACTTGAACGAGTTATAAACGAATTTGGAAAACTTCCAGGCATTGGCCCAAAAACAGCCCAGCGCCTAGGATTCTACTTACTCAAAAAAGACTCTATAGATATTAACGGTTTGTCAGATGCAGTCCGCGCTCTGAAAACTGACATTACTTTTTGCGGGCAGTGCCACAATATGGCTGAAACTGATCCATGTAGTATTTGCTCAGATTCTAGTCGTGATCAATCTATTATTTGTGTTGTGGAAGAACCACTGGATGCCATTGCCTTAGATAAGACTGGTCAATTTAAAGGTCTATACCACATTCTAGGTGGAGTACTAAACCCAATGGAAGGAATTGGCCCCGATCAGCTAAACATTAGTTCTTTGCAAAAACGCATTACCGATGTTGGTGCTAAAGAAATAATTATTGCGACCAACCCAACTCTTGAGGGTGAGACTACCGCTATGCACATTGCTAAGTTTCTAAACGGCACCGATGTGAAAGTAACTCGCATTGCTAGAGGCCTGCCGATGGGTGGAGACTTGGAATACGCTGACGAAATTACTCTATCGCGCGCCCTAGATGGCCGCCGCGAATATTAAGAATATTACATATTAAAACACCAACCGTTTATAGGTTGGTGTTTTTTAAATCTTCTACTCTAAAATATTGGGTGTAACCAAAACGATGATTGGTTCAGCGTTTCTTGTGACGCCAAGGGTAACGACTTCACCCGGAGCCACGTTAGCTAACAAAGTTTCTAGTAATACTTCATCTGTCACCTTCTGTCCATTAACAGAAGTGATGATATCGCGCTTCAGAAGGCCTCCTGCAGCAGATGGGCTTCCTGCAACTACATCTGTAACCTGCGCACCAGAAACAAGTTGCACAGCACGAGCTTCACTAATAGACAAATGCTTGTAATTAAAGCCAAAGCCAGGACGGATAACTTGCTTGTTGTTTCGGAAAAAATCAGTAGCAAAAACGCGAATCGCATCGCTAGCCATAACCATGGAGCCATCCCACATACCAACTAAACGACCATTTAGATTAAAGACTGCTTGCCCTGGAGTAATCGGACTCACTGACTGCAAACTTATGCCACGCTGGGCTCTATCGCTGGAAAAAATTTGTCCTGAAACGCTGTTAACAGATGATCGCAAATAGCTTTCTAAATAAGTTGTTTGATTCGGTGCAGGAGCATTAATTAGTAGCAACATCTTTTCTGCTGGTCTTAGATCTTTGCCATCGATTGGCTCAACAGTAGCTTGACCTTTAGCATCTGTGGAAAGCATGACTAAAGATGAAGCAGTGTCTTTATAGACAGCAGTTATTGGAAAAATGTCGCCGTTATTCAAAATCACTGCATACGTTTTGTTTGCTACAGATAAAGCTGCAGAAGCAGTGATGAAATAACCATCACTAGTCCAATTAATTGCACCACCAGAAGGAACTACTCGCGCATCAGCACCTGTGCCATCATAATAAACTACCAAAGCTATTTTTGATTTAAGACTGTTAGTAGTTTCTACTGCGTCGTTTGCATCACTTACTCGAACAGTTTCTTTGTTAGTGACTACAATTGGAGCGCGAGGATTATACAAATTCAAAGAGCGCACCAAAGGCAAGGTCGCTAAACGAGCAGAAATGAAGTTACCAAAAAATACTTGCACAGCCAAAGCTATGAAAGCAGCGACTAAAATAATGATGACGATTTTGTAATTTTTCATATATAAATTTTGATTAAGACTGAATGCTCCACGGCGTAGACATCAACATTACTAACGCAAGTATTAAAGCCAATACCAAATGGAATTGAACTTGCTTGCGAGTGAGAGTTCTATATAAGTAATGATAGTAGATAATCCACAGCACGTACAGAACGTTAAAAGCAAAAATTGCTAACGCTGAATAGTGCAGTGGTAAGAAACTAATTGCCCAAAAAAGTTCTGTCGCAAATAAACCTAAAGATAGCGAAGCCACCCATTTAACCATCGGGTCATGTGGTACTAAATCCAAAGAGGATCTTACGACCACCGCAACAGATAAAAATACAATTGTTAAGTAGATCACACCAGGCAATTGGAAATAGTAGCTAAACCCAAATAAGCAAAGCATTAACGCCGCCATGGTAAGCAAAAATTCATTCCAACCTAATTGCTGCCCGGTATTGCCTACTAATGATTCAAAAAAGAAAATTATAGGTAGCGTGATTAACAAGAACATTCCGCGACCTACGCCGGAAGGAACTAAGAAAAATAAACCAAACCATGTTAGTAAAAACAGCGGTAGTCTTAACCAGACCCAAACATTCAATGCTAAATTTTCTCGGGTTAAATACCATCGGTTATATATAGCTACGACGATTAAGTAAGCCAAGAACGCAGGAACCAAAAAACGGAACACTGGTAAAGGTGAAGCAAAGATTTGAGTTATCACCAAAAATAAAATGGCGATGATTGCACTAACTATTAGATGAGTTCGGTATGGCATCAACTGATTCTGACTTTTTAAGTTTAAGAAATAGAGCTAAAGCAATGAGCGCCAAAACTCCAGCGACAATCGCATTTATCCTGATATTACCGTAAACAATACTGCCTACACGTAAGTATTCAAGGAAAAACCTCATCACATTATACAACAAAAGCCACAATAAGAAAAGCCTGCCATGGCGCAGTTTAAGCTTTAAAACCAATACTAAAATCAACGCGCTACCCGCTGCTTCGTACAAAAATAGTGGGTGGAAGAAGCTAACCAGCTCATACGGCGGGGTTCTGAACTGTATTGGAACAAACATCTTCCAAGGTAAGTTTGTCGGGTATCCATATAATTCATAATTCATAAAGTTGCCGAATCGACCTACAATTTGCCCAACTATAATACTTGGCGTTAACCAATCTAATAGACTAAGGAAAGAGATTCTAGATTCTGCATCTTTCAAGAAAAATTTCTTATACAAGAATACCGCCAGCACTGCGCCAATCGCCGCACCAAAAATACTGAGTCCACCATTCCATACAGCAATGATTTGACTTGGGAACTGAATGTAAAAAGTTATTTCAGATAGTACATGGTAAACTCTAGCTCCGATGAAACCAAAAATAATTGCAGCAAGTATTATTGAGTCAGCATGCTCTGCAGGAATTTTATAACTTGATTTTCTTCTCATGGCGAGCATGTACCCTGCCAAAGCCCCTAAGCCAAGAATTAAACCATAGAACTGAATTTTAATCTGGCCTATTCCGAAAAACTGCGGAAGAACCACTGATCCAGAGAAAAACGGTTGCAAGATGAAAGCGACAATAAAAAACCCCAGGCCACCAATGGCAACTGCGGTTAAAATATTAACTATTAATTTCTTTTTTTCAGGATTCATCTTTAAAATTCTTATTTAGAATAAAACTTCTTGGCGAAAAACACCTTCACGGCCTACTGGCTCACGACAAGCTAGTGGCATTTCTCTGATATTGAAATAATCTCGGTATAAAAGTTTCTGATTCTTTAAAGCAAAGTCATACACTTCTTTTGTAACTCTTACATCGTCAAGACAATATTTCTTTAGCAGATCCATTCTACCGTTTTTATAATACAACAGTGCTTCTAAGCCGTTGCCAGATTTACCACTGCCAATAGTTCCTTGTGCGACTGATTCCAACTTTACACGATGACCAATAACCTTCTCAATTTCTTCAAGTAGATCAAAATATGGAAGGTCGTCAACATTAAAGTTTAGATACGGCTGAAGTACTGCAAAATCAAAATTTTTAATATTAAATCCGATTATTTGATCGGCGCTCTGCAGTATAGCTGCCAATCTTGGGAGTTCATGCTCTTCGTATATAGAATATTGATCAGTGCTATAGTCATAGATCCCGCAAACAGAGATTTTAAGAAGATGGTTTTTGCCTCTCCCACCTACCTCTTCAAAAGATTTTTGGGTTTCTAAATCTAAAACTATCTTTTTTAGCATTTTTTGTTGGTTTTTGTTTCTAAGTTGTTTATTACTTCTTTATTATAACTTATAGAAAATTTTAAGAGAAATGTGGATAAAAATATCTTTATTTTTAAGCCAGGTTTTGGGTTTTGGTATGCAATTTCTTTCGTGACTAACATTACGTCTTGACACATTCGCTTTTATGTAGTACAATACTGCTAATCTACTCTAGTCTTGGGAAGTAGAACTAGCATAGCCTTACAACTATGCGGAGTAACAATACAAGATAAACTCAGTACTCAAGGAGATAAGCAATGAAAAACACAATTTGGCCCAACGGCAGTGGAAACGGTAATTTGATGACAAACTTGATCGGCGACCCGAACAGTGGCAGCGGCGGCAGCGGCGGCGCTGGCGAGATCGAGGCCGACATTTCCGGAAACTTTTAGCCTGCGACGACCGGCGGACCGGGCAAAGTAGCACATTTGGCTAATTTGCCCACCCAGTCAATCTCGTCATTGTGACGAGGAATGCCCTCTTCAATCTAAATCTTTAGGTTGCGGAGGGCTATTTTTTTGCCTAAATCCCAAGCAGCGTTGACAACACGCTAAATCCATGTTAATATATTTGGTCGATGATCGAAGAGCGCGAATTTAGTTTGCGAGAATCGTGACTCTTGCCATCTTTCTGGAGGGGTGGGTGGCGCTACATCGACCGGGTCCCGGGTCAGCCATAGCGGGGCCCCGCACTAATACTAAAATAAAATAAATACAACTTAATAAAATCCGTAATGGATCCTCCGCAGAAGCCAGTACGTGCGCAAGCTAAGACTGGCAACGTCCGGGAGAAAGAAAGGTTTTACTACTTTCTTCTCCCGGCATTTTTTTATCTAACTTTTTGCCCATTTTAACTAGACATGATATAATTACATAAAGCGATGAAGCCTCTGACACGGCTGAGCTAAACTGAATATAACGAGGCTGCAGACACTCTAAAATAAAGCAAGCAGCGAAGTAAGGTGGCACAGCGCCCTTAAGCGCCCTTACAAACTACTCACTAGTTGGGTAATTTGTAAGGGCTTTTAATTTAATCATTAATCCAAACCTATGGACAAACAAATAGAAAGAACATTGTCGAAAGACACGCCGAGCAAAGTCGACCAGGAAGTAACTCTAAAGGGTTGGGTTAATAATACTCGTGACCACGGCGGATTAATTTTCATCGATTTACGTGATCACACAGGTCTAGTTCAACTAACAATTCACCCAGAACAAGCGGACGCTTTTGAAAAAGCATCTACTATTAAAGATGAGTTCGTTCTGCAAGCAACAGGAAAAGTGATAAATCGAGAAGCTGGCTTGGTTAACGACAACATTCCAACAGGCGGAATTGAAATTCTGATTTCTGATCTTACAATTTTAAACAAATCCGAAACACTTCCCTTTCCGGTATCGCATGGTACTGAAGAGGTAAACGAAGAGCTTCGTTTGAAGTACCGATTCTTAGATTTACGCCGTCCAAAGATGCAAGCTCGCTTAAAGCGTCGCAACGAATTCAACATTGCAATTCGTAAGTACATGAACGAGCGTGAATTCGTCGAAGTAACCACACCGATTCTAACTTCATCTAGCCCAGAAGGTGCGCGTGATTACCTTATTCCATCACGTTTACATCCGGGACAATTCTACGCACTTCCTCAAGCGCCACAACAATTCAAACAACTGTTAATGGTTGGTGGTCTTTCTCGCTACTTCCAGATTGCTCCTTGTTTCCGTGATGAAGACCCTCGCGCAGATCGTCATCCAGGAGAGTTCTATCAATTAGACTTAGAAATGTCTTTCATTGAACGAGGTGAAGATGTTCTGCAAACTGTTGAACCACTGAT
Source organism: uncultured Candidatus Saccharibacteria bacterium (assembly GCA_964561085.1). GTDB lineage: Bacteria > Patescibacteriota > Doudnabacteria > UBA920 > UBA920 > UBA920. The sequence continues at coordinate 88,764 of CAZLNP010000004.1, forward strand.
TGTTTCTTTAGTCACTGAATTTGCAGGTAAAGAATTAGTTACAACAGATATCCCTCGAATTCCTTACAACGAATCCATGGATAAATACGGCTCAGATAAGCCTGATTTACGCTTTGGAATGGAAATGACTGACTTAAGTGATACTCTAGCTAGTACTGAATTCACCGTGTTCGCTAGCGCAATTAAAGGCGGCGGAGTTGTAAAAGCAATCGTTGGTCCTGGCGGCGCTACTCTAACTCGTAGCCAAATTGATGAATTAACTGAACTTGCCAAGCAAAGCGGTGCTGGTGGTTTGGCATACATTCAAATGGCAGAAGAAGGTCCAAAATCCCCTATCTTAAAATTCCTTTCTGAAACTGAACTAGCGCAAATCATAGAAAAGACTGGCGCAAAAACTGGCGACATCATTTTCTTTGGTGCAGATGACCGCGCTGTAGTGAACAAAGTACTTGGCAACTTGCGCTCAACACTTGGCGATTGGTTTGGGCTTAAAGATCCGAACAAAGTTGCTCTAGCCTGGATTGTCGACTTCCCTCTATACGAAGAAAGTGAAATTCACGGTGGAGTAGACTTTGGCCACAACCCATTCTCTATGCCGGTAGGTGGAATTTCTGCGTTGGACAACCCTAACCCACTAGAAATTAAAGCTGATCAATACGATATGGTAGCAAACGGATACGAAATTTGTTCAGGTGCAATCCGTAACTATAACCCAGAAGTAATGTACAAAGCATTTGGTGTTGTTGGAATTTCTAAAGAAGAAGTTAACACTAAATTCGCTGCAATGATTAACGCCTTCAAGTTTGGTGCTCCCCCACATGGCGGTTGTGCTTTTGGCTTAGATCGTTTGTTCATGATTCTAGAAAACGAACCAAACATACGCGAAGTAATTGCTTTCCCGAAGAATGGCTCTGCTATCGACTTACTAATGCAAGCTCCTTCTAATGTAGATGAAAAACAACTAAAAGACTTGCACATCAAATTGGATTTACCGCCAAGCAAATAATTAAAAAGATATGGAAACGGGCGCAAAAAACAATACAATACCAAATACAAACTCAAGAAAGAAAAATCTTCTAATCCTAATCGGATCACTTTCCTTCCTGGCAATATTGGTAGTCGTAGTAATCCATTTTTCACTTTCATCATGTACGGGCCAATACTTTTACCATGAAGGTCTATGTGATACGACAACTACGATACTCATGTTAGGTTTGTTAATGTCCATCCCTATAATATATGTAGGTGTGCCGAGCTTATTAGTCGGTATTGTGATAGTGGGCTTAGGATATTTGATTAAGCGGGTTCAAAAATCTCGACTAAAAAATGACACAAATAAAAATTCATCAATTTGAAGGGCCTCTCGATTTACTACTCTCTTTAATAGAGCAGCAGCAACTTGATATTACCCAGATTTCTTTAGCTCAAGTCACTGAGCAGTTTTTGAAGTACGTTAAAGATTTAGAACAAATTGATGCAACTCAGCTAGCCGATTTCCTTGGGATTGCCGCAAAACTATTAGTGATAAAATCTAAATCAATTTTACCGACTCTAGAAGTAGAAACTCCTGAGGAAGAGGCAGAAGAAGACTTAACCGAAAAGTTGCTTAGATACAAGCAGTTTAAGGAAGCTGGTAAATACTTTAAACAGCTCGATTTGCGTCGTCAGCAGAGTTTTACAAGGACAATGGTATTTTCTCAGCGCATCAACTTTTGGCCCGATCCTGCGGTTACTGGAGACGTTTTGCGCGATTCCATTGGCAAGGTCTTAGATTCACTTAAGGAATTAGACAACCTACCGAAAGCGAAGATTAAAGAAGCAATTTCCATCCAGGAAAAGATTCAGGCTTTGCAAGTTAGGCTATCTAGTCAGGTTGAAACCAAATTAAGCGACTTGCTTAAAAATGCGAAGAACAAAGAAGAAGTTATCATTACTTTTTTGGCCTTGCTTGAGTTAATTAAACAACGAATGTTTAGTGTCGATCAAGATGAGCTTTTCGCAGATGTGACCATCAAACAATATACTGTTTCAGCTTTTGTCGAAGATGAAGAGCCAGATGAATCGGACTTCCAGCAAAACGAATCTGTATTTGCGGTTGCTGAGTCCGATGACGATGATGATGAGGAAGAAGAAGATGAAGAGGACGACGATGACGATGAAGAAGAGAATGACGAAAAATAGTGATATAATTTATATATGCAAGAACTAATTAGCCAAATCGAAAGTCTATTATTTGTTTCCAATAAACCGCTTACTCTTAAGCAGTTAATTAAACTTACCGACTCAGGCGAGCAGTCTGTTAAACAAGCTTTGGAGCAAATTGCATCTGATAGAACCGATCGCGGGATTGTACTTCTAGATGCGCCCGATGGATATCAGCTGGCAACGAACAGCACTAACACAGAAGTGGTGAAAAACTTTTTGAATGCCGATCTACGAGAAGCTTTAACTGAAGCAACTATTGAAGTGCTAGCAATCATTGGTTACCGACAACCGATCTCCAAAGCAGAAATTGAGTCTATTCGTGGGGTGAACTCCCAATACAGTTTGCGTGCTTTGCTTATGCGCGGCTTGATTGAAAAAATCCCAAACCCCGAGGATGGACGTGGCTCTATGTATCAAGTGACCACAGAGTTCCTACAGCACATGGGAATTACTTCTGTTAATGAATTGCCTGAGTTCCAAGAACTTGTTGCAAAGATTCAACTGCCCGAAACTCCTCAGATCAATTCAGAAGTTGCGGCTGAAGAAGTTGCTGAAGAAACTACAGAGGAAAACGTTGCAGTAGTAGAAATCATAAACGAAGAAGGACCAGAAGCAACTCAAATATAAAAAAACTGCCTATCTAGGCAGTTCTTCATAACTAGCTTTTGGGGAGGTTGGTGACTCCCTTTTTAGCTCAACACTAGTGCATCCTGAAGCAAGTAAGCCCAAGATGGCGATTGCGAATAGTATTTGTTTCATTTGGGTTTTTATTATATCTATATTATCGCACATTTTAAGGGCTTTGCAACAGATACCTGGTTTTGCTAAACTATACAAGTTAAATTAAATATGGCGATATCGTCTAACGGTTAGGACGCGTGGTTCTCATCCACGTAATCGGGGT
>CAZLNP010000005.1:0-67567 GCA_964561085.1 uncultured Candidatus Saccharibacteria bacterium
GGCGTGCCTACGGCACGCCCACTCCTTGGTTGGTTCTCAACCGCTAAGTTCCATTTTGGTGCTCGGGGAGGGAATTGAACCCTCAATCCCTTACGGGCCCAGGATTTTAAGTCCTGTGCGTATACCAGTTCCGCCACCCGAGCATACGATTGTTTGGAGGTGCCGATGGGAATCGAACCCATGCATAGTGGTTTTGCAGACCACGGCGTTTCCACTTCGCCACGACACCAAAATTTATGTAACTATCATATTTTAGCTGAATATTTAGCTTCTATCAAGGTAAATAAAAGCCCACCCATAACGGGCGGGCTGATATTTTTGACCAAAAATATTTACTTAACAAAAGCAATTTTAGGACACATAGATTTTACAACCCATGGTTGAGTGCTCTTGTGGATCGCCATATACTTTACGGCAGCCTTCACATTAGCATCAGCGTCAAAGACGTTCATTCCAGCTTTACCTTCATCTGTATGTTTCCAGGTTGAGGTTAAATATTGGAATACACCACTGGCAGTTGATCGTTTGTTCTTACTAAACTGGTTATATCCACTTTCTCTAAAAGCAATACACTTTGGAGTTTCGGGATTAATACCATAAACTGCTGAGTAATGAACAATTAATTGTTCAACTTCATCTTTTGAATAAGTTTTTCCTTCATAACCAGGAATAGCACCGGCTGCTGAGGCAAGTTGTGCTTGCACGTGCGGCTGTTGCATTGGGCTGGTAGCAGGATTACAAGAATCAATCGGAGCTGGGTAACAAGGGTTACTTAGCGTTGGGTTTACGATTGCATTTACCTCTGTTTCGGAGATAGCAGATTCAAGTAAGTTTTTTTGTTTTGAGTCGATTTCAAAAACTAGAGCTTTTTCCTGTGGACTCTGTGCGACATAAGCCGCAGCCACGAATTCAGGATATACCATGAATAAGAGGGGCAAGAAAGCAAGCATTACTGCTACTTTCTCGATTGCAGAATTTAAGGATAAAGGAGCTTTCATTTTATCAATGCAACTCCTTATATCTAGAGCAATAAGCGTATAGGGTTCTTCTGAATCCCCCGCACCTATAGTTTTACGGCTTAGATTTAATGATTGATATTAAAGACCATGTTCGGGTTACTATAATTAGCGTCTATTTTTACTCTAGTTATGCCTGATATATTGATGAAATCGCTATATTGGCCAATAAAAAAGACTGCTAAAGCAGTACCTTACAAAGACATTATAGCAGTTTCGGGGGTGTTTTACAAGGGATAATTCCCGTATTCGGTCGTAAATAAGCCAAATAACGTTTTTTTAGGCTTGCTCAAGGGCTGATTTGGCTAGCTTTGCGCTTATTTAAAAGGGTTTTCATTTTGTCATCATTATGTTAAACTTGCCGCACAAGGCTTAAGAAGCTTATCTTGTTCTTTTACGGAGGCCCTGATGAAACGTATTTTCTTTTCTTTTCTATTCTTTTCCACGGTTTTTTGGTTTTCGACAGCTTCATCTCTGGCGCAGTCGGCTATTTCTCAGTCGTCCATTAGAGATTATAGCACTTCGTTAACCTATACCGGCACCGAGGCTTATGGTCACGACGAGGACTTGCCGACCTATGATCAACTGAAGAAGGAAGTTGCCCAGTTGCCTGATTACGTTCAGGAGCTAAAGCGACTGAGGAAGTCTCTTCAGAGGATTCATGGTGAGTTCTCTTTTCCTTTTCGGACTTGTGTCTCTAAGGATACCAGTTACGAAAAGGCAGCCGATGCTTTAACCAGTGTTCTCAGTCAGATTTCTTTGCAGAGAGCAGATATCTCTTATGTGGCCATTGGAGTGTTTAGCATTAACAATGTTAACGCTGCTGACTACGGATGGACATCAGAGCAAATTGCCGATGCGGTAAAGTGGAAGAAGGTCGTCCGCAATGCCATTGAAGACATCGCGGATATAAACAAAATTCACCCATCTGAGGAAGAGGGTGAAGAATTGCTAAGCAATCTCATTGATCACATTAGAGGGTGTAATAATTTTTATTGAGGTGTTTGGTTTTGACCGGGTTCGTGCTTATTGCGCGAACCCATTTTATTTTAAATAGATTTATTAGAATTAATAATTGCAATTTCTTTCTCTTCTAGTTTTAAGTCAGCTTCGATTGCAATTACACTCACGCGCAAATCTTGTTTGTCATTTTTAGGTTCAAAGTAATTATAAACTTGCTTAGCAGCATCTTCTGCGTTTTTAAAATCTATGTTTAACAAAATCGGTTGCGAGTTGAAGGGTGGTGTTGGCTTAACATTTTCTCCAGAGTAAGTACTAATGAAGTAGGCTTGATTTGGTTTTAACTCTAAGTCGTACGCTTCATGATGTGGCTTTGAGTTATCGTCAGATGTAATTAAGTACATTGCTGCACTAATTACTCCTTCGTTGTTAGAAAGCATCGCGGTGATTCTTGGGGTGTTGTGATTATCAGGCTCAAAAGTTTGGGTATTTAAGCTCGCCATTAATGAGCTGGCTGAGTTAGTGTTTAGTTTAACCAAATCTGTTTGCTTGCCATTCCCCAACACAACTCCATTTTTAAATATGTGAACTGCGTTGTAGGAGAGTAGATCTAAGTTTCCTTCTGCCATCACCTCTGCATTTGTTGCTTGGACCTTGATCGTGTTAGAAGCTCTATCGAAAACATAGATTTTAGCGCGACTAGGTTCGCTACGTGCTGTCACTCCATATATTCCGTAGTAGCTGGTCTCTGATCGACCCACAATTAAGAAGCGACCAGGGTATTCAAATTGAGAAAGCTGCGGCCATTTGTTTTGCATATGTAAATGTTATTCTAAGGTAATTACCTTATCCATGTATTGAAAATCTTCCGGGGTGACTTTAAGTTTAGCCCAAGGTTTAACCGGGTGCGCAGAGGTCCATTCATTGCTAGGTTCCCCGTCATCATATTCCGGAGTGAAATCTGATTTATTCAAAATATAAATAACCCCATCTTTATATGGATTTTGTTCGATTGCCGATTTAGGCATGCCAAATTCGTAAGTAACTGTCCCGTCTTTCTCGGTTCTGCCACTAGTAACTCTGCCATTTATTTTCTCTCTATCTTTAATAGCATAGAATATTGGGAAAACTGTGTCGGTAACTGCATAGACTGCTTTCTTGTTTCCCGACTCTTTGTGAGCATCGTTAGCCTGTTGTGGCTCTAGTGTATCAAAATCTTCACCTGAACCGTGTAACAGAAAATCTTTTTTCTCTGTTAGGTATTTAAGAAATAACTCTTTAGGATAGGGTAAATTGTATTCGATGTACTGACCAGCTTCGCTTTTATCCTGCTCGTAGGAATTGATAAGCTGTTCAAAGTCGTGGTCTCGTTCCATTGCTTCCACTTCCGGTGATTTTCTCTCGAAGGTATTATTCATAAATCCAGTATAACAAAAAACGCCATACAAAAGAAAAAGCACCACTTGGCAGTGATGCGTTTTCTTTTGGAGCTCCATAGTACATGATGTTAGAACAAGTTTTGTGGATTTAAAGCTGGCGGCTATTTAACTAGAGGCTTAGCTAACTCCATGAAATTCTTGAATGAGACTTTTTTATCAGCACTATAATTTTCAAATATTGAATGGGCTTGTTTAATAAACAGCTGCTCTGTTTTGTCTCCTTTATCATTATTGATAAAGTCAATATTTCCATTAAATTCTTGAAGTTGCTCCAAAATAGATTGTTTAACCGTTTCTTGGTCAGCCTTATAGTTATGTTTCCATTCTTCTAATTCCTCATTTTCAAAACCACTATCTTTTTTGGCTACCTTGTAAGTTAAGTATAGCAGCACTTCTGTATACGCTTCGCAGAGAGACTTAAAGTCGCCATAGTCTGGGGAGTTTAATAGCTTTGCTATCCTATCCACTTTCTTGCCATCGTAGTTGTTTCTGAGTGTTTTGATTACTTCCTCACTGTTACCAGTCATTAAATCCAAAAAGATTGGCTGGCTTTGACCTATTGGAGTCCATAGCACAGCAGGAAACTCTTCTCTGATAGCTTGAAGATTGTTTTGGTCATCTTGTAAAAATTCTGGAATTGCAGGTTTCCATTGGCTTTCTTCTTTTCCACTATTTTCTAAATCGTGCTCTATGACAACATGAATTAAGTCATGTGCGCCAAATTTTGAATACTGTTCCGCGTGTTCTCTAATAGCTTCTTTGACTTCATCCAAGTTTTCAAAAGAACCTTTCTCTAAGTTAGTACGTAATAGTATCTCTCCTGTAGCTTTGAATAACCGAGCAAGCTCGTCTATTTCGGGTTGGCTTAAATCTCCATCTTCTAACCCAAACATCTTATTAATATAAGATGTTGTGAGCTTTTCAGGGCTATACATTTCTTCGACATGCATGGTAATTTCATGAGTAATAGCCTCAGTTTCTAAGTAATTATTTGTTTCAGAATTATTCATAAATCCAGTATAGCAAAATCTTTCTCTACCCCCTAGTGAAATTATTAGAACCAATTTGGAATAGATTTTACGGTATCATTGTAATTTTCCTCATAAATAATAGGAGCACAATTAAGTGCTCCATAGTACAGGATATTAGAACAGTTTTGATGTCACCTGCTTAGATTATTCATAACAATTTTTAAAGCTTGAATAGGAGTAGTTTTCGAAGTATCTATTTCAATAGCATTCGGATACTTAATTAGGCTATGTTTGCTGATATTGCTATTGATTAAGTTCTTGGTGGCCGTTCTGAATTTACTTCTCAAACTGATTCTTTTCCTTAATTCAGTGCCTGAGGCTTTAAGATGATAAAAACCAATATTGCATTTATATCTTTTAGCAAGTTTTATAAATTTTTCGGCAAGTTCTTCTGAAGCAACTGTTTGATTCAGCAATACGCTTACTCCGTTTTTGAAATACTCATCACACATTCTGTATATGATTTTCCAAGCTAGCCCGTTATCTTCCTCTGTTAAAAGAACTCTTATATCCTCAATCTCAATTATCGCTGTGTTACTGAGTCTTTTTCTTAAAAGCTTAGCTATGGTAGATTTACCTGAACCCATAGCACCATTTATTAAGATAAAATTTATTTCTCTTTTCATACTTCAAGTATATCAAAAACTATCTCTACCCCCTAGTAGATTCGCTCGAACTAATTTGGAGTAGATTTTACAGTAACTTTGCAATTTTCCCCTAAATAAAAGGAGCACATTTAAGTGCTCCATAGTACAGGATGTTAGAACATCAATCAATTCAGGAAACACTCAATTATTTTCTTACAATTATTAAAGAGTTAAAGTATCGTAACTCGTTGTTTGCTGAAAGCTTTAATACTTCAGGTTTACATTGTTCGTAAGTATTTAAATCCATTTCAAACCACAGTTTCACAGCTTCACATAGTTCTTGAGAATTATTAGCTTTAATACTACATTCAATTTGTATTTCCTTAGTATGACAACCTAAATTTTTTAGAATGTTTATTAGTTTGTCATATGAGTATTCGTAATTACCTTTAAAAGCCGCATCTTTAATATATTTATAGACACCTTTAGGTTTGTGAACAACAAACAAAATTATTCCACCCTCGTTGAGCAAGGAGAGCATTTTGTTAATTGCCTTGGATTTATCTCGAAAATAATAAAGTACATGAGAAACTATGATTAAGTCGTATTTATGACCTGATTCCCATTCTTCAAAATCATCGTTTACAACAATCACCTTCTTTCCGTTGTAAGAGTGTGAATAGTTAGAACTTTTTTCTAGAAGAGTAATTTCTCTTACAGTTTTAGGGAAAGATACTGAATTAGTTAAGGTGTCTAATCCAGCTCCAATATTCAAAATCGTATTAGGTTGCACTTCATTTAGTAAACTTAGTATCGAACTCTCAACTTTAGTCTTTTCATCGGAGTGCTCAACGAATTGCTCAAACAAATTTTCTGGGAACTCAAATAGTGTTTTCATTTGATTGGTTAGTGGAAATTTAAAGATAGTGTTTAAATCTATCTTTTTTAGTCTTAATATAGTTTTGGTTATATTCATTACTTTCGGTAATTAGATCAATTCTTTCAATAACATTTATTCCTAAGTTTTGAATTGCCGATACTTTGTCAGGATTATTAGTAAGAAGTTTAATGTCTGATATATTAAGACTATCTAAGATCATCTTTACCTGCGAATACTCTCTAGCATCTGGTAAATAACCTAATGCAATATTGGCATCATAAGTGTCATATCCAGTGTCTTGTAATTGGTAAGCTTTAATCTTCTCATAGAGTCCGATTCCCCTTCCCTCCTGCCTAAGGTAAATGAATATGCCATTTTGTGAATGATTGATAAGGTTTAGAGCAAGTTCTTTTTGAGGACCACAATCACATTTAAAACTTCTAAAATTATCACCTGTTATGCATTCACTATGAACTCTGACTAATACAGGTTGTAACTTGTTAAGATTGGGAGTTTGCAATATTAGAGGCTCTTTCCCGTCGAGATCCTTCCATACAGTCATCACGAAATGACCGTACTCTGTAGGTAAGTTTGTAGATATTGGTTCCATACTATTTTTTCTTCCATTGTAGAATCATATAACCTGGATAAGTATCTACAATCTTTTCTGCTGCTGGATCAAACTGTTCTTCGAATAATTCGAGAGTAAAATGAGTCATCATGAAAGTGGAAAAATATTCCTTAAGAGTATGAGTTGGCTCCTTGAATGTGAGTAAGCCATCAAAACATACTGAATCAACAACTTCTTTCTTAAAGTAATCCTTTCCGATTCTTTTCTTCTCATAAAATTGTCTGATAGGATGGGCAACTAAGAAAGTAAATGTGCCACCTGTTTTAAGTACTCGGTGCACTTCTTTGAAGATTGGCTCTAATTCTTCTGTTGTTTGAAGCGCATACTTAGAGAATACAAAATCAAATGTATTATCTTCGTGTGGTAAAGAATCAAATACTCCGTATTCAAATCTAATATCAGAGTATTTCTTGGTTGCGATATCGAGTAGTTCTTTTGATGCATCTAATCCATATACTTGTTTTGCACCTTGATCCTTAAAGAACTGACAATCGCTACCGTCACCACAACCAATGTCTAACACATCCTTACCTTTAATAGTAGGAACTAAGTTGCGATAAACTCTACGATTATATTGAGCACCTTTTTCGTAAACAGATTCAAAGGTGTCTGCGATAGAATCATATTGATGGCTTAATTTATTTGAATTCATATATTGATTAGTTAGAAATGTTTATTAAAGTCTAAAGAAATGTTTGCAATTTCATATGCCATATAATCCATTTCTTTTCCGTCATCACAAATAAATTCATGTTTAATACCTTTTGGTACCACTACAACATCACCTTGTTGAACAGGAATATTGCCTTCGTCAGTTTGTAGATAAGCACTTCCCTTTATGATCACACCTACCACATGGGAAATATGATGATGCATGGGTTCGTTATCATAGCCACTAATGTGCACATAATTAGCCGAAAGCTCAACATTGGCTGTATCTGAAAATAAATCGTTTATCCGAAGAGGAGGGATGGATGTAAATATTGAATTACCATCCTTAGTTGGAGTCGATGATTGCGGTAGTACAGTGCATTTATTTAGTTGTAATAAATTTGAAATATTCATAAGTTATAGAATTAATTCTATGAGCACATGATACTATAAATCCTTGACTTTAACACATTTTTGTGGTATTATTACAGTATAGTGAACTTAAAGTGCAATTATATATGTTATTTTCTTCGAATGAATCAATAGAAGATGCAGCAATTCGGCTTATTTCAATAGGAAAAACGACACCTATCGATATATTTGAAAGCCTTCAGAATGAAGGAAATTCAATCTCAAAGAGAGGTGTTTATAAGGCAATACATTACCTTAGAGAACATTCTATTTTGGTTAAAAGCGGTAAAAAGCTCTCAATAAGCCAAGAGTGGGTTGATTCCCTTACTAGAGCCCTGAAGAATAACTTTACTATGCCTGTTTTGGCAGACGGGGAATCTGCTACTTATAAATACAAGTCCTTGGTTAACTTGGATGCTTATTGGAAGCACTTAACTAAATCACTTAAGGATCAATATCACTCCCATCCGGTTTTTTTGTATAGTCCTTATAATATCTGGTTGCATTTGGCAGATAGAAGCGAAAGTCAGCTTGATTACTACAGAGCTTTTGAAAAAGAAGGAAGGCATGGGTATTTGGTAATAGGAAATAGATCAGAATTGGATATGGAATTTAAAAAAACACTGCAAAGTGAGTTTCTTCAGATTGATACTTGGGATAAGCCCCCTTTCAAAGAGACAGAATACTACACAATAATTGATGATATTATTGTCACCACTAAGGTTGGTCCCAAATTAACAAAAATCATAGCTAGTTTCTATAAGTCGACGCCGACACTAGAAAGCAAGCTCAAATTAAATCGCATATTAGACATGACAGATATCTCAAAGATCAAAATTGAGCGTAATAATAAGAAAGCAAAATACCTTAGAAATAGGTTGTCTAAAAACTTTTATATACCAAAAGAACTTGAACAAAAGTTTAACCTATTCTAAACAAAAAACCGCCCTTTAGGGGCGGAATTTTGATGGAGCGGCCAAGGGGAATCGAACCCCTATCCCTTCCTTGGCAAGGAAGAGTTCTACCATTGAACCATGGCCGCATGGTTTTTACTTTCGTTATTATAATTGATTCCTTTTAAAAAATCAATACTAGAGTTGTTTCTGTACACCATCTATCCAACCCATTACAGTATAAAATAAACTTGTGTCGTAGACATCTATCCTAATAGTCCCGTATGGAAGAGAATTGTAAGGTTTTTTCCTGAGGCTTGATTTACTCACACCTATGTATGGCTTAGTAAACTGAGAAGAAGGCAACCCTGTAATGCGACTCCAATACTTAATAATGTGCTCCGCATTTTGATGTTCATATATTCTAACGCCTGCTCTAATCTTTTTACTAGGCACCTTACATACTTTTGTTAAAAACAAAATATAAGCTTTAATCAGCTTGGCGTCTGAATTACTTAAGCTAAGTGGGTGCACAGTTTTAGTAACCCCTAGCACTGATTTAAGCTTCTTATAACCCTCTCCCCAATACAATCCTATGCCAAGCATCCTTAAATCTCTAAGAGATAACTCTGATATGGATTTTGTCGCATTCGCTCGTTCCCGAGCGTGCATAGCTTTTGCATTGTGAGTTTGCTGCACTGACTTTTTTAACAAACCTTTTGTGTAACCTTCTGTATATTTTTTTAGTATACGTTTTTGGGCACCTTCAGACAAAACTATATCTTTTAGCCATGTTGAAAGAGTACTTTTCGGTATGTTGAGTAACTCATGAATTTCTGAATAGGAGTAACCCTTAAGCCTCAATTTTATTGCTTCTTGCCTTTTTATTTTCATATTATTAGTAGTGTGGTCTGTCCATTTTTCGGTAAGTTAATATCCAGCAAATGCTGGATATTAACTGGTGCCTCGAGTCAGAATTGAACTGACGACACGACGCTCTTCCTTGCGTCTAAATTTGGACTATATCATCTTCCTAATAAAAGGAAGTCGGGCGCTATTTGCGATTTATTGTTGGGACTCACTCGCTAGTCTCTACACCTTCCAAGAAGTGTTAACCCGTTCTTGGCTTGGCTCGGGATTGTCTAATTTCTAGATGTTCCCCGAATTCACCCGATTTGCATTATGAGATTACTCTCATATGGCCCGAAGATTACTCAGGCGTCTGCTCTACCACTGAGCTACCGAGGCATGTGGTATAAATTTCTGGTGGGCGATAAAGGATTCGAACCTTTGGCCTTCTCGGTGTAAACGAGACGCTCTAACCAACTGAGCTAATCGCCCTTATAAATTAACTTACGTATTATAGCAAACTGTCAGAATATTTCAAGAGACCTTGAAGCTATTGAATATCTTGTCTATAATTGATTAGTTGTACATGCGCGAGTGCTGTAATTGGTAAACAGGCTGGCTTGAGGTGTCAGTGTCTTCACGGGCGTGGAGGTTCGAGTCCTCTCTCGCGCACCAAAAAATCACGCTAGATGCGTGATTTTTTATCTACTTAAATTACCTTAAACAACTTCCCATTTCCCTCGACTATCTCGAGCTAAAGTGCCTAATAAAGTGAACCCCGCAGCTAATTTGTGTCCCCCACCACCTAAGGATTGAGCAATGGCTTGTACATCTACACCTTTGTATTCCTCGCTACGTAGGCTCCCTTTGATGATGTCTTTATCTTGTTTTAGGAACATAGCAAACTTTGCTTCGGGCACTTTATTTAAAGTTTCTACAATTCCTTCAAAAGCAGAGAGTGGCGGGTTCCCTAAATCATTTAGCTCCTCTGCTGTAATAATAGAGTAGATCATTTGCTTGGTTTTATCGTAGTGAGCATTGCCTAATGCTTTGGACCAAGCTTTTAAACTCGCCAGATCTTTGCCTTCGTATGTGTGTTTAGTAACCGTAGAAACGCGGGCCCCTTTTGTCATTAACTCTGCCGCTGCCGCTAGCGTACTAGCTTGAGTGTTGCTGTGCATGAATATCCCTGTGTCTGTAACAATTCCCGTTAACAAACAAAGCGCAATGTCATGAGTAATTTCCCAATCAGCAAACTTAAACAAATCGTAAGTTAATTCTGCAACTGAAGATTTTGTATAATCAACAACATTTACATCGCCATACATTTTGTTATCTGGATGATGATCCAAATTAATAGTTGGAACATTTAGTTGTAAAATTTCTTCATGCTTTACTCTGTCTCGAACAGAGCATCCAGAAATTACTAAAGCGTCGAATTGCCAATTCTGTCCTTGCTCGTCTTTTGGTAAAGTTTCAGAAACCAGTTCTGCCATTGGCAAGTATTGAAGTTGTTGGGGCACTCCCCCTTGAACAACCACCGCAACTTTTTTTCCTGCCAGTTTTAAATGATGAGCCAAAGCCAAAGCCGAACCAAGGTCATCGCCATCAGTTCGTTCATGAGTAGTCAATAAAATAGTCTGCGCTTGTTCGAGCAGTTGTTTGGCTTGTGGGAAAGACTCGTGCATTAGTTTTCCTCGCCCTCGTCTTCTTCGTGAATTTTGTTAATCAGCTCATCGATGTGCTGAACGTATCTAGGTGATGTATCTAAAAAGAATTGTAATCGTGGAGTCATCTTCATGCCCATTTGGCGATTTAATTCACCTTGAATATCGTAAATATTTTTTTGGATAGCTGCTAGGATTTTGTCATCATCACCACCTACAATTGAAACCCAAACTTTTGCCCAACGAGAATCGCCACTGGTTTCTACTCGAGAAACAGTCACTAAACCATTTTGTCCATCCAAAAATTCCGGCAGGTTGCTGCCGACCAGGCGTTGAATTAGTGAGTTCATTTTTTCTATTCGATTGGTGTTTTTAGGTTGTGCCATAGCTGTGTACTATATCAAAGTATAGGTATTATAGCAAGGGTTGGTGATATATAGATAAAAAGAAACCTGAACACATAACATGTTCAGGCTAATCCGCTGTGATCTTTAAAGATCACTAAATAATGATAGAATTGCATTTTCTAACTCTTCAATGCTAGAGAACGGCTTTAATAGAAATCTGTCAGCCGTGTGATTTTCCGGTGATTCCCCAGACATCAAGATAGTTTTAACATTTTTATTGTGATGCTGAACATTCTTGATTACTTCGGTTCCCCATCGGTCTGGGTTACCGTCCATGTGATTGTCACAAATAACCAAATCAAAATGATGGTTATTTGTAGCCTTAAGCGCGGCACTACCGTTGTCGCACACAGTAACTTCAAATCCAAAACTTTCAACGACAGAAGCAACTAGATTCAGAACCGCTGCTTCGTCGTCAGCCACTAAAGCAAACTTCATTGTGTATTTTACCTCCGTCAAAATATGTTTGACTTTGTATACTAACATACATGTCTAAAATAAAAAAGACCAGCATTTTGCTGGCCTTGATCATCTAAATATCTTTTCTTATTTAGCTAAAGCGTCTTCTGCTTAAGAGTTTCTTCAAAACTTTCGATCATATCGCCTTCTAGTACTTTGACATTGGTTTTAAGCTTCATGCCAAATTCGTTGCCACGCGCTACTTCTTTGGTATCGATCTTGCTTTGTTGTAAATCTACAATTTCACCACGGCCAACTTCTTTCCAGCCTTTGTACTCTTCTGTAGACTCTTCGCCTGACTCGTCATCAGATTCATCTTCTGTTGGCTCAGGATCTTCCGCTACAGCGACCTTACGCCAAATTGCAACTGGTTTATTCTTACGAATTTCACCGTCATCAACTTTACCACCAATAATCATTTGAGATTTTTCAGTACGGAAAATCGCTAAGATAGTTCCTGTGCCGAAAGTCGCCTTTTCCATTTCTGGAGTGAACATGGCAATTACTGCGCTAGTGATGTTTTCCAAAAGTTCGTAAATAACATCATAGCTTTCAATGGCAACTTTCTTTTGCTTCGCTAAGTTAATTGCCTTCGGATTAGTTTTGGTGTGGAAAGCAATTACAGTACCCTTGCTGCTGTCGGCAAGTAATACATCGCTTTCGTTGATCTCACCAATTCCTTCGCTCAAAATATTAATTTGAACCTCATCATTTTTAAGTTTAGAAAGAGATTGTTTAATAGCTTCCAAAGAACCAGCTACGTCTGCTTTCAAAATCAAATTCAAAGTTTTAGATTCGCTATCGCCTTGTAAGCTAGAACGGTTTGTCAGTTTACGGCTATGCTTCATCTTTTGCGCATTACTCGCAATAGTACGAGCTTCGTCTAAACTTTCGTTTGTTTGCAAGATATCCCCTGCTTGAGGTAGATCGGAGAAACCAGAAATAAGCGCTGGGCGGCTTGGCGCAACGAATTTTAGTTTCTTACCGTGCTCATCTTCTAAAGATTTAACTTTACCGTACCCTGTACCTGCAACAATAATATCACCAACTTTTAGAGTTCCATTTTGCACGATAACAGTTGCAACAGCACCTTTACCTTGCGCAACGTGAGATTCAATAACAGTACCTAAAACTTTTCCATTTGGGTTAGCTTTAAAATCTTCCACTTCGGCTTGAAGCAAAACCATTTCTAGAAGTTTATCTATACCAATGTTTTGTTTCGCAGAAATTTCAACAGCAATAACTTTTCCGCCCCAGTCTTCTAAAAGAACGCCATGCTCTGCAAGCTCTTGCTTGGTTTTCATTACGTTGGCGTTTTCTTTATCAATTTTGTTGATCGCCACAATTAACGGTGTATTTGTAAATTTAGCACGATTGATAACTTCAATAGTTTGTGGACGAACACTGTCGTCTGCTGCCACAACTAAAATGATCATGTCGGTTACGTTTGCACCACGAGCACGCATTTCTACGAACGCTTCATGACCTGGAGTATCTAGGAAAGTGATAACTTTATCGTTGTGCTTGATTTGATACGCACCAATGTGCTGAGTGATTCCACCACTTTCAGTTTCAACAACACTTGCCTTGCGGATTGCATCAAGCAAAGTAGTTTTACCATGGTCAACGTGGCCCATTACAGCAACGATTGGTGGACGAGTCTCTAAGTTTTCTGATGACTCTTCATTTAGGCTTTCTTGTAAAAAGCCGATACCGAATTCTTTAGCTTCGCCTGTCTGTTCGGTAGCAACTTCAAATCCTAAATCTTGCGCAATAATAGTCGCAGTTTCAAAATCCACTTCTTCGTTAATAGTCGCCATTACTCCGTTAGTAATAAGCGCCTTGATAACATTTGTGACTGGCAGTTCAAGTAAGTCCGCAAAATCTCTCACTTTGATGAAAGCTGGCAAAGAAACCTTTTTCGCTTCTGGCTTAGGAGCGTTAGGGTCCAATTTTGGTTTTGGTTTCAAGGCTTCAACGATTTGCTTGGCTAAGTAGTTATCAATCTTGTTCGCGCGAGGAGATATACGAAAACCAGCTGCGTTTGCCTTTGTACGCAGGTCGTTGATCGACATATTTAATTCGTGTGATAAAGATGATAAATTCATTGGGTTTTTCCTAGGGTTTTGGACTTAACTGATTAACTATACTGCATTTCTTGAATAAAATCAAGGTTATTCTTTAGTGTTCGCCCAGATTCCTTGGAACAACGCACGCATGTTTTGAGCCATCGCTTTGTCGTAAATTTCGATCATATAATGTGGTTTTTTGTTTGTGAATGACATTACTACATAATCGCCTAATACCCAGGTCGTCGCTGTAAAGTTCTCCGCCCCTGGCCATACGCGGATCATCCTTTGTTCTGGCCATCTGCGTTCTGCTCGAACCTTTTCTTCAATATCAGATGGGGTAGTAATCAGCTTTAGCTTCATATCCTTAGTATTAGGCTGTTCCCAATGCCAATCTATGTATTTGTTATAGTGTTCTACAAATGATGGATCTTGGAACCCCCACCAGATTCCATCTGTTTTCATTATGCTTTCTGTCCAAATTGGCGTTTGTTGGTATAGGTACTCTTCAAAGTCATCCTCCGATTTAAACTGGATTTTTGGTGGAGAATATACTGTATCTTTAGATATAGAAAATAATTCAGGAATAAGCTGATCAACTAAGTTTTTCCTGTGTTGCAGGTGCTGCTCTTCCCTAGCTATTAAGGTTTTAAGATCTTGAGGTGGTAACGGTACAAATGAGCTTGGTGTGGTTGTAGAATCTTCGTAAATAAAGCCTTTATCTATTAGGTCACGGTTTACGCTGTATATAGTCGTTCTATTTATATTGGTTATTCGTGAAAGCTCTGTTGCTGTTGCCTTTCCTCTCTGAACTAAACTTGTATACACAGCTATTTCTTTATCCCCTAAGCCAAATTTAAGCAGTAAATCAGTTATCATGCTAATATGATATCAATTTGTTGATAAATTGTCAACAATAATATTTTGCTTAAATAAGATGCCAATTGGCATTTGTACTGAGTCTTTGTCGGAAAAGTATTGACAAAATAGGTAAAATGGGATATAATGTTTCCGTTACGATGAATCGTGACTTACAGGTAGCCACCTGACTCTTAAGAGTAAGTTTTACTTAAAGCAGGCAACAGAACTCTGTAACCGTGGAGGAAGCATGAAAAACGCAATGATTTTAGTAGTGATGGTTCTTGGTCAGACCCTTTTGACTTTTGGTCAGGAAGGAACAACTCCTAGGAATCAGCTCCACGGTGAAGTGGAGTTCGAAATAGAGGTTCGCAACGGCAATGTTCGACCACAGGTTAAGACCTACTTAACTTATGGTGGTAAGAACAGATTTGGCGTATACTGCTGGATCCAAAATAGTAAGTCTTATAATCAAGCTTACTGTGGTCCAAAGGTTGCTATGAAGCCCTGGCTAGAAGTTGGTGTCGCAGTTGGTGTCCAAACTGGACCAAAGAGATTTCAAGCAGGTGCCTTTGTCTGGGCAGGTAAGCCAATCAAAGGCAAGATGGTTTCCAACCTCTTTGTTATCGAGAAAGGCGGAACGTGGTATCGCAATGTAACATCTGTTCAGATCAATAAGCTTGTTAAAGTCTCATTGGTCAAACAGCGTTATCAAGGCATAGGCGGCCGTTTGGATTTTACACTAGGTCGAGGATTCTCAACCAGCGTAGAGTCACTCTATGACAAAACCTCCGTCACTAAGGTCGGTATGAAGTATAGCTTCTAACCTACCAAGCTAAGCAACTAGCTACCCCCCCTCAAGTTAAGATAGATTGTTGCTAATCTATCTCCCCTTCTACAAATGTGTATTTGTACTGATGAGTCCTAAAGGACGAAAAGGAATTAGTAACATAAAAGCCCCCTACTTGCGGGCTTTTATTTAAACCAGCTTTAGATGCCTCTCTATTTTAGACACACGTTTATTTAAAGCTTTTATTTCAAAGTTAGGAGCCATCTGGTCAAGCCGAATATCTAGCCTGTTAACTTCACTCCCCAGCTTATTTTCTAATGAATCAAGTCTTCTATTTGCCTCTTCAAAACCTCTTGTTGTCATTGTGGCTAGCTTTTCAATCTCTTTCTCAATTTTATCTTCAGTTCTTATAAATCCATCAGTGGTAACTTTAACAAGCTTTTCTACAGCAGTGTTCAATTTATCAAATTTCGTTGATAGGTTTGTAAGTGTAATTTCTTTAGACATAATTTTCTCTTTTAGTTATTTTACCATATTGTAAAATAATTAACTTCAAGAAAAATTAAATTTTTCTCAATGAAAGCAAGAAAGTATTTTAAATAAAACGAAAGAAATATAAAACGGCTTTTGATGGCGGCATTGAGTTGGTTCTAGTTTGAGTCAGAGGATGAATAAAAATAAGCGGATGTAGAAAGAAGTTTAACTTCAATCTGCATCCGCCTTTTTGTGCAACTTCCACACGAACCGGGTTGTTACTCCATCTCGTGTTTCTGTATAGCCCTCTGGTTTGTATTGAAAATCCCAAAGCCTTACCTCGAAGCGATGGTCTTCGCTACTGGTTTTTACACCAGGATAGCTAATTGATTCGCGAAGAGGTTCTCTAGTTTTACCTTTGAATTTAAGGTTCAAAATTCCCGGTGGGATGTTGAGCTCTTCATGTAAAGCCCTAGAGATAGCGTTTATATCAGCGACTTCATTACCAACTAAAGTTTCCGATACAGATGCTTGCCCTTTTCTGGTTCGTGGGCGATTTCCTTTCAGGGTTTGCTTCTCTTCTACAAGAACATATACATCACCATTTGCAGGATTTTTATAGTAGATGTCTAGCAGAATTGTCCGGATGTAACGAATAACTTTATTGTAGGAATCAAACTTCACTATTGATTCACGATTGTCGATTTCTACAATGAAATCCTCAAATGATTTGCATTCACCAGCACCCCATTTTATTAGGGGTACGCCGGCATTCAGTAGGTTTATTAATAGTTCCACTGCTTTGTCTCTTTGCATACTCCCTCCTAAAACATATCGACTTTACTTTCCTGACTGGTAAAAGTATCAAAAAAATAACCTGACGTCAATGAGTCAGGTTATTAAAACGTGCGACCTTTTCCCACTATCATCCTTAGCTGTCGTGGGAAAATTTGTACTGTGGTAGGGACTTTAGCAAATGTTCGCCCAGCAATCGTTAGTGGGAATCCACGAGGTTCTAGAAATTCAACCTGCTTACATTTAATTACAGAGGTTCCTGGAATATTCTCTAGAGCACCGGCGGCAATGTCTGGTTTGTATTTTAAAACGTCAATCTTGTTCATCTTCTCTAAAATCATCAAGTCTAGTAATCCATCAGTTGGATTAGCGATTGTTGAGTTCGAACTTGATGTAGCGCGTGAGTTTGTCACCGTTCCACCTAAACAAGTAATGTCCATGGTGTAAGAGTTATCAACGCGAATTTTTAAATTGTATTCTACTGCACTCATGCTGCGTAGACTGCTAAGCCATCCAGTGGTTTTTGCTTTGTTGGATGCCATGCCAAATTCAGCTTGGCTAATAAAATAGTTATCGCCCAGCATTGCGAGGTCTATTTTTTCGATGCGACGCGCCGCAACTGTTTTCACAGCAGTTAGTAGACTATCAATTCCCAAGATCTGACTTAGATTAGAATCCTCTGTCATGGGAATGAATCCTAGTGCAAAGTCACGACCTTTTAAATATGCAAGCATAAAATTAAATGTATCATCAGTTCCACAAGCGATTAAAGTTTTCACTCCGCGTTCACTTGCGGTTTCTACTAGTTCGGCTATTCCTCTAATTGATGTGACGCGTGCCATTTCCCCAGATACCTTGAACTCAGCCAGCAATCCTTGCAGGGTTACTTGAGCGCGTTCGAATTGCGCATCCGGAATGTTTTTTCCATCGAGGATGTAGAAGTACATAAAATTTAAATTAGCGGGTCCTGTCGGTAGCAAGTCCTTTTTTACTCGCGGCACAGCCGTCTCGTAAAAAAGCCTTCCTACCAACTCCCGCTACTTTATTTTACTTATTCATCCTCTGGCTCTGGAGCAGATTTGCTACCGTTGCCACCATTCAAAGGTTTCAAGCTACCAGTTTGTTTGTCTATTACTGCACCTTTCATGCTACATTTCCCTGTGAACTGAGCCCCTTCTTCTACGCGCAATATTCCACAAGTTATATCCCCTACAATGCGAGCAGTTGGTTGCAAGATTAAACTTTCAGCAACTTTAACATTACCGTGAATTTCTCCAGCGATAATAGCATTACCTGCTAACACATCGGCAGCAATTTTTGCATGTTCGCCAATGTGAACACTTTGAGTTGTTTGTACTTTACCTGCAACTGCACCTTCAATGCGAATGTTGCCTTCTGAATTTAAATCCCCTTGAATTTTTACTGATGGGCCTACAACTGTCTCTGCTGCGGCGTTATGATCTTGTGCCATGGTTTATAAAAATTAATTATTTAGTTAACTTGATGAGTCACTGCTTGAATTAAAGCTTCACGCTCTTCTTCGCTCAATGTTTGTTCACTCGTTCCATTAGTAATTATTTTTGCATAGATACGGCTATTAGCCCTACCATGTAAACTTGTAATTATAATTCCGGATTGATGAGCGTTGAGTAATGCTGCGGAAAAACTTAAGTTACCGCCATCATCACCATTACCATTATAGCGAATGATCCCTACGTGCTGTGTAGCAGTGTTCAGCTGTTTTGAAATTGCCTCCAAGCTAAGAGCAGTTTTGTCGTTAGCTTCATCTATAAGCTTTAGTCTTTGCGCGATCTTCTCTACAATATCTTCCAAATTATTTGGAATATCGTCGGGATCATTTCCAGAAAAAATCTTTCTCCACTTCCTGGTTTGCCCAGAAGCTATTACCGCGTAAAT
Organism: uncultured Candidatus Saccharibacteria bacterium; assembly: GCA_964561085.1. Lineage (GTDB taxonomy): Bacteria > Patescibacteriota > Doudnabacteria > UBA920 > UBA920 > UBA920. The sequence continues at coordinate 18,785 of CAZLNP010000005.1, forward strand.
ACCAAAAACTAAGGCAATTACGGCTACTCCGAGACTCATATATGTTAAAACTGTTGGACTCATAGTAGAGCTATTGTAGCACTGGTTTGCCCTTGTTTACAAACACGGCAATTGGTATACTTTTGAGGTCAAATATTTCTTAAATTTCCAATTAATTCAACTTTTATGTCTAAAAAGAATCGATACAAATTCCGGGATCGCCCAGCAGTTAGTACTTCTCATGAAGAACATGTTAGTGCTTCAGCTGCTCCAGTAAGCGCAGGACGCGCTTCTGCTAGCGCTACAGCTATGAATCAGCACGTTGCTGAATACAAAATCATTAGCAAAGATCTAATTCGCTTAGTAGTATTAAATGGGTTGATGCTTGCAGCTGTACTAGTTGTTTACTTCACTAACAAGAACAATGGTTATTTAGAAAGAATGTTCCAAAACTTGTTCTAATTATCGAGGCTCGTTAAGTAAAAGTATAAATTTTATATAAAAATAAGGCGATGGCTCAGTCAGAAAAAATCTGATAGAGGCATCGCCTTTTTAATTGCTTATGCAAAGTTTGTATTTACCTATCCATGGGCATTTTGCTGTTCCATTCATAGGCTCGTTTCTTGTTTTCCTCATCCCCGTCTTCGGTTGGGAGGAGGGGTTGAGTCGGACATCCATATTTGTTGTTCTGCTTCAACCATTCGATCACATCAAGAAACTGCTTGTTAGCAAATTCTCGTTGGACTGGATCAGGATTAGTTATCTCTGACCCTATCATCCCGTAATCGATGTGAAGAAACAGATCAACGTTCTCTAGGTATGGTTCGATATAGAAACGTTCATTCTCCATGGTGTGCTTGGTGTTCAGCTTCGGCGACCTCATTTTCATGAAGTATGGCCTTAATAAAACGCCTTGCTTGGTCAGGCTCTTGCACGCTGCCACTGCTTTTAGTGTGGCTGCGGTAGATTCTTCAGGACCTCCAAAGATCATAAACGCTTCGGCTATCATTCCCGCATCTTGAATGCCGATGATGGCGTTTTGGATTTCGTTTCGCCGGTTATGGCTCTTACGAAGCATCTTCCAAGTCTTCTCATCATCGCCATCAACTCCCATGCCGATGCACTGCACGCCGAGTTTCTTCCATCTTGTAAGAATCTCTGAGTCGGCATTCAGTGCCATACTGACAAATTTGGAAGTAGCTAAAAACCTAAAGGGCACAAAAACTCCAGCCTTGCTAAATTCTTCGTGGATTATCCCCAAGGTTTTTTCCATGGTTTCCCAGTTTTGCAGACCGTCCAGGGTTGAGAGATAAATCTCATAATCTGGATTGGGACCAGCATAGGTAGCGATCATTTTGCCAAGCGTTGCCATTTCCTTGCGAAACGTAATTGGATTACGGAAAGCCTCTGCTCTATTTTTGTGCGCTCCGCAAAAGCTGCAATTGAATATGCAGCCGTCCGAAGTGAAAATGCAAAACTCTTTTTCGAAGTAAGCGCGCTTCATGTATTCCGGCAACGCTTCGATGGCCTCCCCCATCGATAGGTCGTATATGCTGTGCATTGAGCGAGTTAATCCGAGCTCGATAGATAAATCGATCTCTTCACGAATGGCAATTACATTCTCTAATCGGTTTGCTAGAAAAAGTTTATTCCAATCCTCGCTCGTAATGTTTTCCATGATCGGGCCGCCGAAAAGTATTCGCTCATTGTAGCCCAGACTTCTTAATTCCTTAGCAAGCTTGAAGGCTTGAGGAATGTAAGGAGATCCAAGCACGCCTATGCCGATTAGATCAGCAGTGACGATGCTTTCTTGCGAAAGACCTTTATCGATGTTCAGATCAACGATTTCAACTTCGTAACCAACTGATCTTAGCCTGGTCGCTGTAGCGAGCAATCCGTTTACCAAGTAAACATGATTTCCAAACGCCGATCGGGGTTGCAGTAATAGAACTTTTTTACTTGTTTTCATTTTTTTCTCCAACTTTTTTCTGCGCCAATAGGCGTTCCCGATGAAACCCAAAGAGATTAATTGCAGCACCATCAAGAAAAAATATCCTTGTTGATACATCAATAATCCAGCGAATATATGCATCAAGAGAAACCAAAGATAACCCGACGCATATTGTTTAGCGAGTAAGTAGTTACCAATTAAAAATCCGGCAGCTACTCCTATCTCAAGAATTTGACTGACGGCAGTGATGCCACCAAAGTCATACAAGCTATAACCAAGTCCTAGTGGAATTAGTATTAAAGCTAGACAATCTAACCACTTCTCTAACCGCATTGACCTTTTGGTGCCATCTTTTATTGCTAACAAGAGCCCTAACAGCATTGATGGTCCACCGGCGGCTTCAAGGCACCCAGCGATCCAATTTCGATTTAAGTAGAAAATGATCAGCCACGCTGGTAATCCAATTAAGTAAGACACCCAAGACATGATTCGCCACTTTCGCTTCTTTTCGTTAGAAAGGTCCTTCTCGGAGAACCAAAGAAAAACTTTATTGAGGAGATAGAATATACCTCCAATTAGCTGCATTATGTTATCAAGCATATTGAACCTCCACAGTATTTTCCCTTTCGGGGTTATCTACTAAAAGCAGTATGATAACCGCAAATAATACCACATTATACACCTATTGTCAATTTATTTCGTCAGAAAATTCTCAAAATATGTTTTAAATAAGCGTAGAAATTTATAATAATATATTTTGTGGATTTATTTTGACACAAAGCTTTGTTGAGTTTATACTTGATTTATGGATCCAAATATTCAGTTTTTTAAGGATAACTTGCTCGCACTAGGCTTAGCTTCGAGAGAAGCTCAAGTTTATTTAGCTTTGTTAGACATAGGGCATGGCACCGTGACTGAGATTACTAGGCGCGCTGGCATTAATAGAACCACAGGTTATGATATTTTGGATACCCTTGTGAGCAAGGGTTTTGTAGTATTTCTGGAAAAGAACCAAAGCAGGAATACGCAGCCGAATCCCCTGAGAAAATTCTGGCATACTTGGAAGAAGAGCAGGTTGCTTCTGCAAAAAAGTTGGAAGCCGCTAAGCAATTCATTCCACAGCTAAAAACTCTTCATAACACTCAAAGTCGTCCGAAAGTCCGGTACTATGAAGGGATTGAAGGATTGCGTGAAGTTTATGAGGATACCTTAACTAGCAAGGAAGATTTGCGTAGTTTGGCGCTAGTAGACGAGGCAGAAAGCACTTTGGAAGGTTATTTCCCTAAGTATTACCAACGCCGCGCTGCGAAAAACATCAATATTAGAGCCATATTTCCTGACTCCCCCGGTGCCCGTCACTTAAAGACTAAGGATGGCATTGAAAAACGAACTAGTTTAATTGTTCCTGGTAATGAATATGATTTGAAGCCTGAAATTAACGTGTATGATAACAAGGTAATGATTGCTTCCTGGCATGAAAAGTTAGGAATAATTATAGAATCTCAAGAAATAGCTAATGCTATGAAAATGTTGTTTGAATTGGCCTGGAAAGAAGCTGAACTTGAAGACATAACCTCTGATAAAGATTTACTTAAGAAATAATAAAGAAATGCTGAAGATTAAAATTGTATGTTTGGGCAAACTTAAAGAAAAAGCCTATGTTGAGCTAGAGAAAGAGTACTTGAAGCGGATATCCCCTTTTGCGAAGGTGAAAGTTGTGGAACTTAGTGAAGTGCCGTACAAATCTGAAGAAATGGCAGCAAAAGCAAAAGAAAAAGAAGCTGAACTAATAGTGAAACAGCTTCCAGACAATGGTATTGTAATTTTACTTGAAGAAAAAGGCCAAGAGAGAGATTCAGTAGCCTTCTCAGACTTTTTGGAACGGATAGGGGGGCTTGGTCAGGAAATCGTATTTGTGATTGGAAGCGGCATAGGACTAAGTGAGTCTCTGAAAGAATATTCAAATCACAACATATCGCTAAGTAAATTAACTTTTCCGCATAATATGGCCAGAATCCTGCTAGAAGAGCAGATTTACAGAGCCTGTACTATTAGCCTTGGGAAGAGTTATCATAAGTAGCTTCATTGTTACTGATAGCCTCTTTAAGGCAAAGACCCACTATTATCCATAGTAATAGCTGAGTAGGCCAGATTGTGTAGAAATAATGGTCAAAGAGGAAAAGAACCAAGAAAGCTACCCCAATTGATAAGAGAATAAGCTGCCAATCCTCTATTTTACGCTTAATTAAAGCAAAAATTGGCAATATGATAAGAGTTAGCAAAGGAATGGCTCCAATTCCCCACTCTGCCCATGAAATTAAGTAATAATTATGGATTGGCTGAATTTCCCAAGGTTCAAGATCCAAACCGCTGTAATGTTTCATGTGCAACACACTAATTCCGAACCCCAAGCCAAAAACTGGCTTATCTGCGACTATTTTCTTGCCTAAATCATTGTAAAACAAACGTTCTTTTACTGCTGAATCAGAAATTGTTGTCCTGGTGGATAAATATGGGGACAAAATCAATATACTACCTGCTATAATTAGTGAAACAGGGATAAACAACTTAGCAATATCAGAAAACCGCTTATTTATAAGCAGTACTGAAAGTACCGCAAACATCCCAATTCCCAACGCTAGTATTCCACCACGTGAGAAAGTTAGGAATAAACCAAATATATTTAATAAAAGAAGTACATAGACCCAAATTCCACGTGATGTTTGGGGCTTTTTAATAAGTAAATATAAGTTAAGTATAGTTGCGCAGACCAGGAAGGCACTGAGAAGGTTTGAGTGAGGGAAAGTTCCATAGGATCTGATTAGTTTTGTTCCATGAGAAACAATCTTGGCAACTCCAAGAGTTTCTGGGCTCAAATGGGATTCTCCAAGCAAATATAGCCCGATGGACTTTTGATAGTAAAATTGGAAGATAGCTATCAGGCTTTGAATACCCCCAAGAATTGAGAATATCCAAGCTAGTTTTTCACGTGAAACAGATATTCTGGTCACAGCCAAAGCCAGACCGATCAGTAGAATAACTCTAAGAGAAAAATAAGCTTGAAGCGAAAGGGTCTCTTTGCTCTGGATTAATAATTCTAGAGCTAGCCACCCTACAATAACAACAGCGAGTCCTAGCCATATCTTGAGGGGACGAGATATGGCATTAGTAGTAGAGGACTGATTAACACGACGAGTGGAGATATAGTTCCACATGAAACACCAAGAGGCGATGAAGAGTAGGGCAACTAGAACAATATCGCTAATATATAGAGAAAGTGATGTGAAGTCAGAATAGGCACCCGTCTTAAAGTTCCATGTGGAACTGAAAACATAACGGATAGAGAAGGGGATTAGCGCAATTAAAAAATAGAATAGGGGATTCATCAATTTTGTTGCACGTGTAACATCTTGTGAGAGAGATTGCATATGCTATAATTGTAGCATCACTATTAAATTTTCGGTTCCTTCCCGTAGCTCAATGGATAGAGCCCCGCACTCCTAACGCGGTAATGTAGGTTCGACTCCTGCCGGGAAGACCATTGTAAAAGATAAAAATGTTAGATCAAATTAAAGATAAAAAACTAGAAGAGTTGAACACTAATCTAGCTGGGATTAATAGCAAGTTAGGAAACTTATGGTTTTCTTTTGCAAAAGGGTTGCTAACAGGATTAGGTTCAGTACTTGGTGCGGGCCTTGCGATTATACTGATTGGGTGGTTCTTAAATGTAATTGGTGTCATTCCTGCGTTGAGTAATACCGCAACGCAATGGCGTGAAGCATTTCAAGCAACTCAACAGTCTACGGGGATAATTCCTACTGGAACAGAATCAGAAACCCCAGCTCAATAGTTTACGAAATTTAAAACACCCTTCGGGGTGTTTTTGTATTATAATTAGGAAATGGAAATGATTATTGAAACTAAGTTAGACTTTGATCAGACTGTTGGAACGGAAGATCGGTTTGCAATTCGTAAGGTGATTGATTCTTTTGCATTCGCTGCAAACGGTGGTGATATTGAAAAGTTAAACAATCTAATATCCGACTCTACTGTGATTGAGGGTTTCTCGGATTTGCCTTATGTAAAGGAAGAGTTTTTGAGCGTGGTTTCACGCTGGCAGAGTAGTGGCAAGCACATAATGCGATTTCCAAAATTGAAACTTACATACGGACACTATTTGTATCACTTAACAGGAACTTACGAAGAGTTTGTTGATGGAATTCTTTCAACTGAAGGAACCATTGAGCTTGCTTTAATAAAGAACGATAGGGGATTCGAGTTTGTGAAAATTGTGTTCTTCCCCCGCATGCGTTTAGCGGAAGACTAGTTTGCTATTATGCAACACTCGTGAAATGTTTTGGCAACACTCGTGCAACGTAATGCGTTTTGTGATAACATTCACTATCAATGGAGAGGTGCCAGAGTGGTCGAATGGGACGGTTTCGAAAACCGTTGTGCTAGCAATAGTACCCAGGGTTCGAATCCCTGCCTCTCCGCCAATGACTAAATCAATTTTAATATATGCCAATTGATCAAAACTTGAATCTCCTTCTGAAAGAAGTTTGGAGAATAGATAATAAAGTGATGAAGAAAGAAGAATTAACTGAACAAGAAAAATCTTTTTACAATGAACACCTCTCTATAATAAAAGACTATTATGTAGAGAATTATATTTATTGGAAAGATAAGAATCGTTTAGGAGAATAATTTTAAAAAGACGGACAAATGTCCGTCTTTTTATATTACATAACTTTATTTTTTCTTCAGGAAAACTTTATCAAAACTTTAGAATTTCTTTATAAAAGTTTGAGTTTTTCTTGAACTAGGTTTTAAGATAGCTTTTGTACAATGAAATCTGACCCAAGGCGCGAGCCTTGTTGTGGGCCTTGCGGGTGTTGTACCGAGTTTCGTCCCAGCCGAAGTAGGAGTCGTCTAAATAATCATTTAAGAAACGGGTAGCAAGGCCTAACATTACTAGTTTGCATGCTTGGGGGATTAGCGCTATTTCTCTCTCAGAGAGGAGTCCTTTTGAAGTGGCCAAGTATCCGCGCATTAGAGCCTCGTAAATTCCCGAGTTGAAAGAGTTGTTAGGATCATCTTCTAAGCCACCGCACCAGGAACGAACTGCATCCGCTACTTCATATAGAGGGCTAAGAACTTGAAGGGTATCATAATCTATCATGCCAATTCCGTTGCCGTTTTCATCAAAAAGAAAATTGCTGGTTTTTGGGTCTGCATGGATGATGCTAGCTGGTAAATCATCTGGAAGGAATAGCTTAGGGATTTCAGTGTGAAGCAGAAGTGCTGCTTCACGGATTTGTTCGTCTGCGTCTGCTGCGAACCGTTCTTGATATTGGTTTAGTATATCGAACCAGAGTTTGTAGTTATGAGACTTCCGCCCACTGTCTAAAGCCTTGGGATATTTTGCTAAAGCCGTATCTACTTCCCCAAGAACTTTTCCAGCTTCCTCTGCCATCGTGTTTCCTGTGCAAGTCTCATATGTGAAACCTTCAACTCCTTGCATTAATCGCCAGCGCCAAGTGTTTTCTTCTGGGCCAACCATGTCGCCTTGTTCGCCATCATCTTCAACCCAAAGACTTCCATCTTTAGTTCGCAACATTGTTTGAGTTTGTAATCCTTGCTCACGTAGAAAGTGTGTCACGTGAAAATAATTACTCATCGATCCATTCATAGATACAGCCGGGTGCACCAACTGTAAAACGTACAACAAATTTTCAGCATTATTATTGTCAAGCGTTCTAATGAGGAATGTTTTATTCAACAGCCCACTGTTGGCGCGCTTAATGCTTTCGCTAGAAATACTAGCTAATTCGGGAATGTCCCAGTTGTGTAACACTTGTTCTGGTTTCATACGAGTGGTTTTACTGACAAATTAATAGTATCATACAAGTACTAACCTAAACATATGGAAAATAACACAAACAAGAAAGGCAAGATTCTGATTCTCTACACCTCAATTGGATTGGGGCATAAATATATTGCGCTAAACATCGCTTATCATTTAGAGAAAGCAGGTTTTGAGATTAAACTTGCAGATGTACTAAAAGTACAAAGTGGAATAATGGTAGATGCAGGGGAATGGTTTCACAGTTTAATTAATCGCCGGTTCCCTTTTATTTGGCGCTGGCTATATTTTAGTAAAGCATTTGCAAAGGTGACCATGCCCTTTCGTGTTCCACTAGCGGGTAAGAACAGCGAGAACATTCAAAGTGCTGTGAGAGAATTTCAACCGGACATGGTGATATCAACTCAAACAAGTGCGTCCGCTCCAATGGCTTACATGAAACAACATAAATTGTTCAACGGTAAGTTTGTCATTGCTTTTAGCGACTATCACTTTCATCCATATTGGTTTTACGACCAAGCAGATTTTTATTTGGTAAACATCAAAGAACAAAAAGATGCACTTGAGAAGTTGGGAGTGCCTGCAGAGAAGATTGTTGTTTGCGGAATTACGTTGAAACCATCAGAAGATGTTAACGTAGAGTCAGTGAAACAAAAACTTGGTCTCACAGGGAAAGATGTTGTGCTAATGTCTAGTGGTTCGTTAGGAATTGGTTTCCCAGAAAGTCTGTTGTTGGACTACGCAAAGGAGTTAACCAAGATACAACCGAACGCACAGTTAGTAGTAGTGTGTGGCAAGAATGAAACAATGAAGAAACATTTAGAAGATGAAGCAGTCAAACTGAAACTGAACATGACAGTGCTTGGCTTTTACGAACCTATGTCAGAACTGTATGCCATCACAAATGTGTTTCTCACAAAACCAGGAGGGTTAACAGTAGCAGAGGCGTTGCGAGATAGGGTGACTATGTTGACCACTCACTTTTTACCAGGGCAGGAAGAGCTGAATTACGAGTATCTGACAACAAGAAAACTGATGCAACCAATACCATCACCTATGACTCCACATAATTTGGTGTCTAGAACAGTAGAGTTAATGAAACAAAAAATAGAAGTAGAAAACCCAAATTCCATAGAAATAACACAGAAAAATAACGAGGGATCAGCGTTAATAAAAAGTATCGAAAATTTGTTTCATAATGTTTGACGAGCTCAAATCCATGCGTTAGTATAAGACAAAGAGTATTTAACTGATATATTATGCCACGCAAAGAAAAATCATTTTTTGGGAAAATCATGGGCGGCGATGTTACTGATGTCGACCAAGTAGAAGAGGAAGAAACTGTTGAAGAAACCACTATTCTAGACGACGACGATTTAGAAGATCTTGAAGCTGACGATGATATTGACGATCTAGAGGAAGAAGACGACGAAGTTCATTATGTTGAAGAACCAGCTGTTGCTCAAGCTCCTGCTCAAGAATACGAAGACGAATCAGATGATAGCGAAGATGAAGGCGAGCTTGAAGTTCCTGTCCAAGGTGGATATGAAGAAGCTGAACCTGTTGCTGTCGGTGGTGCTGCGGTAAGTCAAAAAGATGAAGAGTGGATGAATGACTACGAAGGTGCTCTGAACATCGACATGTATCAGACCAAAGATAACGTGATCATCAAATCTACAATTGCAGGTGTTCGTCCAGACGACATCGACATCACAGTTGCGAACGACATGGTGACAATCAAAGGCTCTCGTACACGTGAAGAAAAAATTACTCAAGACGATTACTTCTACCAAGAATGTTATTGGGGAAGTTTCTCAAGAAGCGTAATTGTTCCAGTAGACATCGATAGTGAAAACATTGAAGCTGATTTGAAAGATGGAATCCTAACTGTAATTGTTCCAAAAGCTGCAAAGGCTAAGACAAAGAAAGTTAAAGTTAAAGGATTATAAGCTATTAAAGCAAAGAAAAGCTCCGCTCTTGCGGAGCTTTTTAAATACTGATATACTCTTTCGTTAAAGGAGGAAAAAAGTTGAAAGTTATATCTGATGAATATTTTGAAGCGCATTTATCAAATGATTTTTATAACCCAATTTACAATACCGAAGATCACCGACTCTTAGAAGCCAAATCCATCGCAGGGCACATCCTAAAAGATCCGAACTATTGGATGGTGTATCAAAGCTCTGTTTTTGCTTTAAATACGGAAAAAATTTATTTGCTCTGGGCGCATGGAGTAGGTAAAAAAGATTCGTCGGAATATTGGTATCAGGATGAAGACAACTTATTTAAGGTTCAGGAGTGGGTGAATGACAAAGATGGTTTAGGAGCAGTTTTAATTATTTTTACTTGTAATGTAATTGGAGCTACTCTCTTTTCCAGAAAGTCCCCGATTTTCTATCCCACTTCTGAACTTAGCTATAACGATATAATCGAAGGAAAGAATATTCAAATGTCCATTCCTAGATAGATTTCTTACTAGCTTTAGGTCGCCAATTGTAGGCGGCCTTTTTTATGGTTTCATAATGACTAAAATGCTATAATTTATAGTGAAATACCTTACACTTAAAATCTGAAATTCAAACAAATGGGCAGACCCAAAAAAATAAAAGATGAGCCTTCAATCCTCAAATCTATCCCAAAACCACATTTAGACCTAGCATCAGATACTAAGCGCGGAATTGCCGTGGTAGTTTTTGCTATTTTGGCAGGCGTGACTGGGCTTTCCGTAGTTGGTGCGGCTGGTGGTCTTGGCCAATTCATTTTTAAAATCTTCCAGCTAATTGCTGGTGTACTAGGCTACCTTATGCCAGTGCTATTTTTACTGGTCGCTTACCTTCTGTTCAAGAGTACTCCCGATGAAGAAAACAAACATCCCTATTTCCGAACTTACTTAGGAATATTTTTAGCTGTTGGTGCAATAGCTGGATTAATTCACTCTGTGTATATAACTCCCGAGATGGGAGCTGTGACAATTGCTAACGCCGGAAAAGCGGGTGGCTGGTTGGGAGCACTTTTTGCCGGACCTATTATTGGCGCGTTTGGATTTTGGGCTGGTGGATTACTGATGGTCGGAATTTTAATAATTGGCGTAGGAGTCACTTTAAACATTTCTCCAACAATGTTCTTCAAGAAAAAATTGAAAGAAGAAGGTGCACCAGGAGCTTTGGATAAAGTCAAAATTAATTCTCTAGATTCATCTGACGAAACTGAAGACGAAGAAGATGCTGAACTTGATGAAGCCGATGAAGAGGATGAAACGCCACGACCAAAACTAAATACATCTATTAATTTAACTCCGTCTGGTCCAAGCAAAGAAGACGAAGAGATCTCGAAGATGGAATCTATTATTATAGAGGATCGTCGCGATTGGAAACTTCCTCCGTTTGATTTACTAGATGACAACAAAACAGAAGTTGATTCTGGTGACATTGAAAGCAATGTTCAGATTATTCAAAAGACTTTAGCAGACTTTGGTATAGATGTAGAAATGGGAGAAGTGAATGTTGGTCCGACTGTAACTCAGTACACACTTCGTCCATCAACTGGTGTTAAGCTTTCACAAATTGCAGGTTTGCAAAACGATTTAGCTTTGGCACTTTCTGCGCAATCAATTCGTATGGAGCTTCCAATTCCCGGTAAAGCGTTAGTTGGTATTGAAGTGCCAAATAAAACTACAGCCATGGTTCGCCTTCGTGAAGTTATGCAAACATCTGACTTCGTTAATCACAAGAGCAAGCTTGCTGTCTCTCTTGGTCGCGATGTAGCTGGCCGACCAATGGTAACTGATTTAGCTAAGATGCCACACATGCTAATTGCTGGCGCTACTGGCACAGGTAAATCTGTGGGAATCAATAGTTTGTTCGTCTCTCTACTATATAGAAACACTCCGCAAGATATTAAGTTCATCGTTGTAGACCCGAAGCGCGTTGAATTAAGTATGTATAACGGTATCCCTCATCTTCTTACTCCCGCAATCACTGAACCAGATAAAGCTGTTAACGCGTTAAAGTGGGCTGTGGCGGAAATGGAACGACGTTATAAATTGCTTGCAGAAGCTGGAAATAGGAATATTGCTGACTACAATGCAGCGACTGAATTAAAACTTCCTTACATTGTAATCATTGTTGATGAATTAGCTGACCTGATGGCAGTTGCTCAGAATGAAGTTGAAGCTGCTATTGTTCGCTTGGCGCAAATGGCTCGCGCTGTTGGAATTCACTTAGTACTTGCTACTCAGAGCCCTCGTGTAGATGTTATTACCGGTTTGATTAAGGCTAACATTACATCCCGTGTTGCTTTTGCAGTTGCATCTCAAGTTGACTCTCGAACTATCTTAGATATGAGTGGTGCAGAAAAACTTTTGGGAAATGGTGACATGTTGTTTACTTCTGCAGAGTTCAATAAGCCACGTCGTGTACAGGGCGCATACATTGGCGAACAAGAAGTGCGCAAGGTTGTAGACTTCTTTAAGAATCAAGCAGGTGCTGTAATCTACAATGAAGATGTAATTGAAAAACCAAAACGCGGTCTCGGCTTAAATGGTCAAGGTGGTGACGACGGAAATGACGAAGACGATATGTACGATGCAGCCAAAGAAGAAGTGACCCGTGCTGGAAAAGCTTCAGCTTCACTTTTGCAACGTCGCCTTCGTGTTGGTTACGCTCGCGCTGCTCGCTTATTAGACTTACTAGAAGAACGAAATGTTATTGGGCCAGGTGATGGCGCTAAGCCTCGTGAGGTTTATGCAATCTCTGATGAAGAACGCGCGGAGTATGGGAGTGAAGAAGAAGAAAGATAAACTCAAAAATAAAAAGCACCGAGAGGTGCTTTTTTGTTCTCCCAAATTATCCCTCTCGCCGTTGTGGAAACTGAAAGGTATTAGCCAAGCAGGCTGTAAGCTGAGTGCAGTCCAAATGGTCAAAAGCTGCCTGCGTGCAAATGACCTTTCAGTTTTTCCAGGCAATGATGTGTGGTATGATAAATGATATGCCAATTGAATTTGAAACAAAAAAACTACCGATGGAGACTCTGGGAGAGTACCTTTTAGAGGTACGCGGCCAATTTGGCTTCACCTTAGAGGAAGTTTCCCAAAAGACTGGGATTTATGAGAAATTTATACATTATATAGAGACAGGGAAATATCACCTTTTGCCACCTGGAGTTTATGTACTAGGATTTTTGAAGAAATTGGCCCAGGTATACAATATTTCTTGTGAAGATTTGCTAGACCAGTATAGAAAAGAACGAGGTATAGTAGAGCACCAAGCTTCAGAAAAATTAGCAGGCCAAAAGAGTTGGAAGGAATGGTTTAAGAAAATTACTATTACTCCTAAGTTATTAACAGTTTCTGGAAGCGCTTTGGTTGGGGCAATAGCTTTCTTCTATATAGTATTCCAAGTGTTCGCTATCAATAAAACACCTAACCTCGTAATCACTGAGCCAAAGAATGATGCTGTCATCACAGGCACATCAATTAATGTAGTAGGAAAGACTGAGCCAGGAATTACTGTGAGTATTAATGGGCAAAATGTATTCGTTGATCCAGACGGAAAATTCCATACTACTATAGGAGTAGCGCCAGGGCAAAAAGAACTAAAAATTGATGCGTCTAATAAGTTTGGGAAAAAGAATGAACAGATGTTGGCGCTACGAGTTGAAGAACCTAATGTTGCTGGAGCAGAAACTACGATTCCATCAGAATTACAATTAGAATTAAAATTTAGCAAAGCTACAAAAATAGAAGTAGAACAAGATGGTACAAAACTGCCAAGTGAGATAGTTCCCGCTGGCGGTGTTAAGCAAATCACCGCACAAGATAATGTAACTTTAACCACCTATGATGCTGGGAATACTAAAGTAATATTAAACGGTTCTGAGATTGGATCTTTAGGAAAGTCTGGCGAAAAAATTACTGTACCGTTTTCAAAAGATGCAGCGGACTTGATGACTACTAATGACAGTGAAGTCGAAAAACTTTAAGAATACTTTAGAATAGTTTTACTTTAACTTTATATACAGACTGATATCCTACAAAGGTAATTAAGAAAGAAACATATGGCAAAAGAAAAAAAAGCTCCGAAAACAATTGCAGCAGCTTCCACTACTAATAAAGGTAGAGCGGGGGCAATCGATAACGCGATAGATCAGATTCGCGACAAGTTTGGTGATGGCAGTATTATGAAAATCTCTGATCAACATAAAATGAATGTCGAAGCTACACCCACTGGTTCTATCAGCTTGGACATGGCGCTAGGAGTAGGCGGTATTCCCAAAGGGCGTATCATTGAAATTTATGGACCTGAGAGTTCTGGTAAGACTACTTTAACTTTGCACATGATTGCAGAAGCGCAAAAGCGTGGTGGCGTAGCTGCTTTCATCGATGCTGAACACGCCCTAGATCCTGATTACGCTAAACGTATCGGAGTTAATTTAGAAGATTTGCTTATTTCGCAGCCAGACAGTGGTGAGCAAGCGTTGGATATCACTGAAACTTTAGTTCGTAGCAATGCTTTAGATCTAATTGTAGTGGACTCTGTTGCTGCATTGACCCCACGTGCTGAAATCGAAGGAGAAATGGGCGCATCTCATATGGGTCTGCAAGCTCGTTTGATGTCACAGGCTTTGCGTAAATTAACAGCTATTATTTCAAAATCTAATACTACTGTTATTTTCATCAACCAGATTCGTATGAAGATTGGTGTGATGTTCGGTAACCCAGAAACAACTACTGGTGGAAATGCTTTGAAGTTCTACGCTTCGATTCGTATCGAAATTCGTCGTAGCGCTCAAATTAAGGATGGCGATAAGATTATTGGTAATCGTACAAAAGCTAAGGTGGTAAAGAATAAGGTAGCTCCACCGTTTAAGGTGGCTGAATTTGATATTATGTATAACGAAGGAATTTCTGCAGCTGGAGATATTCTAGATACTGGTTTGCTTATGGAAGTAATTTCTAAGTCAGGAAACTCGTATTCTTACAAAGACGTAAAGCTTGGAGTAGGGCGTGAGACTGCCAAAACCTTCCTGAAAGAAAATAAAGAGATATTTACTCAAATAGATAAAGATCTTCGTGAGAAACTAGATTCCGGTGGTGGCTTGCCAACCAAAGAGCTTCCTGGAGAAGAGGCAGAAGACGAGGAGTAGTTAATAGCAGTTATATAGTGAAAGCACCTGACCTCGGGTGCTTTTTGCTTTATACTATATATATGTCAAAAGAACACATAGATTTATCAGATCAGCTTTATTGTAGTGTAGACTTGGAGTTCACTGGGTTTGACCCGGCTCGCGACCAAATCTTAGAGATTGGATTCGCGTTCTTTCGTATGACCGAAAAGGGCGCAGAAATTACAGAGCAATGGTCCCAAGTGTTTAAATCATCAATAGAAGTACACCCAAAGATTTTAGGCTTAACTGGTATCACTCAAGAAGAGCTCGATGCAGCCCCCGATTTTAATGATCACAGAGAATTTTTGCAGGAGAAACTTGGTAATGCAATAATCGTTGGGCATAACCCTGTGATGGATGTAAAATTTTTGGAAGCTTATGGTTTGAAGCTATCTGGAAAGATAATAGATACACTAGAGTTAGTGCAATTCATTTTACCCACACATCATAGTTATAACTTAGAGAACCTGGTCCACTACTTTGGCGTTAAGCATCACAATGCTCATCGAGCTTTAGGCGATGCTATTTCTACGATTACAGTCTTGGAAAATTTATTACGAACATATAACCAGTTTTCTAAGAAGCTAAAACAAGAGTTAACATCTGTAGTATCCCGTGGAGACTTTCTATGGCAAAAGTTATTTGAACAAGAGTTAGAACAAAAAGAAGTTGAACAAAACGATTCGCTAAAGCATGCAACTACTTCGGACTCTTTGCAACAACTGAAACTTAGTGAAGACTTAATTTCAATTGATGAGTCTCCAGATAATCATGAAGTGCGTGTTGCTCTTGGCTTAAAGTCTGATGCAGTACCTTCAGTGTTAGCTGTAGAAACATCGGCAACTGTAATGAAGCTATGGAAAGATGGTTTAGTCCATGGTGTGTTTCGTACAGAAGACACATTCTCAAAACCAGCTTTTGAAAAATTTCTAAAGGGTGCAACAACTAGTGAAGAATTAAGATTCTGTTTGAAAATAATTGTTTGGCTCCACACTAACTGGCAAACAGAAGTTGTTTTCGATTTGAACATATCTTTCTTTGGCGGACAATTTAGAACTTTCATTACAGGCGGACTTCCAAAGGTTGGTAACGAACCAGTCTTATGTGTAGACTACGCTACATTGCAGACTTTAACTTCGACAAAGATTTTTAAAAACTTTAAAGACCGCCAATTAGTTGTAGTCGATATTCAAAATTTTGAAAAGTTTATGAGCACTGGATTTGGCACACGCTTAAGTTGGAGCTCTGTCCTTTACTCTTTGAAGATGATTTACAATCCTGAAACAGATTTTGGAAACCAGGATGCCAAAGAGAAAGTAATGTCTGCGCTCGTAAGTACAGACCTATTCTTTGGTTTGGTCTACATGCTAATGCATCAGACTTTTCCTAGTAAACCCTACGCGACCTTAGAAGAGTTGGAAAGCAATCATAGCCATATCTTTGGTCGACTCCAAAGGGCGGCAGAAAGTCTAAAAGAGAAGCTACAACAAGTTCATGTTATTTCAGAGGCTGTGGATCTGAGTAGAACTATTAATTTTCTTGAAAGCTTTTTCTCGCTTACAGAAGGTCGAGTTAAGTGGGTAACTATTGATGAGCGCAACCTTTCATTTAATGATCTGCCCATTGATATCTCTGACAGCGTCCAAGGTATTCTTAGTGGGTTCAGTAATGTTAGGTTTACTGAAACAATATCTCAGCTGAACTTACTTTCTTACCTGGTCGACCGTCTCGGTTTGCATACTGAGACATCCGAGTTTGCTAAGTTATCTAGCAGTATGGTTCCAAGTAATCTAAACTTTGCTTCTTTCGACGTAGCTCTAAGTGAGTCGCAATTGTTTGAAGAAACTACAGTATCTCCTCTCCCACTAATCATTATTTTCCCTGATCCAGTATCTATAAAAAACTTTTACAATGCGCACTACTCTAAGATTAAAGAGAAAGCTGCATTATTTGCTCAAGGATACTCTGGAGGCGGTAACAAAATGTTTAGAAACTTTAGTATTAAAGAAAATAGCATTCTATTAGTCACTGCAGACTTTATGGCAAAGCAGAATTATAAAATTTCTGCGAGAACAGTAGTGTTTACGAGCGCACCAGGAGTTGAAAAGGATCATCCATACACTTCCGCTATCCTTAAACACTGGCAAAGCAAGCATGAAGATTTAATTTCTGCGTTCCAGTTGTCTAAAATTATTTTTGCAATAAAAAAATTGCAATTAAGTCACTCTGTCAGTGTTAAAATGTATAATTTTTCCAAAAATAATATTTTTGTGGATAAGAGTCGTTGACAAAATGAAAAATTTGTGATAACATATGTATGTAAGTTAATTAGCTCTTTGAAAACGAAATACTAACATCGCTTCAAACAAGTAAAACTTGTTTGCGGCAAACCGAAGTTAGCCAAAATAGTTAACTGAGGTGCAAACTGAACCGAGGGGATCTGCGCTTGAGCTTCTAGAGAACTCAATTGAGCGTAGCTTTCCTTCTTACTTCTCGTCATAGCCAATTCTAATCTTGGCTGACTGAAAAACAAAAATAAAAATGTAGGTTCTTAGCTTCCTTAAAAAGCTACAAAAATTTTTCTAAAACAAAAATCAAAAAACAAAAAGAACAAAAAAGTTTAGGTCTTCGGACCACAAGAGGAGTTAGGAGTGCAGTTTGCAATTGATTAGAATGTAGACAATTTCTTTCAACATCGTGGTTGAAGGATCGCTTAAGATGATGAAATGTTATCTAGTGTCTAAGGTCTAGGATCTCATAGGATGAGGTCCTGCAGCTTAGACGCTGAATAGCTCAAGTCTTGAGTTAGCGTCACAACTGGCCTGTTCATTTATATAATAAGGGGCCCTAGTTGGGGCGCTTTTTGATTTCTAGACATTTTCATACAAGAGAACTATTATAATAGTAGA
Organism: uncultured Candidatus Saccharibacteria bacterium; assembly: GCA_964561085.1. Taxonomy (GTDB): domain Bacteria; phylum Patescibacteriota; class Doudnabacteria; order UBA920; family UBA920; genus UBA920. Next base: position 36,654 of record CAZLNP010000005.1, read on the forward strand.
GACAAGAAATATTTTTAAACAAACATATTATGTTATCACAAGAATTTATAGAAGAAATGCGAGCTAAACTTTTAGCAGAAAAAGAATTACTTACTAAAGACTCAAATGGCTTAGCAGAGCATACTGAACTTGGAAGAGAGTTAGATGAGAATGCTCAAGAAGTTGAGCTGGATGATGTGAACGCTGACATGCGAAGTCGCATGAAGAGTGATTTAGAAAAGATTGAGAAAGCATTAGCTAAAATAGAAGCAAGTACATACGGTACTGACGATGAAGGCAACGAGATTTCTGAAGAGCGCTTGCGAGTTATCCCTTGGGCAGATCAAGCAATTTAATATTTATATGAACCGTCAAAAATTTTGGCTAAGCGCGGTTATCTTATTTATTGGAATCGATCAACTTACAAAGTTGGCAGCAAGCCATTTGGGTTGGTCGATTTTTTTAAACGATAAGTTCGCCTTTAGCCTACCAGTTCCAATATTTTTAATGTACGCAATTTACGTTGTAGTACTTTTAGGAATGTCATTTTACGTTTACAAGACTTGGAACCGTTTTGAAAATATTCAAAAACTCGCTTGGGCGTTTGTATATGCTGGAGGTCTATCGAACATTGGTGAGAGAATTGTTCTTGGTCACGTCAGAGATTTTATTCCTATCTCATCTGGCATGCTAAACGTCGCTGATATTTTTATAATTGTAGGTTTAGTCTTGTTACTAGTTAGTAATCGCTATTCGAAAACAAATGAAGAAAGTGTAGCAGAGAAAACTTTATAAAATCTTTACGCTAACTTTATCTTGCACTTGATATTCTGTATTTATGTCAGTACAGAAAATCATGACCGCTACGGCAATAGGAATTAATGCATCACTAGTTTCTGTGGAAGCAGATGTTAGTAATGGTTTGCCAGCAACAATTATAGTAGGACTTCCCGATACTGCGGTTTTGGAAAGTAGAGAACGAGTTCGTTCGGCAATAAAGCACTCTGGTTTTCAGTATCCTCAAACTCGAGTGTCTTTGAACTTGGCCCCAGGTAGTTTGCCAAAAGTTGGCACTCACTTTGATTTACCTATTGCAGTAGCAATTATGTTGGCTAACGGTTTAAAGGTAAGTGCTGAATTCAAAAACTGCGACAGCGTCTTATTCGCAGGCGAGTTGTCTTTGGATGGCTCAATAAAATCGGTGCCAGGAATATTAGCAATGGTTCAGGCTTCTAGGGATGCTGGGTTCAAAATGGCGTTTGTCCCCAGGCCAAATGCTGCCATGGCAGGATTGGTCGAGGGCATAACTATATATCCGGCAGATACCTTAGAACAGCTCATTAGGCATATGATAGGCGAAGAAAGTATCGACTGTTCTTCTGTGGGATTGGGTGAGCTAGGCAACGCCTTAACAAAAGATATCTATATAGACTTTTCAGATATTGCCGGCCAACACTACGCCAAGCGTGCCTTAGAAATAGCAGCTGCGGGTGGCCACAATATACTACTTACTGGTCCACCAGGAAGTGGGAAGACAATGCTTGCAAAAGCATTGCCAGGAATTATGCCATCGCTAGATCAGAATGAAATTTTAGAGCTTACTAAAATATATAACAGCTCTGGATTGATGCATTCGGGAGTGATGAACCACCGTCCAGTGCGAAGCCCTCATCATACTGCTTCGTCAGCTTCGTTAATCGGAGGTGGCGCTGTACCAAGACCAGGTGAAGTAACGTTAGCGCATTACGGTGTTTTGTTTTTGGATGAATTTCCTGAATTCTCTAGAACAGTCTTGGAAGTTTTGAGACAGCCTTTGGAAGATAGTAAGATTACTATTACCCGCTCGCGTTATTCTTACACTTTTCCATCAAGGTTTATTTTAGTTGCTGCACAGAATCCTTGCCCATGTGGAAACTATGAACAAGAAAATTTAGAATGTACTTGCCATCCTTCATCTGTGGGGCGTTATCGCAAGAAAATATCAGGTCCGCTTTTGGACAGAATTGATTTGCACATTAATGTCCCTAGATTAGAGTACAAAGATTTAATGTCTAACCCTTCGGACGATCTTGAAAAAGAGACCAGCGGAAAAGTTCAAAGTCGAGTCGAAAGAGCTCGCCTTGTTCAAGCTGAGCGATTTAAAAAATCTAAAACAAATCATGAGATGGATCCTGATGAATTAAAAACGTTTTGTGAAATAGATAAAGAGAGTAATTCATTGCTAGAATTGGCTGCGAACAAGTATCATCTATCGGGTCGAAGCATTCACAGGATTTTGAAAGTCGCACGCACTATTGCCGACTTAGCGGGTAGTAAGGATATAGATCTCCAACATTTAACAGAAAGTCTGCAATATAGATTGCGAGAGGACCCAACTGCGTAGTATAATGCAGTCATGCAGAAAAAAATCAGAAAAGCGGTTATTCCTGTTGCTGGCTTCGGAACAAGGTTCCTGCCTGCTACAAAAGCCCAGCCAAAGGAAATGTTGCCTTTGGTAGATAAGCCAATTATCCAATATGTAGTTGAAGATGCCGTTTCCGCTGGAATTGAGGATATCATCCTTGTTACTGGATGGCACAAACGCAATATTGAAGACCATTTTGATTACCCTTTTGAATTAGAAAAAAGACTGGAAGAAGCTGGGAAAATCCAGCAATTAGAAGAAATTCGCGCAATTGCTAACTTGGCGAACTTCTATTATGTTCGTCAAAAAGGCCCTATGGGTAATGGAACCCCTATTTGGAATGCTCGTCATATTATTGGCGATGAGCCATTTTTGGTTCTATGGGGCGATGAATTTGTTGATGCAGCCCCAAAAACTCGTTCTCAGCAGTTAGTAGAAGCGTATGAAAAACACGGTGGAAGCGCCATTCTAGGAGCAATCCGCACTACTAGAGATGAAGACTACAAGAGATATGGCTATGCCATGGGCGAAGAAGTAAGTCCTGGAGTCATCGGGATTGATAAATTCATTGAAAAACCCGGCGTTGGAGTGATTGACTCTCCTTATGCGGTTGTCGGAGGCTACGTGTTTAGCCCGGATATTTTCCCTGCAATGGAGCAAGCCATGAAGAATCTTGAAGAGAAGAATACTCCTGATGAACTCTATTGGGCTGACGGCATGAATATTATGCTAGAACAAGGTAAAAAAACTTTTGCAGTAGAGATCAAAGATGGAAGATATTATGATTGTGGAAACAAACTTGAGTATCTAAAAGCGGTAGTGGAATTCGGTTTAAAACATACTGAAATTAAAGATGAGTTCTCTGAGTTCCTGAAGAAAATTTCAAGATAAATTCAAATCTAAAATTTAGCCCTAAAATAAACAAAAAAGTAAATCATTCCTCAAAATGGTACAAATAAAAATGAAAAATTATTTTAAAAAGATTAGTAAATTTTCAGTGATCATAGCGGTCGCTGCTTTGTCATTGATATCAGCAGGGTGTGGTGGTGGTGAACAAACAGCAGATCCAGTAACTATTAAAATTTGGAAGCCATTTGTTGACTCAGATAAAATGCAGTCAATTATGTCGGCGTATCAAGCTAAGCATACGAACGTAACTTTTGAATATACAAAGAAAAATATAGAAAACTACGAAGCTGATTTGTTGAATGCACTCGCTGCAGGAAACGGTCCCGATATTTACTCTATCAATAACACTTGGGTGCCAAGATATATGGATAAGATTACTCCAGCACCAGACAAAGTTTTTACAGTGAAAGACTATAAAGAAGCTTTCGTAGATTCGATGGTAACAGATCTGATTAAAGACAACAAAATTTACGGTACAGCTATGTGGGTGGATTCTTTAGGGTTATATTACAACAAAGATTTAATGGGAACAGCAGGAATTGCGGTACCTCCGAAGACTTGGGATCAGCTTGCTGAACAATCTAGAAGAATTACTCGCCAAGATGCTAATGGCTATTTTAGCCGCAGTGGTGTTGCGATAGGTACAAACTCCAATGTTAATCGTGGTGTGGATGTTATTTATTTATTAATGCTCCAAGCCGGAACAATTCCTTGGACTGCAGATGGAAGCTCTCCTCAATTTGCTGGCAGCGTTAACAAGGGTGGCAACCAAGTAAATCCAGGTGAAGAAGCAGTTAGTTTTTACACCTCATTCTCTGATCCTTCAGGAGGAAACTATACATGGAACGAAGCCAGTGATTACTCAACTGATGCATTTGCAAATGGAAGAGCCGCATTCCTATATGGATACTCATACGCTCGTGAGCAAATAGATGCTAAAGCGCCAAATTTAAATTACGATGTTGCGCCAGTCCCTCAAAATAATCTTGATAACCCAACTGTTAACTACTCTAATTACTTCGCAGAAGTAGTTAGCAAACAAAGTAAGCAGTCAGCTTGGGCATGGGATTTCTTGAAATTTGCTACTAGCAAAGATTCTCTGGATAAATACTATAAGACAGACAAGCAGCCATCATCACGCCGTGATTTGATTGAGTTGCAAACAAGCGATGTTGAAATTGGGGTATTTGCTCATGCAAACTTAACTGGAAAAACTTTTTATAAAGCAGATGAAGCAAAGTTTGATGCAATCATCGGTGACATGATTGATAATATTGTTTTGCGTGGCCAGCCAGTTGAACAAGCTTTGACTCGAGCGCAGTCGCAAGCTAGTACTCTATCTTTGATAAGAAAATAAATCGAATGACAAAAATATTGCATCAAATAAAAAATGTTGTAGTCACTAGCTTAAGCAAAGCAATTATTGTTGTATCTTTGTTTGCAACTTTGGGAATGGTTTATGCTCAGCTTGAACCTGTAGTTGTTGTGCAGGCGCAATCTGCAGAAGCTACAAAGATTGCGGAACAGACAGCTCAGTCGGTTTATCAAACTGCTCTAAAACAAGGTCAATCTAAACAGGAAGCTCAAGTTGTCTCAGATACAACGCGGGACAGCTTGTTAATTGTATATAAGACTACTTATGATTCTGCTAAAGCACTTAAAAAGACAGACGCTCAGGCTGAAAAAGAAGCAATAGAGGAAGAAAATAAAGCTGCTCAGAAAATTATTGCGGCTTCTCAGCAGGCTATAGGTGGCACCAAAAAAACCAATACAACAACAACTCAGAATGGCGACGCGGGTGGTTTTGTACCTTGTGGGAACGAAGCAACTAATCCATGTCAGATTGGTCATCTATTTTCAGCCTTCGTAGTTATTATTAACTACCTCATTGCGATGGCAGGATTCATCGCTGTAATTGCAATCGTTTATGCTGGGTTTATGATGGTTTACTCCCAAGGTCAAGAACAACTTAAAGCAGCCAAAGGTAGAATATCTGGTGCTGTTATAGGACTAGTATTGGTGGCGGCCGCTTTCATTATTATTAACGCTATTTTTGCGGGTAGTCTGAGCATAGGTGTTAAAAGCGGTGGAAATATTTTATCAAGTCCACTTGATTACATTCAGAATGGCGGGAAGTAATATATTAATACTATGCAAACACTTTTAGCGCAAAAAATCGCTCAGAATAATAAAAACGTTAATGCTAAACCAGCTGCAAATACGAATGCGATCAATACCAACAAGAGTACACCTAAAGCGTCTACTGAGGTCGAAATAGCTAAAATAACCAACCCATTCCCTGTATCAACATTACCAGGTGTGTTTAATCAGATTATCTATATTATTTTGGCACTAATAGTAATGGCCGCAGTTGTGGTAATTATAATCTCAGGTTTTCGCATGCTAACCGGAGGTAATAACCCAGATCAGTTAAAGAAGGCTAAGAAGGGAATAGTCTGGGCCATTATTGGTTTGGTCGTAGCCTTTATGTCTTTCGCAATTGTTACAATTATTCAGAGAATTCTCTAAAACGATGAATTTTAATTTAAAGTTAAAACTATATAATTTCTCAGTTGCTACGGCTTTGTTTATCTTTGTTTCGTCAGTATTTGGCGCAACACTTTTCTTTCAGCCTTTAATTACAAATGCTGCAACGGAAATTCCTGACGAGTTTAAAAAATGTATTCCTATCGTTAATAGTTTTTCTACAACTCCTGCAAAAGTCACTAAGAGAGATCAAAGTGTAAAGATGACGGTGACAGTTAGGACTCTGGGATGTATTATCGGAAACGTAAATGGAAAATCTCCAATGTGGAATGTTTTTGCTGAGGTGAAAGATGAGACAGGTAAAAGCGATGGAGGATTCGTTTTTCCATCGACCACCACATACATGAGCGGTGCAGATTTCAAACAAGTAAATAAAAACGCTCAACACCCCGACTTTAATAAATATGATGCAACTTATACACGAACAGTTACTAATTTATTCGAAAATCTAAATGGCAATACTCTTACCATTAGTCCGAACCTGCGTTGGGATGATTTTACACAGGTGGTAAACACTGGACTAGCAAAAAAAGTTACCGCCGGTGGAGCCGCTGTTAGTAATACGAATGCTAACGCTAACGCTAATACAAACACTGGAAACCCGAATGAGAACATTAATACAGACGTTAGTAGTAAATTTGATAAAGGGCTTGATGAAAAGATTGGTGACTTTTGGAATCCTCTTGAGAGAGACACCCTCCCAGAGTTGTTAGCAACTATTTTGAGAATTCTTTTTGCTCTAATTGGTATGGTAGCTGTGATTATTATCATCATTTCAGGATTCAGAATGGTGTTAGCAAGTGGCAATGAAACCGAGTTAACAAAAGCAAAGGCTGCAATCACTTGGGCGATAGTAGGGTTGATAGTTTCGCTAATGGCATTTAGTATCGTTGCAATTATCCAAAGATTAATCCAAGGATAAGTAAAATAAATTTTAAAGTAAATGAAAAGTATAAAAAAAATATTTGCAGTATTAGGCGTCATAGTTTTCGCGTTTGGCGGTCTGTTAGTGTCTAGTGGAGTTAATGTTGCTACCGCGGCAGGTGACCCTTGTGCGGATCTAGCAAAGCAAATCTCTGGAAGTGGTTTTGATGTAAAAAGCCAACTGCCGGTCTACTGTACTACTGAGTCTATCTACAACAAAATCTTATTTGGTGCCTTGTATGCGGTAGGAATTGTGGCAGTTATTATGATTATCTATGGTGGCTACATGTATATGACCGCTCAATCTAACGAGGATCAGAGGAAAAAGGGTCGCGATATTCTTACTTGGGCTGTGCTAGGTTTAGTAGTTGTTGTGCTCGCAGTGTTGCTCGTAAACGTAGTTGTGAACTTGGTTGTTGAAAACCGGTTTGTGTAATTCCCTAGATATAGTAGAATATAAGTACGTTACTCTTATATAAGAACCTGTTCGAGATTCGCTTTAGGTTCGCCGGCGGATCTTTACCAGCTTCATCCTCATCCGAAAGGTGGTGAAAAAATTGAAACAAACGTTGCAAAAACTTAATTGGTTAAACATTGCTCAACTTGTGTTCGTTCTATTGGTTGCTTTAGCTCCAGTATACGTTCCTCAAGTAGCAAAAGCTGGCTTGGTAGATACTTTTGTAAACAACTGTCCTGTTGATACTGGAGTTCGTTGTTCAGAAGGCAGCATTGCTGCTATCTTCCGTCTTATTATCAACTGGGCTCTAGCGATTGCGTTTATCGCAGCTGTTATCATGTTGATTTACGGTGGTTTCCTTTACATCACGTCAGCAGGAAACACAGATAATGCTACTAAAGGTAAGACAGCCATTACCAATGCTCTAGTCGGTGTCGTAATCATCGTACTTTCTTACATTATTGTTCAAATCGTGTACAGATTCGTATCTGGTGGAAGCGGCTCTACTGGTATATAACAATTCTCCCGCATTTAATTTTAAAATGCGGGATAGCTCTGGGAACAAAATTAGACTTCCCAAAATTTTGTCTCCGGAGTTATTTAATAAAAAAATATGAAACAAAAAATTTCTTTATTCTTTCTTGGTGGATTAGTCTCAGTGATGGCACTTTTCGCCTTTGTCCCTAGCGCTACACCTGCTTACGCTCAGAATTCAGATTGTACCACTGATTGTGTACAGAGTGGCTTAACTGACATCCAGGATGCGTTTCCCAATAAAACCCAAAAGACTCTACCTGAGCTGGTTAAATTAGTAATTAACTGGGCGCTGTACTTGTCTGCTATCATCGCGGTAATCTTTATAATCATTGGTGGATTTATGTACATTACTTCTGCTGGTGACCCTGGCAAGGCAAGCAAAGGACGCACTACTTTAGTAAACGCTTTAATTGGTTTAACTATAATTGTCCTTTCCTACTTGATCGTTCAAATTCTTTACGACTTCCTAACCTCTTAAGTTTAGGAATTAAAACAAAGTGAATATTTCTTTAAACCAAAATTTTTTACCAAAGATACTTCTCGCCATGCTTGTATTATTTAGCATGGCGCTCTTTGTTGTTCCAGTGAATGAGGTTGATGCTCAAGTAGTTAATACATACGCTTGCTTTAATCCAACTACTAATACATTAACAGCTGCATCTGCAACGACAACTTGTCCTGCAGGATCCAATAGAGTCTTTGCTGATTCTAGGATGAATGGGTTCTGTCTTGCGAAGGAAAATGGAGTTAATACAGCTAAGGCCCCGTGGCCAGATTCAGCAGGCACAGGACCAAGTTTAGATTTCCTTGGTAAATCTTGTTTAGAAAAAGATGGTAGTGCAACCCGCGGAACCTTCACTCCTTTCCCAAAAGGCTCAACGACGCCAGTAACACCCACTAATACTAATACGGGAAATAATACTAACACTACTAAAAATACAAACGGCACTACTGGCGGAGGAGTGGGTGGAGGAACCCAAAACCCTACCAGTAAAGGTGATTGTGAAGATAAATTCCACAAGGTAGGACCATTATGTGTGCCTAATAATCCTTTCAATAACAGTTCAATCGCTGGGGGTAACGCAACCGCGACTAGTTTGGCGCTAAGAATTATTCGCATTATGCTTTACTTTGCTGCAATAGTCGCAGTGATCATGGCAATTATTGGCGGGTACCAGGTAATGACGGCTGGTGGAAACCCTACTCAGGCAGCTAGCGGACGCAAGACTCTAACAAACGCAGTGATTGGTTTAGCCATAATTCTATTAGCTTTTGTCATAGTTCAAGTCTTGGTAAACTTCATTACTAAATAGTGCAAAATTATACTATTTTCAGCACTTCACATTCTCTAAAATATGTCGTATAATAAGGAACCAGAGCAATCTGGTTCTTTTTTAGAAGACTAGCTATTATTAGCTAGATATCACTCTTGCCGGAGTGGCGAAATTGGCAGACGCACCAGCCTTAGGAGCTGGCGGGGGCAACCCTGTGGAGGTTCAAGTCCTCTCTCCGGCACCAGCGTCCTATTTTTTTCAAAATTGGGCGCATCATTAATATATATTTTCCATGGGCAAGATTGTAAAAAATATTATTTTAGTCCTAATCGGATTTTTAATTATCTCAGTAATCGTTGCTTCATTTACTACTAGCAAAGAAGTAAAATCTGTCCCTCTATCAGAAGTTTCTAGTTTAATAAAAGATGATAAAGTAGAAAGCATCGAAGTTAACTCAGATTCGATTCAAACTAAACTTAAAGATAGCGACAGTAAACTAAAGTCTACTATCGGTGCTCGCACAGATATTCCGAAATACTTTATAGACTCTGGCGTACCTGAAGAAAAAATCAGCAACATCAAAATTGAATTTAATACTCCTGGCACAGCTAGCCAAGTAGCTGGTGCAATTTTGCCATTCCTGATTCCCTTCGTCTTAATCGCGTTGTTCATATATTTCTTAATGCGCCAAGTTCAAGGTTCTAACAATCGCGCATTAACTTTTGGACAAAGTTCTGTAAAGCTAAATGATGAACAAAAAAATAAAGTTCGCTTTGATGATGTAGCTGGTGCAAAGGAAGCGAAAGAAGAACTTTCTGAAATTGTTCAGTTCTTACGTTTCCCTCAAAAGTTTTTAGCGCTTGGTGCAAAGATCCCTAAAGGTGTTTTACTTCTAGGTAGCCCGGGTGTTGGTAAGACCATGCTTGCTCGTGCAGTTGCAGGAGAAGCGAATGTACCTTTCTTCCACATCTCTGGATCTGAATTCGTAGAAATGTTTGTGGGTGTTGGTGCAAGTCGTGTTCGTGATTTGTTCAAGAAAGCAAAACGTAATGCGCCTTGTATTGTTTTTATCGATGAAATTGATGCCGTTGGTCGTCAGCGTGGTGCTGGTGTCGGTGGCGGTCACGATGAACGTGAACAAACCTTAAACCAAATCTTAGTAGAGATGGACGGTTTCGAAACAGATACTAATGTAATTGTTGTTGCGGCTACAAACCGCCCTGATGTTCTAGATCCAGCTTTGCTTCGTCCTGGCCGTTTTGACAGACAAGTAATTCTAGACCTTCCAGATATTAACGATCGAGAAGCGATCCTGAAAATTCACAGTAAGAATAAACCTTTTGCTGAAGGCGTTGACCTAAGAAAGATTGCAGAGCGCACCCCAGGTTTCTCCGGTGCAGATTTGGCTAACTTGGTTAACGAAGGTGCAATTTTGGCAGCCCGTACAGATAAAAAACAAATTGATGGTGGCGACTTAAAAGAAGCTATTGAAAAGATCATTGTGGGTCCTTCACGAAAGAGTCACCTAATGAGTGCTGATGAAAAGAAGGTTACTGCCTATCATGAAGGTGGACATGCCTTGGTTGGCTCTGTATTGCCTGAATCCGACCCAGTTCACAAAGTGACTATTCTATCTCGAGGACGCGCATTAGGTTACACCATGAAGCTTCCAACAGAAGATAAGCACATGAGCACCAAGGGCGCTTTCCTAGATGAAATTGCTGCACTAATTGGTGGCTACGCTGCTGAGAAATTAATCTTCGGTCGCTTAACTACTGGTGCTAGCAATGATTTGAAGGTTGCTACAAATATGGCGCGCAAGTTAATTACACAGTACGGAATGAGTGAAGCGTTTGGCCCAGTTGTTTTAGGCGAACAGCATGAAAACGTATTCCTTGGTCGCGATATGGGTGAACAGAAGAATTACAGTGAAGATACAGCTCAGAAAATTGATGCAGAGGTCCGTCGCATTATGACTGAAGGTGAAGCTCGTGCTACTCAAATTTTGACTCAGCACAGAACCTATCTAGATACTATTGCTGATCGTTTGCTAAAAGAAGAAACTTTGGAACAAGAAGAGTTTACAGAAATTGTAAAAGATCTTATTCCTGCAAATAAGAAGAGGCTTCCAGAATTTGATAAAGTTGCTCCAGATAATTCTGCTGATGGAATGAACATTCCTCAAGAGCCAATTACTCCTCCTGCCCAAGCCTAGCTGAAAATTAAAACTAAAGTGATGAGTTACAAAGAGGTTTTATCTCAAGCCTACGCACTAACTATCCGCAATCCACTGCTATGGATATTCGGAATAGTTATGCTCGGGGGATTTAACCTCTTTTTGATTAACTTTTTTTCGTTAATCCCTGGTGGACAATGGAAAGTTTGGCCAACTCACTTTGAGAATATGTTTGATTCCTCAATCTTAAGCTGGCTGACTTTTTTAGTAGCAGTTGTGATAATATTTACAGCTTTAAATTTTGTTAAGATAGTTTTTATTGTAATAGTTCACGGGCTAATTCATGCAAAATTACAAAATGAGTGTATGTTATGTACAAAGTTGTCTACCGATGAAGAATCTCAAAAACCACTACCGTATTTACTCTGGCTAGTAAATGTTGTAATTGCTAGCGCCTTCACTATTCTTCTAACATTGGGCATAACTTTAGCTGCTAACTCAGTACTAAGGTCTCAGGGGTATGATAGTCCTGGTGCAATAGTCGTTAACCTTTTGTTTATTGCAGTTTTAACTTGTGCTATTGGGACTTGGAATATTTTCACAAACTATTTTATAATTTGGCACGGACTCAAATTTTCTGCAGCATCGGCGGCGGCAATTGACTTAATAGTTAAGCGTGCCAGGATTATCATGGAGTTTGTTATATTACTCTCGTTAGTTTATTCATTGTCCGTAGCGGTTGGCAATATTCTCATTCAAACTTGGCATTCCGAATTGTTGATGGGCACGATGCCGGCAATAAGACTCATCTTTTTGATTGTTCCTATTATCTGGTTCGCGATTAACAACGCTTTTTTTAATGTCGCTTTTCTTATATTTTTTGATAGAATAGTTAAAGCTATTCCTAGTGAAAAATCACAGCCATCTATTTATCCCGCTGCGTAGTATTATGGACAATTAAGCAGAAATGAATTAAACTAGGATTGTTTTGAAAACAAATTTTTTGGGCGGTTAGCTCAGTTGGTAGAGCGTCTCATTGACGTTGAGAAGGTCACAGGTTCGACTCCTGTACCGCCCACCATTTACACCTTCGGGTAAATTAATTGCAAGGGTTGGGAACGTTGCATCAAGTGGTAAAACCCATTCGACTTGATTCGAGGTTCGTGATTCTTGCTATAAGCGAGAGAAATATGTCAGCAATAAAAAAAGATGATGTCACTAAATTAATAGGACAAGCACCGAAGAATTTAGATTTGTACATTTCAGCATTTACGCATCGTTCTTATTTGAACGAAAACCGGGATTTCCATTTGCCTCACAATGAGCGCTTGGAATTTTTGGGTGATGCTGTATTGGAATTAATCTCCACTGAGTTTTTGTACAAAACTTATGATCATCCGGAAGGTGAGCTTACTAACTTCCGAAGCGCGTTGGTTAACTACAAAATGTTGTCAGAAATTGCTGCCCGTTTGGGCTTTGAGCAATTTTTATTAATGTCGCGTGGGGAAGCAAAAGATACTGGTCGTGCTCGCCAAGTAATTTTAGCTAACTGTATTGAAGCATTCATTGGGGCTGTGTATTTAGATTTGGGTTATGATGTGACCGCCGAATTCATCAAGAAAGAAGTTTTAGTTGAGTTGAAGCAAATCATCACCGATGGCTCTTACATGGATCCAAAGTCTAAATTGCAAGAGTTGGTGCAAGAGAAGCATGGTATTACTCCAACCTACGGAGTAGTTTCAGAAAGTGGACCTGACCACGATAAAATTTTTGTTGTTGCTAGTTATATGGCACAGAAAGAAATTGGTAGAGGTGAAGGACCGAGCAAGCAAGAAGGGGAAATTGCGGCAGCGGCAAATGCTTTAGAGAATATGGGAGTTAAATAAAATGACAAATAAAATTGAGAGTGGGGGCTTTAACCCAGAATCAAATCAAGAAGAATTAGAAATTGACTAGTGGGGATAACTCGCGTTGACCGCCTAAGTAGCGAATGTTATATTTGAGACACGAGATAATCTCCGAGTAACCAAACAAAGACAAAGATATCAGAAACGACTTCCTCATAAAGGGGAGGTCGTTTTTGTATGTTATAATTATTAAAGTTATGTATCTTAAACGACTTGAAACACAAGGGTTTAAATCATTCGCCAAGAAAACAGTTTTGGAGTTTGAAACCGGAATAACCGCCATCGTGGGCCCAAACGGCAGTGGAAAATCTAACACTGCTGATTCTTTGCGTTGGGTTTTAGGAGAACAAAGTTCTAAGTTAATGCGCGGTAAAAAAAGCGAAGACGTAATCTTCGCCGGCTCAGACAAGAAAGCGCGTTCCGGCTTTGCGGAAGTAATCGCTACTTTCGACAACCGTGACCACAAAATTCCAATCGACTCTGCAGAGGTAAGCATCGGTCGTCGTATTTCACGTAGTGGTGAAAGTGAATATCTAATTAACGGCACTAAAGTTCGTTTGTTAGATATTGTTGACTTAGTTTTGAAATCAAATATCGGAACCTCCCGCTACACAGTTATTGGCCAGGGTACTATTGATCAAATGATTTTAGCTGGCCCACAAGAAATTAAAAATTTAATTGATGAAGCTTCTGGTGTAAAAACATATTACATCAAACGGGACAGAACGCTTCGTCGCTTAGAACAGACTGCACAGAATTTGATGCGCGCTGAAGATTTGCTTCGCGAACTAGAGCCTCGTGTAAAATCACTTCGTCGCCAAGCAAAAAGAATGGAAGCCCGTGAAGTTATCGAGGTTGATTTAAAAGCTTTCCAAAAAGAATATTTAGGATCGCAGTGGTGGACTTTGAAAGACTCGATTGATGGATTGCAAAAACAGTTAGGTGATTTACACTTACAACGTTCCCAGGTAGAGAACGTGATGGCTGCCCACTTGCAAAAAATAGAGCAGCACGAAAAAGAGAATGAACAAGCCTTGGGTGATTACAAACACGTTCAAGAAAAATTGCAGAAGCTTCAAGCGGAAAAGAATAGTTTGCTTGAACAAGTCAGTTTGATTCGTGGCAAAATGGCTAGTCAAAAAACAGGTGCTGGAGACAGTAATACTCTTCAAATTGATAGTCATACCTTAGAGCAAAAAATTATTGAAATTGAAACTCAGCTAGCAGCTAGCGAAGCACAGCACAAGCAAGCAATTGAGCAGGCTACAAACCAAGAACAGGCTCTATCTGTTGTGAATGCACAATTAACAGAGTTGTATACTGCTTTGAGCAATCCGGCTGGAAGTGATTGGGCAGCCATAGAAGAACAGCTAACCACTCTAGATAACACCTTTGCTCAGTTCGCTCGTATACTGGAAGATACAGATGATATTGGTCAAATTCGCAATGCTACTGCTGGTGTAATGCACGCATGGAAAGAGTTCAAAACTATTGCTGGTGAAGCAGCAAAGCACCCTGACTATAACAATAAACTTCAAGCGCAACTTCAAGAGCTAACCGCTCAAAAAGATAAGCTTGCTGCAGATCAAAATGTTTTGACTATGACCGCTTCTAAGGCCGCTATGACAAAAGATTTTTTGGCTGGGCAATTGGCCTCCCTTCAAAACGAAAAGTTGCATATTGATTTGGAATTAAAGAAGGTATCAAGCGGGGGTAATCAGGATGATTATATTAAAGAGTTAGTTGCTGAGGAAAACAAGGTTCAAGAAAAAGTTGCAGCACTTACAGAACAAATTTCCACAATGGAATCTCAGATGCAAAGTTTTTATGATGCAGAGTCGAATTGGAAATCTGCAATCTCTGAGGAAGATAAGCGTTTCCGTTCACAACAAACTGAACTTGATCGTATTCGTGATAACGAAGCAAAAGTCCAAGTTGAAAAAGCTAAGTATGAAACTCAGTCTGACGCAATCGTTTCCGACATTGTTGCTCAGCTAGGCAGTGAAATTTTAGATAAAATTCAAGCTCATCCAATTAAGAAAGAAACAGAAGGATTAACAGAAAAGATTAACAAGTTACAACATCAGCTAAGTTTGATTGGTGGAGTAGATGAGTTAACACTTCAGGAATATCATGAGACCGAAAATCGTTATTCTACTTTAGAAAACCAAGTTTTGGATTTAAAGAAGAGCATGAACGATTTGCGTGAAGTAATGGATGAACTAGACGAACATATTAAAACTAAATTTAACGAATCTTTCCACAAAGTTAACACACAGTTTGAGCAGTACTTTAGAATGTTGTTTAATGGTGGCCGTGCGTACTTATCACTTGTAAAATCTAGTGAAGACAAAACTGAAGCCGAGACTGAATTAGAAGCTGAAGATGCTAAAGAAGCAGCTGAAGAAAAAGATGGTATGCGCCCAGAAGAGAAAATCATTGCAAAGTACGAAAAGGGTAGCTTGGCAGTGGCTGGTGTAGAAATTCGTGCCACACCACCAAATAAAAAACTCTCAGCAATTCAATCACTTTCCGGTGGAGAACGCTCGCTAACTTCAATCGCGCTTCTATGTAGTTTGTTAACATGCTTCCCATCACCATTCGTTGTGCTAGATGAGGTTGATGCTGCACTTGATGAAGCCAATACTATCCGTTTTGGACAAATCTTGGGCAAGCTGTCTCATCAAACCCAGTTCATCACCATTACCCATAATCGCGAGACTATGTCGCAGGCGAATATTATTTACGGTGTGACTATGGGCGATGATGGCATCTCTCAACTACTTTCCATCAAGATGGATCAGGCGAAAACTTACGCGAAATAGGCGCAAAGCCTTCAAATTAACAACCTTGACTAAAAGGGCTTCTGGTGGTAAACTATGGAAGTCCTTTTTATCTTTGAGACCGTCAAACTCAATAGATAAAACAATTTTATAGATCAATTTAAGTTATTTAAATGTTAACTATCCGCCTACAACGCGCTGGTAAAAAGAATAAACCGGAATACCGAGTTATTCTTGCAGATAAAACTGCAGCTGCGCAAAAGAAATTTACCGAGATCCTCGGTTCTTATAATCCACACACTAAAGCTTTGAACATTCGTAGCCAAGAACGTCTGGATTACTGGATGAAAGAACAACACGTACCACTTTCTGCTACAGTGCAAAACCTTTTTGTCACTAAAGAAATTATCAAAGGTACTAAGACTAAAGCTTTTACAATTCCTAAGAAGGAAGTAGTAGCTGAAGAAGTTAAAGAAGATGTTGCTACAGATGCACCAGTTGCTGAAGCTCCTGCCGAAACTTCAACAGAAGTTGTTGCAGAAGCAGAGACTCCAGTTACACCTGAAGCTCCAGCAGAAGCTCCTGCTCCTGAAGTTGCACCAGTAGAAACTCCTGTTGAAGTAGTTGCTGAAGAGGCTAAAGAAGAAGAAAAAGCTTAACCAAACATAATCCCGCCTTTACGGTGGGATTTTTTGTGTCCAAATAGACCCCTTGACATAATCGTAAGATTGTACTATGATACTACGAAATTTTAGCGTATAATAAGGTTACAATTTCATTATGGCTATGATTCACTGGCCATGGTTGTACATTCCGAATTACATTAGGGGGTAATTATGAAGAACAGATTAGTATGTTTTGTCGTTCTTGCGATTGTGGTTTTAATGCCGCATTCGCTAAACGCTCAGACTCGCCAACTCTCATTGAGAGGAATAGTGAGAGAGCTTGTTGTGGAAATGGATGCTGGGCGTTCGGAAAGTAAGTATTTTCTAGAAGTTGATGGAGACTCTTATCCGTTAACAACGAAATTAGATCTAAGTTCGCTTGCGAACTATAAGGTCGAAGTTCTTGGGAAACTTACCAACAACACCGTTCGCGTTTCTAGTGCCTTGCCTTTGGAAGAGATTCCGGAAGTTAGACAAAAGATCTTTCCCAATGGTATGCACTCCTTTGATGTCGAATCAAAGGAAGATCACAGGCTTGCGGTGTTCACGCCTGCTCCAACAGAAGGTATTAGGAATATAGGTTTCTTTGGTTTTAAGTTTTCTGATGATCTTAGTGAACCGCTTAGTCCTGAGCAAATTTACAACCTTACGTTGGCCTCTGATGTTCAAGGTCCAACGCTCAAGGGGCTTATTGATAAGGCTGCTGGGTCAAAATTCTCGATTACTGGATTAGTGCATCCTGAATGGATTACTATTCCTCATACTCGAGCTTTCTGCGCAGCTGGTGCAAATATGTTTAATGCTTGCACTAATTCAGCGAAGAGTCTCTTGCAAGATCGAGGTGTAATCCTTTCCTCTTATAAAACATTAGCCTTTTTCCATCCACCCATTCCTGGTAGCACTGTTGGCCCTATGGCCACCCAAGGAGTAAAGGGCGATTCAAGTGTTCAGGGAACAATATGGGTGCCATTAACACCTTCGGCCATCAGCAGGCTTCCACAGATCTTAGCTCATGAGTTAGGTCACAATCTTGGTTTTGGCCACTCTGGTGCAATGGGCGGTGATGGACAAGTTTACACCGTCGCAGATAGAGGTTGCTATATGGGTGGTTCGATGGCGATGCTAAATATTTATTATAGGATAATGGCTGGCTGGGTTACAGGTAAAATAGTAACCATCAGCGGTCCAGGAACTTATGATGTGTATTTGCACCCAGCAGATAAAGTAGTAAAAGGGAATAAAGGTGTGGTTATCCAAACCCGTGATTCTAATGGAGTGCAACATGCTGACCTCACTTTTATCGAGGCGAGGAGGTTATTGCTACCATATGAGGATTTCCTCCAAAACATGTCCTATGCCACTGGGGCAATTATCAGGAAAGGGTTGCAAGATATGACCTTGGCGCAAAGTGTGCCAACGGTGCTACCAACATCAACCAATCCCAATCCTGACTTTAACCCATTACAATTGGGAGATGTTTATACTGACTCAACTAAGGGACTGACTGTTCAGCATTTTCCATCTTCGATTTCCAGAGGGATGTGGCTTCGGATTACTCTTAACCAGTGATTCGGAGTAGTACCCCCTACTGTGAATATTTTGGCCGCGCTTCAATGTAAGTGCGGTCTTTTTTTTTGACTTTAGTTAAAATTTATGCTATACTAATCGTAGATTACTTAGTGCAAGAAATAAAAAAAATACAAAAATGAATAAGAAGATAGAACTCATCGCAATTATTGTTGGTCTTGGGGCTGTTGTAGCCGCAGGTTTTTATTTTTATAACCAACAGAATTTAGATAAAGTTGCAGAGATTGAGAACGTACCCTTCTCAGTAGATAAAAAAGAACTTAATACAACACAGGTTCCAAGTGGATTTCCTGCAGATTTCCCAGTAGAACCGGGGTCTCGCATAGTAAAGAACTATGAAGCTACTACTAGCGACGGAAGACTTCAGTCTACTAGGTCTCTCACAACAAATAAAACCTTAGAACAAGCCGCACAAAGCTACGCTGATTATTTCATCGATCTTGGTTGGACTGAAGTTGAGTCTCAAAATCCAGATTCTAATACTTCTAATTCGTTATTGCGAAGAAAAGATAATATATTGCTGATAGTTGCTAGGAACAATCCTGCTACTAAAGAAAAAACAGTGGAAGTTACTCTCACTGAAGCAGCTAAATAAAACAAAAATTAATAATTATGAAAATCAAAAATTTTTACATTTCATTTATAGCAGCTGCAATTACATTAAGTTCTTTTGTTCCTGTTTTACCAGCTGAAGTACTTCCCCGAGTTTTAGAAACAAAAGTAGTTAGAGCAGCAGAAGATCAACCAAACTGGTTCCAAGTAAGCGTTAAAGATCATAATTGTAGCGACCAAACAGGCTCTTCTTCTTTAGTAGGTCCTAATGGATCAGCTGCGGCTACAGATTCAAACGCAAAGGACCCTGATTGTGGTAATATTAGTTTTAATACTTCTAGTGTCTCAGGTGTTGGTTTAACTGAGACTATATATAACAATGACTTCCGTATTGGCACTAGACTAGCAGAAAGCGAAAGTGGTTGTAGTCGTGATGCTGGTGATATCCGTTGGACACCATGGGCGTCTGAAGGCGGAGGAGCCGGTTGGGGTGCAACAGCAAACTCAAACGTTAACGATCCAGACTGTTTATGGATTCATTATGAAACTCGTCCTTTGCCAGCTGGAATCTTAATTCAAGATGTTCGCGCCGGAATTTCTACAGGACACGGTGGTTTTGCATTTACCCCTTGGGCTCGCCAAGGTGGCGGATCTTCATCTTATTCTGGTGGTGGTAACATAAGCCCAGCTAGATTATTTTTGGATGTGAGATTAGTAGATGTATATGATGCAGAGTATGTTTCTGATACTGTTCCAGCTTCAATGAACCGTGGGCAGAGTGGAGACTATGAGATTGTAATGAAGAACAAAGCAACCACTTGGCAAACAGATTTCCCTTCATATGCACAAACAGATGAATGCTCTTCTCAACAGCCAGAAGATGTTCAAGAGGGAGAAACTTGTACTGCTGTTGTTCAAGGTCATTCTACAAAAATCAAGCTAAAAAGCTTAAATGATATTACTGGCATAACCACAACCCCGGAGCCAGAATTAGAATATCGTCGTGAAATAGTTCGTGAATATGTAGCTGCGGATGTGTGTATTAACTTCGATGGTTCTTTTGCAGGCCCAAGCGGTGGCGGTGTAGAAGGTGGTGGCGACGAAGGAATTAAGGGTGGTTTTTTGACACCTTTAATTAAAACAGCACAAGCGTTGCGTCTGCCAGATGATATTGAACCAGGCGACACAGGTCCTTATTGTAATGAATGGGGATATATGTTTGCGCTAGTTAACCAAACTCCTACAAATATGAACATCGTAAATGAAGACGATGGATCATTCCCAATCTCGGTGCAGATTGGTGCTACAGCCACTAATGGTACTCATACTTTGCAGTACCAGATGGTAAATTTAGATACAAATGAACTCTTCGGTGAAATTGCTAACATTGATATCTCTATTGGTGCTGGGTTAAACTGCGGCTTAGATGTCACTGTTCCTGTGGGAACCGAAGCGCAATATGCTATCGCGGCAACTGGAACCCCTTCTGCTCCAATTTCTGTCACTATGTCTAGCGCGCCAACCGGTCCAACAATGATTAATAACCCGCCAGTTCAGAACAATCCATTAGTCCTGAACTCGGGAAATAGTTTCGCAGGCACAGCTTATGTCGCTACAACAGGATTAACCGCTGGTTCATACATCCTAACTTTTACAGGCGATAACGGAAGCAGTTGTCAGTCAAATTTGCTGCTAACAGCAATACAACCAACCGTAAGCCTATTCTTTAATGGTTCCGGTACTCCTGTTGTGTTAGGTGTTGGTATAACTTCTGGAACTCTCAGTTGGACGACAGAAAATGCTGCTAGTTGTACCGCATCGACTAACCCAGGTACTAATTCCATTACTCCACAATGGGACAATTCAACTGTTATTAGTTTGCCTGATGGCTCTCTGGCAGTATCAAACATTCAACCTGGTATTTTATATACCTTTGCTATTACATGCACTAGTAGTACTGGCGATTCTACATATGGCTCAGTCCAAGTTTCAACAACCGCAGTTGTCCCACCAGTTCCTACAGCTAATATTCAATGTCAGGGATCGGTACGTGGTATAACAGAAGGTCCTTGTGGAATTGGTTACGGTGAGTCAGGAACAATTTTCTGGTCATCAACAGATGCTACCGCATGTTCCATTGATAATGGTATAGGTAGTGGCCTTGATCCAAATAATTCTACTATTGGAGTTTCAACAGGAAACTTGTATTCAACTACTACTTTCACAATTACATGTAGCGGACCTGGCGGAACAAGCGCACCTGACTCCGTTGTATTTGATGTTCCAACTGTTCAGCCATCATTCACGCTAACATGTACCCCTGCATCAATTAGTCTTCCACAAGGAAGCACTGGTAGTTTTGATCTAGAAACAACAGGGCTTTATGGTTTCGCAGATAGAGTTGATTTCTCAAACACTGATATATCTCCAAGACCGGATACTGCACCAGGAATTACTTTTGACAACAATGGACAAGTTCCAGATGCGGTAACAACTGCATTAGTCGATACTTCAGGTGCAACCCCTGGAATTTTCACTTTAACATTTGAAGGCACTGGTGGTGGCAATACAGAAAGCTGTAGCGTAGAATTAGAAATTACTTCTATTAATCCACCTACAGTAGACATTGCTGTCACTGCATCAAATGCTAATTGTGGAACTATCGACATATCATGGAAAAACCCTGGAGGTTCTCCGGACCCAGGCTCCTTCCGTGTTTACCACAGACTTACTACTAAAGAACCATGGGTTCAAATAGGTGAAAAAGATACTACTTATGATCCTAGTGGTTCATATGTGGTGACTCACTCCGAGAGCCCACCATTAAGCTTAGATTCTTCTAATTACTATGCAGTCACAGCTCTATTTAGCGGAATAGAATCTGATTATGTACTTGCAGACCCTACTTCTATCATTCCTCAAGCCTGTTCGCCAAACACAAGCCGTTCAGATAAAGACGTACTTTCTGTAGCTGGTCAAATTAATAAAACCTTTAACGCAGTAGCGTGTAGTGGTGTATCAGAAATTGCTTCTCTACCAAATAATGCTGTGTTTGCACCTGGAGATAGGGTTACTTTCCAAATTAACGTTTGTAATTCAGGAGCAGGAACACTTACTGGTGTTTCAGTCTTCGATACCCTGAAGAACCTTTCAGGTGTTACAGATATCAGTTCGCCACAGGGATGTATAAATGGTCAAAATTACGATGAAAAGAGCGGTACTATTAGCTTTGACCTAGCTGATATTGGCCCTGGGGATGTTTCAACTCAGTCTTGTAGCATAGTATTCACAGCTACAGTGACTGCACCAGAGGCTGCTACAGGAGCTCTATACAGATTCCAAAATATTGCTAACATCACAACCAACGAATTGGCTCAGTATCAAGTTCTAACACCACCATATTTGTTTAGCTTAACTGGCGGTGTGCCAGACCGTACTGAAACAGCTCCTAATTAAGAGTTAGTAAAAATAATATACAAACAAAATGAATTACGAAGACTCTGTTAAAAAAATTCTAGTAGTTATAATCATGATTGTGGCATTTGCCATAGGAACTACTTTGGTTGTAAGTCTGTTTATGAATGATTCAGGCGCACCATCAACTCAGCAGGCAGACGATAATAGCATTGTTGAAAAAAGTGATGTATCCGACAGTCGGTTACCAGATAAGTTCCCCACAAATCTACCTACAGAACCGAATGCAGTAGTGACTCAAAATTATAATGCTGTTGCGGATGATGGTAGATTCCAAGCAACAAGAACTTACGAGACTACAAAGACTTTGTCGGAGAACTTAACTATTTATAGACAGTACTTAAATAGCAATGGCTGGGATATCGAGTCTACTGTTGACCAACCGACTTACAAAAAAATTAGTGGTAAAAAAGGAATTCAAAAGCTTCAAGTTTCTATTAGTGAAAATGAAACTACTAAAGTTAAAACCGTTTCTATTTCCTTGACCGAGCTTCCTTAATTTGATATGATGCGAGTGCAATAGAGGCTCAGTTAGAAAAGGTCGAAGCCAACACTTCTATAGCAGAAAATCTAACAGAACGAACATGGAGAATGATCAAGAATTTGTTGAATACATCATCAAAGCGTTAGTAGATAACCCGGCAGATGTTCGCACAGATCGCACAGTTGATGAAATGGGTGTATTAATTACACTACACATCAATCCTGCAGACATGGGTCAAGTTATTGGCCGTATGGGTCAAACAGCAAAAGCTGTTCGCACCCTTCTACGCGTAGTTGGTGCTAAACACAAGGCTCGTGTTAACTTGAAGATTGATGAACCAGAAGGTTCTCACCGTGGCCCTCGTCGTGAATACGGCGATCGCAACAACACTCCTGCAAGCGATAACTCTCAGGAAGTACATCCTGCAGAAGCTACCGCTCCAGACATGGACGACTTCAAGCTTTAATCTAAAGATAAAAACCAAACCCGCGCTTTATTGCGGGTTTTGTTTTATAATTAACAGTATGAGTGAAAGGTCTACAAAATTCCGAAAATGGATATTAAGCTTGTACTGGTTGTACTTTTTTTATCATTTAATTCGCGATATACTGCAAATCTATCATGTTGATTCTTTCTTGACTACAATAGCATCGCGCAGTAATCATCAATGGTGCAGAGGTGATATCAACTACTGTAGTTATATAACTTTTCCAGTTGAACTTTTTGCCTTAATTGCGATTCCTTTAATTTGGAATAGGCCTAGAGTAGGGACTGTCGAAGTCTTAGTTTATATAACTTTTCCTTTGTTAGTATTAATGTGGGTGTTGCCATAAAATATGAAAAAGAGAATATCCGTTTCAATAATCACTTTATTTCCTGAGTTCATCGACCAGTACGCTGGGTTCGGTATCATTGCTCGGGCAATTAAGAATAAACTTTTAAAAATAAGTGCAGTGAACCTGCGCCGTTTTGCTATTGATAAACGAGGGACTGTAGATGACAGACCTTACGGCGGTGGACTTGGAATGGTGCTTCGCCCTGATGTTGTGATTAAAGCAATCAACAAGCTTCGTGGCCGTCCTTCTACTAAAAAAACGCGAGTAGTTCTTATGACACCGCAAGGAAAACCTTTTACTCAAGCAATCGCTCGAAAGCTTTCCACCTATGATCATATTGTTTTTGTTTCTGGTCGCTACGAAGGCTTCGATGAACGAGTTCGTAAATTTGTAGATGAAGAAATTTCCATTGGTGATTATGTTTTAATGGGCGGCGAAATTCCGGCGTTGGTAATAACAGAAGCAGTACTCCGCTTGGTACCTGGAGTTTTGGGTAAAGATGATTCCGCAGATAAAGAAAGTTTTACAGAATCGATGCTAGAGTTCCCACAATACACTAAGCCCGAAGTTTTGGAAGTAAAAGTAAATGGCAAAGTTAAGAAAATGCCCGTGCCAAAAGTTTTGCTGAGTGGGCATCATTTAAATATTGAAAAGTGGCGCGCGGAAGAGGCTATTAGTCGTACGCAAAAGCGTCGTCCAGATTTACTGAAATAAATGCCACAACATAAATTTACAGTTGAAGATTTAAAAACACGTTTAGATAAATTTCTCGCAGAGAATTTGTCGGATTTGTCGCGTGGAAAAATTCAGAAAGACATAGAAGCTGGCGCGGTGAAGGTGAATGGCTTGGTAAAAGATTCGACAAAGTTCCCAGTGCGCAAAGATGACGTTGTGGAATACGAACCAATTAAAGCCGATGAACACGGGCCTGTTAATATACCTATCCACACTTTATACAACAACCACGGGTTATTAATTTTAGATAAGCCAGCAGGACTTGCAGTACATCCAGGCGCAGGTTTCAAAGGGGATTCCTTAGCACAGGCGCTGTTGTATCATTTTAAAGATATTCACCTTGTAGGCGAAGAGGGTCGGAGCGGTATAGTTCATAGACTAGATAAAGACACTAGTGGGGTGATGATGGTTGCCCTAACCCCAGAGATGTATGACCACTTAAAAGATGCTTTCCTAGAACGCAAGGTGCGAAAAGAATATTTTGCCTTAGTTAAGGGTAGAATTGATGAAAAGCACGGTAAAATTGACCTCCCTTTGGGTAAAAGTCAGAAAGATTTCCGTAAATATACTACAAATACAGCAGATATGGTCCGCGAAAAGCCATCTTTGACTGAGTACTGGGTAGAGCAGTATTATACTGCCGAAACTAAGGACGGGGTTGACTTTTATACCCAAATTAAGGTAAAATTGCATACAGGTAGGACGCATCAGATTCGCGTCCATTTTTCCGCCCTCGGCTTTCCATTAGTAGGAGATGAACTCTACGGTGGCAAGAAAGTAATGAAGCTTGGTCTGCAAAGGCAATTCCTTCATTCTAAAAAGATTGAAGTGCAATTACCTGACCAACAATGGATTGAAGCAGAAGCAGAAATCCCTAAAGACTTGAAAGAAATTTTATCTAATTTAAAGAAATCTAACTAGTATGCCAACTATAAAAAATTTAAGAGCAGAACAGTTGAAAGAATGGCCAAACTTTGAAGTTGGTAATACTGTTAAAGTACACAACCGCATTAAAGAAGGTGGTAAAGAACGTATTCAGATTTTTGAAGGCGTTGTTATCGCTCGTAAGGGTGGTAAAGGTACAAACGCAACTTTCATGGTTCGCAAGATTGCTTCCGGTGTTGGCGTTGAACGTATTTACCCTCTACACTCTCCAAACATTGCTAAGATCGAAGTATCTAAAGATGATACAGTTCGCCAAGCAAAGATTTATTACATTCGTGAAAAGCGTGATAATACTCCTCGCACACGTCGCAAGATTGTCATCACTAAAAAGATGAAAGAAGCTGCAGCAAAGAAAGAAGCTGCTAAGAAAACAGCTAAGACTGAAGAAGTAGCTTAATACGAATTCCCAAACACCTCGAAAGGGGTGTTTTTGTTTGTGTCAAAGTAGAATTGACATCTCTAAATATTGGGAGCATTATATAAGCAACATCTGATTTTCGGGATGGACGTTAGAGTGGCGGAATTTATATAATTGGGAAACCAACATAGTAGGAGGATAACTGTGAGCAAAGACTTATATGATTTAGCAAGGCGCATTTATGGCGCTACAAATGTATTGTTCGTTTATGCAGGAGATCGTTTCGAGATTTCTGCTGGCGACTCGGGGATCAAATTGATGCCGTTAAAGGCAGATATTTGCTCAAAAGAATTTTTTCGACAGTTAAAAGCACAGAAAGATGGAGTTTCAACGCTTTGTGTGCTGCGCGAAGATTTGTGCACCTGTTTTATGCAGGATGTTGAGAAAATATGGAACTTAGGAATTAGGAATATATTTTGTTATGATAATGTATTCCAAATGTATTGTGATGTATTCCAAATGTTTGACTTCTCGAGTTTTACTATCGAGAAAAAGAAAATTCGATATCAAGAAGGTCGATCAATTACTTTTGCCCCTTCCAGAAATTCTCCAAATGTTCGTGTCGGTGCAATTAACGATATTACCGCAAAAGTGCGGGAACATTTAGACGATTTCCACGGCATGCCTGCGTGGCTGGTCGCTCAGAAAATGCTCGATCTGCATCCCGGAATTAACATTGAGTTCCATGTATGGGCTCAAGCAATAAGACAAGTAAGAGGGCAGGAGACTATGGCTAAATTTCCCCTGCTTCACGAACTCGTGAGTTGGATTATCCAGGAAAGCTCTCGTGAAGGGCTTGTCTTGGATTTCAGCGAAGAGAAGTCTTATGAAGATTTGCTCTCCATGTGCTTAATACACATTAAATTAAGTAAGACTTATTTGAATGTAAAGAACCTGAAAAAGGTTGTTGGGCATATTCAAAAGGAATCCGTTTTAGTTTAGTCTTCTGTTTCAAACAGAAAAGCCGGTTGTGCAAACACGTTTTGCATCAACCGGCTCTTTTTTATGAGAAATTACTCTATGAAACGGAATTACTATCCCATTTATCCATAAATAATTTGGAAGCTGTTGCCTCAACGTCGTTCCAATTTAAATTTTTGAAGAATGTTTCAATATAGTCTGCTCTGGCGACGCCGTAGTCTATCATGTAGGCGTGTTCGTAAACATCCAGCGCTACAAGAGGGGTAGCATGCCAAATTGGAAAGGCGTCGTGAGCATCTCCTAAGTAGTTGAAGATGCTACCATTCTGCCAGTCAAATGCAAACCATACCCAGCCACGAGCAGCTATTCCAGTAGCTTTCATGTCGGCCACCCAGTTCTCGTAAGAACCAAAAGTCTTTTCTATTTCTCCAGCAATCCAACCGGTCGGTTTAGCCCCATTACCGGAAAGATTTTGGAAATAAAGTTCATGGCTCTTTATACCGTTAACTGCAAAAGAGTAACCCATTTTTAGTGATCGCAATTCAGACTGAGTTGCGTTAGCTGTGCTCAAGTCAACGGTCTTAAGTTTTTCTTGAATCTCGTTAGCTTTTTTAACATAGCCTTCGTAGAGTTTGTAGTGCTCGCCCATTAAACGTTCAGACATTCCGTCTATCCCGTTAATAGATTCGAATTGTTTTGCTTCAAACATGAGTTTGTTTTTAATTCTTACCTAAAGTTTTGTCGCCTTTTTTCCAGTTAGCTGGGCAACGTTCGCCAGTTTGCAATGCTTCAACCACACGAAGTGTTTCCGCTGTGTTGCGACCTACGCCGCCATCTGAAACAAGGGCATAACGTAGCACGCCTTCTGGATCGATAATGAAAGTTCCACGTTGGGAAGCGCCATCATCATCAAGAACGTTGTAAATATCGGAAAGCTCTTGAGTTGTGTCGGCAATAATAGGGTACTTGATGTCCTTCAGGCGATCATCAGTTTCGTACCAAGCTTTGTGAGAATGTTCGCTATCTGTGCTTGCCGCAATTACTTCACAGTTCAAAGCTTTAAACGCTTCGTAGTGTTCGCCGAATTCTTGAATTTCAGTTGGACAGATGAAAGTGAAATCTCTTGGATAGAAAAACAGTACTAGCCACTTTCCAGCGTAATCACTTAGAGAAGCTTTTTTAAATTCACCAACATGATAAGTCGTCATGTCGTCGAAGACTGGTGCGGGTTGGCCAACTTGTGGGCCAAAGCCATAGCTCCCATCGTAGCCAAAGTTTTCGTCTAATCCGCAGGAGTCACAGTTGCAATCGTGCATAAAAATCCTTTCAAAGGTTAATAGTTTATATATTCAGTTTACGCTTTGGAGCGCTATTAATCAAATAAAAAGCCGCCCTTTTTGGGCGACTTTTATACAAGTAGCTTGGCTCGACACCATTACTTAAATATTACCATTGTTGGTAATAAAGTCAATCCTGGTGGACCTGTGGGGAATCGAACCCCGAACATTCTGGTGTCGACCCAAATATTGCTACCTGCCAGGCCCACTATATTTACTATAGTTATGTACCGATAAAGTCCATGTAAATTTTCCCTGAAGTTTTGCTGAATTTAATTTGTTTGACCAACTTCTTAGAAAGTGGTACAGTAAAGCCATAAAATCAATTTTAAATTTCCGTTACAGGTTAAGGCAAATTCACTGAATTTCACGAAAATGCGACTAATTTCAACTTTTTCTACGTTAGAAACCACAACCAGCTCAAACACTCTCGCACTCGAATAATCACGAGCTAGTTTTTCGCATACAATCAAATTCACTAATCAGCCTTACTCCAGTGCGGATGTAAGGTATTTATGTTATTTATATATTTAATCATTGGAGCTGTGGTAGGTCTTGTGGCTGGCTACTTCATCCGCCAAAACTTGGCGTCCAAAAAGGTATCTGGTGCGGAGAGTCGCGCTGAGAAAATCTTGGAAGATGCTAAGAACAAAGAAAAAGAAATTCTACTTGAGGCGAAGGCTAACGCTATTGAAATTACAGATAGCGCAAAAAAAGCTGAGGCTGATTTCCGCGCTCAAATCGTACGCTTTGAAGAACGCATCGATAGAAAAGAAAAAGATTTAGACCAAAAAGCTAATCACTTAGATCAAAAGAGCAACGATTTAGACAAACGCGCAGAAACTTTGCGTGCGACTGAAGAAGAAATCAAAGAGTTAAAGACTCAGCAATTAGCTAAGTTAGAAAAGATTGCAGGTTTAACCCGCGAAGAAGCCGCAAAAGTTTTGATGGAAAATGCAGAAAAGGGTATTTCTGAAGAAATGCTTAAATTGCATCGTAAACTTTTGAATGAAGCTCATGAAACTGCTGAGCGTGAAGCTCGTAAGATTGTAGCTCAAGCAATCGAACGTATTGCAACCGAAGTGACTGCAGAAACTACTACTACAACAGTAATGATTCCTTCAGAAGAAATGAAGGGTCGTATTATTGGTAAAGAAGGTCGCAACATCCGTGCCTTTGAACAACTCATGGGTGTTGAAATCTTAATTGATGACTCACCAGACACAGTTGTGATCTCCGGTTTCAACTCTATCCGCCGCCACATTGCTAAACTTACTTTAGACAAACTGCTGGTTGATGGGCGTATTCATCCTGCTCGTATTGAAGAAGCTTATGAAAAGAGCAAAGGTGAAATTAATGAACAGATTAAGAAAGCTGGAGAAGATACTGTTTACGAATTGGGCATTACTAATTTCCCACCTAAACTTGTTCACTTGGTAGGCCGTTTGCTTTACCGTACTTCCTACGGCCAAAACATCTTGAAGCACTCTACTGAGATGGCTAAGGTCGCGGCTTTAATTGCCGAAGACTTAGGTGCAGACGTATCTATAGTTAAGCAAGGTGCTTTGCTCCATGACATTGGAAAGGCTTTGGACCAAGATATGGAAGGAACTCACGTTGAAATTGGTGCTCGTATTGCAACAAAGTTTGGTTTAGATCCTCGTGTTATTGAAGCGATTGAGTCTCATCACCATGATACAGACGTTTCTGAACATGCTAATGCTCACGCACCGCTTTCTATTGAAGCGATGATCGTAGACGCAGCTGACGGAATTTCTGGATCTCGTCCAGGTGCTCGCAAAGACAGCTTCGAAAATTATGTGAAGCGTTTGGGTGACTTGGAAGATATTGCCAACTCATTCGAAGGAGTAGAAAAGACTTACGCCATTCAAGGTGGTCGTGAACTTCGTGTGTTCGTAACCCCAAATGCATTAGATGATTACGCTTGTCAGAAGTTGGCTCGCGAAATTGCTAACCGTTTGGAAACTGAACTGAAGTTCCCAGGTGAAATCCGCGTGCACGTAATCCGTGACTTTAGAGTAATTGAGTATGCTCGATAAAGAGACGCGCTTCTCTAAATAATTGCGCTTAGAAATAATTGTTAATGTCTAAAATTTTAATCATCGGAGACATAATGGGAAGACCTGGGCGACACGCGTTAGCTCAGGTTTTGCCTATGTGGAAAGAAGAATACAACTACGATGTCTCCATTGCCAACGTTGAGAACTTGGCGCACGGTCGCGGCATCACTCCAAACACAATTGCAGAGCTAGAAGCTTTAGGCTTTGATGCTTACACTTCCGGGAACCACGTATTCGAAACTGGCCCCCATGCACAAGAATGTTTCGACAAATACGATAAAATCATTCGCCCTCAAAACTATACTGCAGACGTGCCCGGTTTGGGTTACTACCGATTTGCAAAAAACGGCCAGCAGTACTTGGTAATCAATATTGCAGGAAGACTGTTTATGGACCCAATGAACAAATACAGTGCGTCTAATCCATTTTTCGCTATGGATCAATTAATTCAAGATCAATCTCAAAAAGATGATATAATTATTGTAGACATGCACGCAGAAGCAACGGGTGAGAAAGTGGCGATGGGGTGGCATCTCGATGGTCGCGCGACAATTATGTATGGAACTCATACGCACGTTACAACAGGTGACGAACGAATCCTCCCTAAAGGCACTGCATATTTAACAGACGTTGGTTTAACTGGCGCGTATGATTCAGTTCTCGGTGTATCTGTAGATTCTGCTCTTGGCCTATTCTTGGAAAAGCACAAAATGAAAAATGACATTCCAGAATCTGGCCCAGCTGTTGTGAACGCTTTATTAATAGAGACAGACGGAAACAAGCCTATCTCAATACAACGATTACAAAAAGTAGTACATTTAGAAAGTTAAGCTTTCAAACTAAAACAAAATGAAATTCATCAATCCACAAACAGTAGTAGCCCAGATGGGCTTGAAGTTGAATCAAGTAGTTGCTGATTTAGGTAGTGGCTCCGGCTTCTTTGCAGTAGCGGCAGCTAAAATGGTTGGTAATGGCGGCACTG
>CAZLNP010000005.1:67667-75397 GCA_964561085.1 uncultured Candidatus Saccharibacteria bacterium
GGCTCCGGCTTCTTTGCAGTAGCGGCAGCTAAAATGGTTGGTAATGGCGGCACTGTCTATGCCGTAGATGTCCAGCAATCAAAACTGACTGCAACCTTCTCTGCTGCTTCCCAACAAGGGTATAAAAATATTCAACTTGTTCAGGCAGATTTAGATCAGCCAATACAAGGCGTTGCTGAGGCAAGCTGTGATGCAGTAATAATGGCAAGTGTTCTACACGAAGTTAAGAACCGAGAAATGCTTTTGAAGAATGCGTATAGAGTTCTTAAAACTGGCGGTTTACTTTTGGCAGTAGAATGGAAAGATGAACACACTATTTTCGGACCTTCTCTAGATAAGCGAATCCCGGAACATCAGCTTGAGAAAGAACTTGCCCAGATCGGCCTTCATAGGGTAAAATCTATACCAGCTGACATGGCGCACTACGCCCTGCTATTTACTAAGTAATTATTAGAAATGAATTTACTAAACATCAATTTTCAAGACATCAAATGGAGTGAAATTGCTACTACTCAATTTTGGTTCGCTATCGACCGTTCGATGCTACATAATTCCGACAAATTAATCCTTCTATTAGGTGGAATATTATTTGTTATCGGAATCGCAATCTTTATTTATTCTAAGGCGGTCAATAACCAATTTTTGTCTTTAGTAGCAGGGCGCATCTCTAAAATATTTGTAACAATCGGTATTTTAGAAATATTATGGTTTGGCTTACGCTACCAATTGGTGCAAGTTTTCGGAACTCATACTGCGGCAGCTTTGATTCTTTTGGTGGGTGTAATTTGGATGTACTGGCCAATTAAATATCTCTTCACTCATTACAAAGAAGATATGGAGCGTGCTCAACGCGAAGCTAGCCGAGAAAAATATTTGAATATAAAAAAATAGTTTATAGAAACTTTATAAAAGTTTTAAGCTATCTTGAACAGAACAATGCCATGCTAAACCCATGGCATTTTCTTTTCGAAAAAATTTAGGAGCTTGGGGGGAGCGTTTAGCTTGCGCAGAGTATCTACAAAAAGGATATGTTTTAGTCGCGCATAATATTTATAACAACAGAGGAAAGCAGATGGGCGAAATTGATCTAATCGTGCGCAGTGAATTAGAGTTAATATTCGTAGAAGTGAAGACGCGCAGTAGTCACAAGTTTGGCACAGGCGCTGACGCTATTACGAAAGCAAAGCAAAGAAAACTGATTAAAATTACAAATTGGTTTCAACGTAAATATCCTTACTATAAGCAGTTGCGGCCACGCATAGACGTGTGCGTGATAGAAACGCCACCATATTTTAAACCCTCATCAAACCTTGACAAATCCGCTGTAAATGTTATAATTATACCAGATGCAGTAACCTTAGATTATTGATGAGCCAGTGCTCATCTTTTTTAATAGGTACTGTCGATGTGGAAGATTATTTGCACGCAGGCAGCGCTCTGTCTCGGTCTGCCTAAAGTAGCAGACCTCGCGCGCTTGCCAACTGCCTGCTTAGCAAATAATTTCCCACATCATCGAACAATTAAATAGTGAGCTTTGCTCACAAGAAACTATTAAAGAAATGAACGAACAATTTGAACAAGCATTGCAGCAGATCGCCGAAGAAAAAGGTGTATCCCGCGATGAAATAATCCAAATGATCGAAGCTTCTCTTGCAGCAGCTTTCCGTAAAGATTACGGTGAAAAAGATCAAAACCCAGTAGTTGTTTTCGACCCAGAAAACATGGGCGCTAAAATCTACGATGAAAAACTTGTAGTTAGTGGTAAGACTTTAGAATCTGAAGATCCAGAAATGCAATTAGATCCTGTTAAAGAAATTGATGTGGAAGCAGCAAAGGCTTTTGGTGACCACAAAGTTGGCGATGTAATTCGCACAGAGATCACTCCAGAAGATGGTGTGGCTTTTGGTCGTATCGCAGCACAAACAGCTAAGCAAGTTATTATTCAAAAACTTCGTGAAGCTGAACGCAATGTTCAGTTCTCAGATTTCAAGGCAAAAGAACGAACTCTAATTAATGGTATCGTTCAGCGCATCGAAGGTGATACAGTTCTAGTTGATCTTGGTAAAGGTGTTGGTGTGTTGTTCCCATCTGAACAAATTCGAGGTGAAAAGTATGACATTGGCCAACGCATCAAAGTGTTAATTCTACACGTTGAACCTGCGACTCGCGGTCCAAAGATTACTTTGTCCCGCTCTCATCCAGACATTGTTCGAAAACTTTTCGAAATGGAAGTACCAGAAATCTTCAACGGTGCAGTAGAAATTAAAGCTGTTGCTCGTGAAGCTGGTTCCCGCTCTAAGATTGCCGTAGCTTCAACACAAGAAGGTATCGATCCAATTGGTGCTTGTGTAGGACAAAAAGGAACTCGCGTGCAAACTGTTATGGCTGAACTTGGTGGCGAAAAGATCGATATCATTGAGTGGTCAGAAGATCCAGTGAAGTTCATTGCTAACTCTTTGTCTCCGGCTAAAATCATTAACGTTCAACTTGATATGGAAGAAAAAGAAGCTAAAGTTGGCGTATTGGAAGATCAGTTGTCTTTGGCAATTGGTAAGGCTGGGCAAAACGTTCGCCTTGCTGCTCGCTTAACTGCTTGGAAGATCGACATCAATCAAGAGAACGTGGGCTCTTCTTCTGATAGTGATGCTTCTGAAGAAAGCACTGAAGACGAAGTTGATGAGGACGTTGAGGTTGAGGAAGCTCCGGTGGAATCAGAAACATCTGATGAAGCAACAGCAACTCCAGAACATCCAACAGATGTAGTAGATGGTGACAAAGCTTAATATTGAATTATTAACACACAAAACACATGCCACTAGTCCCAATGGTAATTGAAAAGTCTCCGATGGGCGAACGCGCTTACGATATTTATAGCCGTTTGCTTAAGGACAGAATTATTTTCTTAGGTGAACCAATTGATGACAATGTTGTGAACACAATTATTGCGCAGCTGCTTTTCCTTGATACAGAAAATAGTTCAGACGATATAAAAATTTATATCAACTCTCCTGGTGGAAGCGTAACTTCTGCAATGGCTTTGTACGATACAATCCAGCATGTTAAATCTGATGTATCAACAATCGTTATTGGTCAGGCTGCTTCTGCTGCCGCAGTATTGCTTTCAGCAGGAACAAAAGGTAAGCGCTTAGCGTTGCCAAACTCTCGCATCATGATCCATCAAGTGATGGGTGGGATGGAAGGTCAGCAGACAGATGTTGAAATCCAGGCCCGCGAAATGCTACGCATGAAGAATCAGATTAACGAGATTTTAGCGAAGCACACTGGTCAAACTGTTAAGAAAATCGAACAAGATACAGATCGCGACTACTTTATGACTCCAGACGAAGCTAAAAAGTACGGTCTGGTAGATAAAATCATCCAATAACCTAGTACATAAGCATTAAAAGCCCCTTAAATATAAGGGGTTTTTAATTTGGCTTTCAAGATATGAAAAATTTATGTAATAATTTCATATATCAACCGTCTTAGTTAACAAGGAAAAAACCATGACAACATTTTATCCGTTAAAATTGAATACTCGTGATAAAAATGTGGTGCTAGGGACTAACTCTGGCCAAGGTTTTTTGTTGTGTTAGCAATCGTTTTTTGAAATAAAACTTTCAATATAAAAATGGTATTAGACTCGGCAATAAGCCGAGCATTTTATATTTAAGGAGAATTAACATTATGAAAAACAATTTAACTAAGCAGACTCTGCTTATCTTTTGGCGGCACGCGTTGCGATATAAACTCCCCCTAATCGTTATAACATTAGGGATTATTTTAACCGTAGCAACAGATATGGTTAGACCGTTCTTAATCCGTAATCTATTTAACGTATTAACTACTCCTGGCTCTAATCAAGGTGATCAAGTTTTGAATGTGATCTACGGCATATTGGCCCTAGCTTTTATTCACAACATGATCTGGAGAGTGATTGGTTTTACCAACAACTTCTTCCAGCCAAGAGTAATGTCTGACTTGATGAACACTTGCTATCGGTATATCCAGTTGCATTCAAACTCATTCTTCGACAATAACTTCGTTGGTGGAATAGTCACAAAGGTGCGAAGGCTATCACGTTCATTTGAATCATTCATGGACAACTTGTACTTCAGTATTTCTAGAACTGCAATTAGAGTATTGGCGGTACTAGTAATCTTGATGTTCTACAAACCTCTAATTGGTTTGGCTATGCTAGTTTGGATTATCGTCTATGTTGGTTTCGCTTTAGCTTTTGCTAAATACAAACTACCGATAGATATTTTAAAAGCGAGTCAGGATACAAAGACAACTGCTCACTTAGCAGACACAGTGACTAACCATCAGAACGTAAAGTTATTCTCAGCATATAACAGAGAAGTTGGTAAGTTTGAAAGACTAACTAATGAACTTTTCCGTTTGCGAAAGAAGACTTGGGATTTGGGTCAAATTGGAGAAACTTTCCAAGGCTTCTCCATGATGATACTGGAATTCGTAGTTATGATAATTGCTTATAGATACTGGAAACAGGGCGCATTAACCATTGGTGACTTCGCTTTGTTGCAGGCATATTTGAACGATATATTTAGCTCTCTCTGGGATATAGGTAGATACATCCGTACAACCTATGAAAGCATCGCTGATGGAAACGAGATGACAGCAATGTTGGTTCAGCCTCATGCAATTGTTGATGTTCCGGGAGCTAGCAAACTTCAAGTTGCTAAGGGAGCTATTTCTTTCCGAAATGTAGACTTCCATTACTTTGAAGAACAGCCGATCTTAAAGCAGTTCAATTTGGAAATTCCTGCAGGGCAAAGAATTGCTTTTGTAGGAAAATCTGGCGGCGGTAAATCTACGATTGTTAAAACTTTGTTTAGATCTGTGGATCTGCAAGGTGGTAGCATAGAGATTGATGGTCAAGATATTTCGAAAGTAACACAAGATAGTTTACGTGAACAGATTTCTTTGGTTCCACAAGAACCTTTGTTGTTCCATAGAACTATTTTGGAGAACATTCGGTATGGTCGACCTGATGCTACTGATGAAGAAGTAATCGCAGCGGCTAAGTCTGCTCACTGTCATGAGTTCATTGAGAAGTTTGAACACCGCTATCAGACCTTAGTGGGAGAACGTGGCGTAAAACTTTCTGGTGGTGAACGTCAACGAGTGGCAATTGCCCGAGCTCTATTAAAGAATGCACCGATTTTAGTTTTGGACGAAGCAACATCAAGTTTGGATTCTGAATCTGAAACTTATATCCAAGATGCATTGCAAACTTTGATGCAAGGTAGAACAACGATTGTTATTGCTCATAGGCTTTCAACTATCCGAAAGATGGACCAGATTATGGTAATCGATGGAGGGAAGATTATCGAACAGGGTCAACACGATGAATTGTTAAAAGCTGAACAAGGAGCTTATCAGAAACTATGGGACATCCAAGTGGGTGGTTTTATGGCCAACGAAGCATCAGCTTAAAAGATTAAGCACCTCAACATTGAGGTGCTTTTTTCTTTGACAAAACGCCTATTTTTTGCTATAATGATGTTACGAGGTTCGCCAATGTTAACTGCGAACTTATCTAGTTGAAACAAAAATACAATCAAAACACAATGAAGCGCGATCCAAAAAACATGCTACATGATTGGAAAGCTGCGCGTATGGAACGTTCCTATCTATCTCAAGTTGAGTTTTTGGGCAGTGGTATCCGCGTAAGCTTTTTGCGTGCCTGGCTTGTGACTGCTCTCAAGGTGATGTTGATCTTTGCATTCATGAATTTCCACATCGATGTAGCAGCGAAGATGGAAGAAAGCGTTTTACTTTTAGATAAATATATTCATAACGATTTTCAAATAGATACTTCCCCGATGAGAGTAGCTAACGCTAGATTGAATCCATCAACTGAGATAGTGACCAAGATAGTCACTGTCAGCTTGGAACCACGTGGTCCTAATCCCAACGCCGCTGTGGCGGGCGAATCAACTATTGTTCCCGATTAAAACACCTTACTATGAATGATAGGTGTTTTTTGTTTGCCTATTTTTTATCATCAATTTTCGCTATAATGAATTAAATGTTGAACGAGAAAAACTTTACAATTGTAGACGTTGAAACAACTGGCGGAAGCCCGTTTTTTAATCGCGTCATAGAAATAGGATTGCTTCGGGTCGAACGCGGTGAAGTAGTGGAAGAATATCAGACGCTTTTAAATCCAGAAATGGAGATCCCCGAGTTCATTACTAAGATGACTGGCATTACGCAAGAACAAGCAAACGCTGCACCACTTTTTTCAGACTTAGCCGATGACATTCTCTCTAAATTTGAAGATGCTATTTTCGTGGCACATAATTCTCAATTCGATTATGGCTTCTTAAAAGAAGAGTTCCGTCGATTGGACTATTCATTTTCGTTGCCACAGCTTTGTACGGTGCGTTTGTCCCGTGCACTGTATAAAGACTTTAAGCACCATAACCTTTCTGCGCTCATTGAACGCTATAATTTTGAATGTGAAAATCGCCATCGTGCTTTTGATGATGCAAAAGTGCTCTGGGATTTTTTGCAGCATGCTCAAAAAGATATAGAGTCTACTGAATTTCAAAAAATATTTCGCCGTACAATTACCGGGCCTCGTGAGCTTAAGACTCAGTTGCTAAAAAGCACTCCCATAAAACCTCTCGCCTCCGAAGATCTTGGAGTCATAAGTTGATTTAAAATTTCTAAGAATATATACTGATGTCTGATTCGATTTTAATTTTAGACGGAGGCCTATGGCTATAAAAATAAAAGATAAGTGGTTTCGCATTGCGGGTCATTCCAAAGCAGTCAAAGATAAACTCCCAGAGCTGTGGAGATGTTTTGTTGACCAAGAACAAGGTTATCATCCAATGACTCAATGGACTATGTCAGGAGATTCCGATGCGTCTAATGTCGTCCCAGGTTCTTCAGACGTAGATGGTGAAGATCCTCGATTGTGGTTTTCAGTTTATGGTGATGTTGAGATAGGAGAAGATAAGATTGGTCATTTTACCTTGAAAAACCCTTCCTAATTTAAGCCTTTTGTGAGGTTTTTCCGGTTAGATTTTTACAGATCTGACCGGGGATTTTTTTATCGGAAAATTTGCTAAAAATCTCCAAAAAACCCTTGACAAGACCCTCGCAAACTATTATTATTCTGAAGTACTAGAAAGCTAGTACATCGGAGATTTACAAAAGGCATAAACACAAGCAATTCTACTCAGGTGTAACCGCAAGGTGATTACCTAAGGTCTGGTCCGAACATTCCTCATTTTGAGCGAAGAACGGAGTTCCCAGAGAATCGGCGCTCTACACAATTCGTGTACGAGTTTTTTATATCCCAAATTTATCTTCCGGTAGCAGCACTTTAACAACTGCATAGTGATTGAAATGTGTACAAACTAAAATGAGGCCTTCACGAAAGTGAAAGCAAACAATTAGTGTGTCGTCTGAGATAGTAGAAATACGAACCTTAGACAAAAAACCAATTACGTCAATTTTTTGAGTTCAATGACTCCGTCTGTTTACAAGCAGACAAACGTTTTGATATGTTGTACGTTCTATAAAAAACAACTATCGCCAAGTTCATCTGAATCACTGTTCTGCGCTTAAGAGTTTTTACTCTGCAGATCAAATACAGATATCAACTTAAAAAACTTTCATCCACACGGTGTGTGATGAATTTATTTGAAGAGTTTGATCCTGGCTCAGGATGAACGCTGGCGGCGTGCCTA
>CAZLNP010000006.1:0-53818 GCA_964561085.1 uncultured Candidatus Saccharibacteria bacterium
TCGAGTCTACGATGTTAGTACCTACTGGATGGCGAGTGACAGAGCCGGAGGTTGAAGAGGAGGATGCAGCAGGACCAGCTAAAGCGAAAATAGAGAAACTGTCTGTGCTACAGGTTACTGTATTTGCTGCTACATCAACAGTACAAGGAGTTAGAGCAGACCAAACCCCGCCACTGTAGTGGTAGATCACTAAACTAGATTCATTCATACCGGCAACATCGGCATCAGAGTAAGTAATAGTAATCTCAATATCTTCATCGAAAGAAGTTACTGATGTACCCACTCCTGTTAACGCAGAAAGGTTGTAAATGTGACCGTCCGCTAATAAGAAACCAGAAGGGACTCCTGTCACTGCAGTCGTATCATCTTCATCAAGCTGTTTGATTTGGAATACTGCATCTGCGTTAGTGGCACCAGCTGGAATATCTAAACCGAGGCCTTCGCCTGAGTTATCTAGCTCTACATCACCACCTGTAGCAGTTGCAACACTTTCAGACTCTTCAGTAATCACTTCTGCAGAACCTGTACAGCCTGTGGTCGTGAAAGTATTATTAGTGCCAGTAGCTAAGTTACTAGCTGAGTCATTAGACTTCACTCGATAACTGTAAGTAGTACAAGCAACGAGTCCGGTCAGATTGACTGTATGACTAGTTACTCTTGGTGATGTATCTGCCTCTGCTGTAGAAGTGCCATAACTATTTGTTAAACCATAGTCGACAATACTTGAAGAAGCTTCATCGGTAGTCCAAGTAATTACTGCTGTAGTGTTTGCTGTAGTAGAACTAACTGTTGAAATTGCAGGTGCGGCACCATCAGATGTACTTGAGTTAACAGTACTGAAATTACCACCACCGCTAGAGTTAACTGCTTTCACTCTAAAGTTATATGCGGTGCTTCCAGAGAGACCAGTCACTGTTGCAGAAGCAGCGGTTGAAGTGCCATCGTTGAATGTTATCCAGCTAGATGCTGCGTTTGTTTTGTATTGAACAACGTAATCAGAAATTGCAGCGCCCCCATTTGCTACAGGAGCTGTCCAAGTAAGAGCAACGGAAGTTCCTGAAGGAGTAGCCACTAAACTTGTTGGCAACCCAGGATAATTTAACCCTAAAACATTTTTAGTGATAGTAGTCATACTGGAAGCCACACTCTTTAGGCCAGAGTACAACCAGTGATTGGCACCATCTGTATTTGTAGCGGCACTAGTATCTACTACATAGACATTTGGTTCAGCAGCTGCTACTTCAGCAAGTGCAGTGTTAATAGTTGGATAACCAGAATTGGCAGGCATAGACTGGAACTGAGTCATAATGACAATTGCTCCTGGTAAATCTGCTTTTATGTTATCTATATAAGTAGTCAGGTTTGTTTTAAATGTATTGATGTTAGTACCAGCGATTCCATCGTTGATACCGATACTCATCCACACTACCCATTTTCTATCTGATGGGATTTGAGTTTTTGCTGCTGTTGTTCGTTGTAAGAATTTTGTAAAATAGGCACCTGCATAATTCCATTGAGCAACTTGAGAACCACCCTGTCCTGTTTTAATTAAATAAACTTGTGGGTTGTCTGGAAAATCGTTTGCCTCGGTTGAGTTAGCAAGCCCTAATTCCAAACCATGACAGCAAGCATAATAACCACCAAGACCATCATGATCTCGTAAGTTATTTGTACCAATATCTAAATTTTCAAATAAGAAATTACCTGAAGTTAACTCTAAAATCTGCACAGCAGATCTTGGCGCCAATTCGCCAACTGTAGCGCTACTATTTAAACCAATACCACCGGAGTTACTTTCACCCGTAATGACAAAGCTTAAATTACTAATTTCATCAGGTGTCGCAGAAACTGTTGTTGAAGCAGTTCCAGGATTTCCATCGTTCGATCCTTTCACTCTAAAGTCATAGGCAGAGCCATTAGTTAGCCCAGTGACTATGGCTTTCTTTGTTGTAGAAGTACCATCATTAAATTCATCCCAATCATCTTCACTACTAAGCTTGTACTCAATCACATAATCAGTAGGTGTTCCGCCAGAAGATGGCGCGTCCCACCCAAGTAAAACTTGCTGGTTAAAGCCTGTTGCCACTAAACCAGTCACTTGTCCTGGCGCTTGTGGCAATGAAGGAGTTGCTGAATTAGAAGCACTAGAAGCAGTAGAATCCCCTTGTGAGTTAGTAGCCTTAACTGTAAAAGTATATGCTACACCATTGGTTAATCCAGTAACTGTGATTGGTGAACTACTTCCTGAAGCAGTAATGCCTCCCGGAGAAGAAGTAACTGTATAACCTGTAATTGCGTTACCACCATTAGAAGTAGGTGCAGTGAATGTTACTACAGCAGAAGCATTACCTGCTGTTGCTGTTCCAATAGTTGGTGCATCTGGAACTGTGTCTATTGGTGATAACCCATAAACAATTATATTATCGAAAGTACTAGCAGCCGCTGAGTTCTCTAAGAAAATTGGCTTATTGTTCACAACAACAGCAGTGTTATGAGTACACATCAGTACACCACCCTTATACACTTCAAAGCCGCCAGAAATAACTTTCATTTTATAAACTGCGGCACCAGCGTCTGCATTACCACAACTGGTCTGATTACTTGAAGCTCCATCCCATGACAAAGCCAAAATAGATGTACCAGCACCAGTCAAATATAGTAAATAAGCTTTTCTCCCCGACAAACCAAAATCATAATCTCCGTAACCAATCAGAGGAGAAGAACCTGCAGTAATAGTTGTAGAAATTTCTAATGAATTTGCATCGAATATATCTTGAGAGA
Source organism: uncultured Candidatus Saccharibacteria bacterium (assembly GCA_964561085.1). Taxonomy (GTDB): domain Bacteria; phylum Patescibacteriota; class Doudnabacteria; order UBA920; family UBA920; genus UBA920. The sequence continues at coordinate 2,782 of CAZLNP010000006.1, forward strand.
TTAATGCATTCTGTCCCCATGCACCTGAATAGCTATCTGCAATAGTTAAAGTGCCATTTTGCCTAATCTTTCCAGCACTACCACCAGCCCCTGTTGGGTCAAACTCATTCCACTTGTCAATATTAATAGTCGTACCAGTAAAGCTGTCAGTTAATTGGTTTCCCAAAGTGCTAGGTGTCACAGAGTTAGAAGCAGATGAGGCTGATGATGTTCCCACAGAGTTTGTTGCAGTAACCGTAAAAGTATATCCAGTACCATTAGTCAGTCCCGTCACAGTTAGCGGTGATGATGCACCCGAAGCAGTAAAGTTTCCTGGTGAAGAAGTTACTGTATAGCTGGTAATGGAGGCTCCACCATTATCTACAGGTGCAGTGAAAGTAATAGTTGCTTGAGCGTTGCCTTCTACAGCAGTCACACTTGTCGGTGCATCTGGAGCAACAGGTGGACCTGGTGTTTTTGTGGCTGTACTGCTTGCACTACTAGTGCCAATAGCATTGACAGCTTTAACTCTAAAATCGTAGCTACTACCATTCGTAAGTCCGGTAACAGTAGCAGTGGTTGAAGTTGAAGTGCCGTCTGCAAAAGTTGACCACGTAGTAGGCTCTGAACTTAACTTGTATTCAACAATGTAATCGGTAAGGGCTGAACCGCCGTCATCGGCCGCTGTCCAGCTAAGATTAATTTGTGTATTACCTTTGGCCGCACCTAGTGAAGTTGGGGCATCTGGAGCAGAAGGACCTGTCACTGTAATCCCCCATTTTACAGAAAGGTAATTTTCAATTTGAGCCCGTTGGGTATTTGTCAGAGTTGTACTATATGCAATAACTTCGGCGATATCTCCATCCCAATAACGGCCGCCGCCATTAATCATACCAATCGCAGATGTTGTGTTTGTGATGCTAGAAGGAAGTTCAAATGCTCCAATCCAAAATTCATTTAAAGGCGCGAAGCTGTGTCCGCTAGAACCAGCAATAGCAGTTCCATTTCTGTATGCTGTTGTGTAATTACTTGTTGCAGATGCGATTTTATTTGTTGCATCTACACCATTAACAATATGCCCATTACTTGGTGAGCTGCCAGTAAAATCTCCGACAATTCCTGCATAAGTACTAAAGGTTGTGCTGTCATATTTAGCCACTACGAACACAGTTCGGTAAGCTACGAAGCTATTGATATTCAAATAGTCATCACCACCATCAAAACGCATCACCGAACGACCATTTTGCACACTTGAAACCAAGCTTGGTCTTACCCCATCAGCTGCTGTTCCATTTTTTCCGTTTCCACTCTTGTCATTTACCTGAGAGATAATTCCAGATGACTCTGTAATTGTAGCTGCGTCTGAACCATCAAGCCAAAGAGACATATTAGAAATTGTTAGAGGTGTTTCTACGCCTGGAGTTGCATTCGCTGTGGAACTAGGTGAACTGGTGCCTATAGCATTGGTTGTGCTAACTCTGAAGTTGTAGACCAGATCATTAGTTAGGCCCGTAACAGTAGCTGATGTGCTGGCAGAAGTACCATCATTAAAAGTAGACCAAGTAGTCGGCTCAGAATTCAATTTATATTCAACAAGGTAATCTGTAATGGCAGAGCCTCCTGTACTTGCAGGTGCAGTCCAAGATAAACTAACTTGATTATTACCCGATACTCCAGAAAGTCCTGTTGGAGCGCCTGGGGCAGTTGGGGCAGAAGGTGTTGCACTGGCTGTACTGCTTGACGTACTAGTACCAATCGCATTAATTGCACTAACTCTAAAATCGTAACCACTGCCATTACTCAAACTAGTAACAGTAGCAGAAGTACTGGTAGATGTTCCATCTGAAAATGTTGTCCAAGTAGTTGGCTCGGAGGTTAATTTATATTCGACTAGGTAGTCTGTAATAGCAGATCCCCCATTGCTTGCTGGAGCTGTCCATGAAAGACTAACTTGCGTATTCCCTGCTGTAGCACCGAGCCCTGTAGGAGCTCCTGGAGCAGTAGGGGCACTAGAGTTGCCTGTGACTAAGACATCGTCAAAAGTGCTCGCTGCGGCAGATGATTGTAAAAATACTGGAGAAGGGGTTGTAATCCTGTAGGCTACGCTGACACTTAATGTACAAGCTAAGACAGAGTCTTTGTAAATTTCAAATCCAGTAGAGATAATGTCCATTCGGTAAGTTGCACCGGCTGTGTAAGTCCCGCAGCTCGCATTATGGCGTAGCGTACCACCTTCCCAGGCTAACACTAATGGAGTACCAGAAACTAAATCCAAAATGTATGCCCGAGTTCCGCCAGATTGAAAATTATAATCACCATACCCAAGCAGCTGATCTGACGCACGAGTCATTTTTGCAGAAATTTCTAAATCTGTTGGATCGAAATCATCAACAGATACCAAAGCATTGCTTCCCCACACGCTCCCAGCAAAACCTTCAGCTGTCGTTAAAGTACCATTCTGCTGAATATTTCCTGTAGTACCACCTGCACCAGAAGTATCAATTTCCTGCCACTTTAAGGTATCAATAGTGGTGCCTGTGAAATCATCAGTTAAGAGAGTAGCAGCACTTACATTGCTAAATAAAAAGCCCAACATCAAAACAGATATTAAGGCAAAGGTTAATACATAGGAAATACGGCTTTTTGCTAGTTCCAGCATGAATATATGATTAATTTTTGTTTCAGTTATCCTGAATATGATTAATATAATTATACCATGTTATTGCAGGGTTTAAATAAAACCCGCTCAAAAGAGCGGGTTTTATTTAATATCCAAAAATTTTATAATGCTTTAAGTAAGTAGAATGGACACTATTGCGGCAAGGCCAGCGACTGTCATTAACGCCACTACAATCCAACCAACCCAGGTTATAAATGAGCGGTTCACCCAGCGACCCATCAGCTCTTTGTCAGAACTAATTTTTACAACGAAGTACAAAATTACCGGAGCAATGAGGCCATTTAAGACAGCAGAGTAGATTAACGCTTTGATTGGATCCAAACCAGTGAAGTTCATTAACATACCCGAAACCATCGCAATAATAATTACCCCATAGAAAGCATGAGCGTGCTTAAGCTTTTTATACAACCCACCCTTCCATCCAAAAGTTTCCGCTAATGCGTAAGCAGCAGAACCTGCTAGCACAGGAACAGCGAGCAAACCTGTCCCGATAATTCCTAAAGCGAAAAGGATGTAGGCTTGCTGGCCAGCGATTGGGCGCAAGGCCGAGGCTGCTGCTTCTGCGCTATCTACCATTATGCCTGCAGGGAAAAGTGTTGCTCCACAAGTCACAATAATAAAGAACATAACTGCGTTAGACAAAAACATTCCCAACCACACGTCGGTGCGCATCTTTTTAACTTCACCCTTAGTAAGATTATGATGGCGAAGTCTCGAACTATGTTTTTTAGCATCTTGTACATCTAGGAGATGTCTATCTTCTACTTCTGATGAAGTTTGCCAGAAGAAAAGGTATGGTGAGATAGTTGTTCCCAAAATCGCACAGATTAAGAATAGAGAGTCACGAGAAAATTGCATGCTAGGGAAAATTGTTTGGTGGAGAATATTGCCCCAGTCTAATCCAGGAATTACAAAGGCCGCGGCTACATAAAGTAGTAATACGAAAGAAAGATACTTTAAATACTTTGCATACAAAGAATAGCTAACAAAAATTTGTAGTCCTAAACTAATTATGGTTAAAGCACCAATAGCTACAACGAAAGGAACACCTGGCACAATTAACTGCACTGCTTTGGACATTGCGCCCAAGTCGGCACCCAAGTTAAAGGTGTTGGCGATTAGCAATAGTAGTGTTACACCATAAAGAACATTCTTGGAATATTCTTGATTAATATTTTTTGCTAATCCCCGACCAGTAGCCATACCAATACGCGCGCACATCTCTTGCACGATAGACATGAGTGGGAATGTGAAAAGCGCTAGCCATGCCAATTGAAAACCAAACATGGCACCTGTTTGAGAATAAGTTGCGATTCCTGCTGGATCATCATCAGATGCTCCTGTAGTTAAACCTGGTCCAAGTGAATGCCAATAATTCTCTGCGCGCTTCAAAGGCCGCTTGCTAAAAATGGCGCGGCTTGCCTTTTTGCTTCCGACGATCGCAGAATCCAAAGCTTGTGCTGGAGCTTCCGCTGCCCTTGTAACTATTTCTTCAATTTTCATTATTTTTTGTGTTGGTTTCTATTTGATATGGGGAGATTAGGAAAATACTTATGAGCAGACAGTTTGCTAACGCGCGAGGCCTGCTACTTTAGGCAGGCCGAGACAAAGTGCTGTCTGCGAATAGGTATTTTCCTAACCCAATCTATACTAATAGTAAGCCATAAACCCCCTTTTGACAAATTCTCTAATAAAAGCTATAATAATCCCACGAATGCAAACATCTCGCATAAATCATCAAATAACAGCTCCAGAGGTTCGTCTCATTAATGATGAGGGCGAACAGCTAGGTATTTTGACGCTTTCTGAAGCGTTGAAGTTAGCCGACGAACATGGGCTTGATTTAGTCGAGATTTCGCCACAAGCCAAGCCTCCGGTAGTAAAACTTATCACTTATGACAAGTTTAAATACCAACAAAAGAAGCTTGAGCAGCAGCAAAAGAAAAAGGTTAAGAAAGTGGAAGTGAAAACTGTCCGCTTAAGCACTAAAATCGCTATGAACGATATTATGACCAAGGCTCGCAAGGCAGATGAATTTCTGACTGACGGCGACTGGGTTAAAGTAGAACTTCGTATGCGAGGACGTGAACAAGCCTTTCTCGATGTGGCCGAAAAGCAAATCGAAGCATTCCGGGCAGCCGTGACCGTCCCCTATCGAGTCGAGGTTGAGCCTAAAAAAATGGGTAACACACTTACCTTAACTGTTGCACCGCAAGCAAAACAGTAGTAATAATTTAAGAATTTCAATTTACATATATGCCAAAAGCTAAAACTCACAAAGGTGCAACAAAGCGACTTAAGAAGACCGGTACTGGTAAGATTACTCACCGTACAGCTGGACAAGGTCACTTTAACTCCCGAGAAACTGGAAAAGTAACTAAGAACAAGCGCCGTGACTCTACAATGAGCACAGCAAGCAATCGTTTAAAGTCTTTGCTAGTTCACCAATAATCTATTATTCAAGAAACTACAGAATCTAATTTTACTTTATGACAAGAATCAAACGTGGTGTTGCTGCTAGCAAACGCCGTAAAAATTTATTGAAGCGAGCAAAAGGTTTCGATAACCGTCGCTCTACTAACTTCCGCCAAGCTCGTGAAGCTCTTCTAAAAGCTGATACATATGCTTACCGTGATCGTCGCAACAAAAAGCGTGATCAACGTGCATTGTGGTTAGTTCGTTTAGGTGCTGCACTTCGTGATAGTGGAACTACATGGAGCAAGTTTGCTGCTGTATTGAAGAAAGAAAATGTGGAAGTTAACCGCAAGATGCTTTCTGAAATGGCTATCAAAGCTCCAACTGCTTTCGACAAGATGGTAGTTGATCTAGCTAAATAAGCTTTAATCCAAAATTTAAAACTCCTGCATCCCTTCTAGGGATGCAGGAGTTTTTTTATGCTCTATTAGTTTACAGTTCAAGATGAGCGACCACTGGGTTGTGATCAGATCCACTTACTCTAACAGAGAGGATTTTCCCACTACTAAAACCTTTAGAATAAACAAAATCTACTTGCGGAAGGAGTCGTAGCCTTTTTGGGGCGAAATTCACAAATCCGTGTTCATGTAATTTTCTAAACAACTTCTCAAAGCGCCTGGTGAAAAAAGAATTAAAATCACCGGCCATAATGACATAGTCATCATTCTTTTCTTTATATGAATCTAGAATAAAATCAATTTGATGCGAACGCCCAGAAGGAGTCGTCATGTTCTCTAAATGGATGTTATACACACCAATAGTTTTGCCATCTTCAGTCTTAATTTGGGTGTATAGAAACATTCGATGCAAAAACTCAGTGGACCTCGCCCAACTACTGTAGTTAGTAACTTGAGGCAAAAGTTTGACCTCTGACTGACCATAGGCAAAACGGGAATAGGTTAATTGTCCGCTGTGAGAAAAAGGAAAGTAAGCGTGTTCCCCATTAAACTTATGGCTTGATACATAGCTCCTATTCCCTTCCACACCCGCAAATAGAGGCAAGGCAGCGCTATTTTCATACATTGGAGCCTCTTGTAGTAGCCATAGATCAGGTTCATACGACTCGCTTAAAAGCGACATGGAATTGTTTATTCTATCTTGATAATACCCTTTAAAGATGTTCCAAGTAACAATGGTAATAGTATTTCCTGAGACGAAGCTTGAGTTCTCAGTGACATATTCGGATTTAATGAGCTTCTCTAAATCTGCCTGGTCTTGCGTAACGGGGCTAAAAAAAATAGACCGCATTAATGTTATTAATGTAGTTTTGACTTCCCTAAAGTGATGCATCCACAATTGAACAGTGGCTCTTTTCTTAGATAACATCTTTTCTTAAATTAAGAAGGTATCCGATTAACACTGTTAATAGGTGAAGCGCAAACCACAGCACGATAGTTAAAATATACTGCCACAAGCTCAATTGAATAAATGGAGAGGTAATTAAAATTGCCCCGAGGATATAGTCGATCTGATCAAAAGGAAACCAAGATGAACCAGAAGCAATTCCAATCTGACGCTTGAAAAAGCTTTTAATTGCATCGCCTAGCAACGCTCCTGCGCCCAGAAGTAAACCAAACAAGAATGGGTTAATTGGCACAGTCGATGTACTAGTAGCATCACCTACTAAAGATTGTAAGTAGCAAACTACCCCACCAACGATTGCGCCGCCGGCTAGACCTCTAATTGTCTTGTGATCTCCGAGCAATCTTACCCCGCGCCACTTTAATCCAAAGTCGAGAGGCGTGTTTAATTTAGCTAAGCCAGGGATCTTAGCCAAAAATACCGGCACCATGTTAGCAATCCCAGCTGGCAAAAATAGCCACAAAACAAAAAATGAATCTGATAGTATTTCTTTAAGCAAAGCGTTTTTTAAATCTATTAATAGTAGGGCAAAGATACGATGGCATCGGTGCGAATTTTTCTTCTCGGCTTCCTGCCAGTAAAAGCGCCTGGAGGTTTTCGCGAGTCGGTGGCTCCGATACAACACTGTAAGCTGTGCCAATGCCGAATCGGCAATGAGCATCACTGCTAGAAGCAAAAGGCAAATTCGAGAACGGTGGTTGTTTAGTTTCTAAGCTGTGATTGCGGAATCTTCCACGAGCATTAAAGGTTTCGATTATATCTACTTCTTCTATTACTAAGGTCAGGACTTCCTTACTTAAACCCTTCCTCATTGTTTCAAAAGGATGAGGAATATACACTAGCCCATTCTGTTCTCGAATCTTCTGGATTGTTTCCTTTGCAGTCAATCCTGATTCAATACGGCTATTCAAATATAAACCGATGATTTCACCATCAGTTGTGAGGATTTCTTCACCAACTATTATGTTTTGGCCGATAGACTCCTGTAGTTTTAAAGCCCCGGAAATATCGTTGTGGTCCGTGATAGCGATGTAATCTAAAGATTTATTGGCAATTAAGTTTTTGTACCGTTCAAAACTAATACCACCATCTTGTGATACAATTGAATGTGTATGTAAATCAATTCGAAACATTAACAATATGCTTAAACTATTTAAACCTGCAGCAGAGAAAGTTCTCGCTAAAATCATTAGCAAAGGCCCTCAAATACCTCCTAACGTTATCACAGTTATTGGGATCTTGCCACCGGTGCTATTCTACTATTTCCTGAGCCAACAAATGATGCTGTGGGCAGTGGTCAGCTACTGCGGAGTACTATTTGATTTACTAGATGGCGTATACGCAAGGGCTACTAATCGGGTTACTTCGTACGGAGCATTTCTAGACTCCACACTAGACCGATTAGCAGATGGAATATTCATTGCAGCGTTTGGCGCTGCTGGCCTAGTAAGATGGCCGATTGTCATTGGGGTAATAATTTTCTCATTCTTAATTAGCTACAGCAGAAGCCGTGGCGAGACAATCGCACCAAAAGGTGAAGCCATTTCCCAAGGACCAATTGAAAGAGCAGAACGATTAGGCCTAGTGTTCCTCGCGTTAATTTCTCAAATAGCTTTTCCACAATATTCATTCCAAACGTTAAACGTCGCTGAAATAATTTTCTTAATCCTATTCTTACTCTCAGCCATTACTGTCATCAGAAGAATGAAAAAAGTTTACGATGTTACCAAATAAAAAAACTCCCTCGCATGAGGGAGTTTTTTTATCAGTATTACTAGCAGCGTATTAATTAGCTGGAGTATTTCCTGCAGGAACAGCAGGAGTTTGAGTGTTTGTATTAGCAGGTGGTGTAGCTGCTGGTGGATTCTTTTGGTATTCACGAATCGCAGTCATTACACGACCATCTTCTTTGATATCTTCATAGAAGAGTACTTGATCACGGTTGATTTTCATTTCATCAACTGGACCATGAAGTTCTTCGCCAAGTTTTACCAAAGATAGCTGTTGTTGTTGAGCAGCTTGTTGTTGGTTCAACTGAGAACCATCAGCTGTTGGAGGAGTTGTAACTTGAAGATAGTAGATATCTTTCAAAGTTGCGTAAGATGCTGTCATTCCAGATAGTTTACCGAAGTATACTTGTCCATTTGTAAGGAATACAGCTTGGTAACCAGATGATGCTTGGTCTTCCATTGTTGTACTTGTGCTATCGCTTGGGAACAAGCGGTCGCGGAACAAAACACCTGCAATCACGAACACCAACAATACTACGGCCAAGATTACCCAAGGCATAGCACTAGCACCGCTCGGGCGAGGAGGCATCATGTTATTGTTTTCTTCTGACATTATAAAATTTCCTTTCTTTTGTATTTGTTACTAAAAGAGTTATTGATAAATTTATTGTACCACAATTAACGTAGTGTTCCAATAGTTTCTGGGGGTAAAGTGTCACCTGCAACTTCCGGCATCAATTCAGTAGCTATTACTGGTTGACGATGATATATAGTACTGACTTGGGGTTGTGTGGATCCGAAGAACTGGCCCGATACTATTCCGTAGCTAATTACAGCGAATCCAGCGATGACGGCGGCGGCAGATACAATTGCCATAATTGAATAACGTGGTTGAGGTGTAGGAGCCCATTTTAAAATTGGTCCTTGGTTTAGAGACTCGATTCGGTCATCAATTTCTAGATCTTCCCTTACCGCGGAATGGCTAGAATACGGCGCATTGAAATCAAAATTTGAAGCGTATGAGTGCTTTAATTGATCTGCGACTATGTTACTTGCACGTTTTTGCAAAATCTCAGAATGATTAGCCACCTCGGCCATTAATCTAGTTAGCAACTGCCTTAGGTCTTTAACCTCACGTTGCAAGTTTTCAATGCGAAGAGTTGTTAAAATATTTTGAACGTTATTCATGCCCCTAGAAGACATGGGAATAGTGCGGATTGAAATTGGCAATCCTTCAACTTGGCTAACAGTGATATTCTGTAGTATCTTCGGAGCTGTAAAATCAAAACTAGTCTCTTCCTGAGCGTCGACACTTTCTTGGGCACTTTCTTCATTCTCAAATACCTCGGCAGCCGCAGAAGTAGATAGCGTGCTCAATGCTTCTGGGAATGTGAACCAATTACGACCAACTTTAACAGCTGACAACTTACCTAGACGACAAAGCTGCCCAAGATAGTCTTGATGATACCCTGTTAACTGTGCAGCGCGAGACAGTGATATTAAAGCTGAGTTATTTTGTGTATTTGTTTCTAACATTTTCTCTTAACATGATTTTCCTATGTAATATTATACCATTTTTTTAAGCCACCCACTAAAATTTCATACTTTTTACTCTTGACGGCGTGCCATTGTTGATAGTATGATGAAAACACTGATTTTAAATTTATTTTATCGCTATGCCACGTCCTCTATCTGAACTCTCTCGCCATATTTTAGTTCTATTAAGCCACAAAGGGCCACTCATGTTGCACCAGCTGTATGATCTGTGCCCGGAAGATGCTAGCAAGAAAAAAGTCTACGATACTTTATTCAGACTTGAAGGCCAAGGTCTAATCAATTTAGAGAACGACCGCTACTCTATCTCGGAAGATGGCGCGATACTTATCCACACAATTGATAAAAAACGCGATGGCGTTTGGAAAATTATCTTATTTGATATTCCAGAAACAAAACGCCAAGTAAGAAATGTTTTGCGATCTAAATTAAGTTCCCTTGGATTTAAAAAGTGGCAAAACAGCATTTGGATTTCTCCCTACATAATTGCTCCTGAAATTGAAGCTGAGCTAAATGAACTCGCCAAGCACTTTTTCATCCGCTTAATGAAAACCACAGACATCAACGTTACAGATGACTTAGAAAAAATGTTTGAAGTAGACGAACAAGCGAAATAAGAAAATAATTTTACCGCAAAAATTAAAAAAGAGCCAGTCGGCTCTTTTTAAAATTACCAATCCAATGTTCCGCCAGTTTGGTATTCAGTTACGCGAGTTTCAAAGAAGTTCTTTTCTTTATTTAAGTCGACAGCTTCTGACATCCAAGGGAACGGGTTAGCCACACCGTATTGTGGAGGCAAACCGATAGCTTGTAGACGACGATCAGCAATGTGTTCAATGTACTGCTTGAATCCTTCAGCGTTCATTCCAAAAATTCCTTTAGGGAAAACAGTTTGTGCGAATGTATATTCAAGTTCAGTCGCCTCTTTTACAAGACCAATAATGTGCTGTTGGAACTCTGCTGTCCAAAGTTCAGGTTGCTCTTGCTTAATGCCGTTAATCAAACTAATACCGAAGTTCAAGTGAACTGATTCATCGCGCATGATGTACTGGATCTGCTCTGCACTACCAACCATTTTCTTCTGGCGCTGGAAACCAAACATAACAGCAAACGCGCTGTAGAAGAAAATTCCTTCCATGATTAGACAAGCAACAACCAAATTCTCTACGAATTTTTGATCTGCTTCAAATGTTCCGGTCTTAAAATCTGGATTAAATATTCCTTCGTTAAAGCTCAAAACAAAAGATGCCTTTTCGTAGATTGCACCTACTTCACGGTACATGTTAAAGATTTTACCTTCATCTAGAGCCAAGCTCTCTACAATGTACTGATACGCATGAGTGTGTACTGCTTCTTCAAAACCCTGACGCAAAAGATACAAACGACATTCAGGAGATGTAATATGCTTGTAAATTGCCATTACGATGTTATTCGCAGCAATTGAGTCCGCAGTTGTGAAGAAACCTAGCACTGTCTGGAAGGCTTCACGCTCTTCATCGGTCAAAACGTTATCTGACTTCCACTGCTCGATATCTAATTGCATACTAATTTCTGTAGGCAACCAGTGATTAGCATTTCCAGTATTATAACTTTCCCAAGCAAAGATATGCTTCATTGGGTAAAGCTGAATTACATCAGCATCTTTTCCATTGATAATACGGCGGTCATTAATATTTACTCTGGGAGCATTTTTTGTGATTGGCATATGGTTGGTTAAAATAGCTGGTTAATTACTGGCAAGCTTCGCAATCTGGCTCATCAATACGACAAAGTTTTAAAGCGGAAGCAGGAAGTGATGATACGCTCACTCCTCCGCCGTCTGTAGCAAAGTTATTAGCCATCCCACTCATCGGTGCTGGTTCGACTTTGAATGTACCAGCCTGTGGTTCTGAAGCTGGCGCCGCGGCAGTTGCAGCTGATATAGGGTTAGACATTGGAGAATTGGCGTAAGTAGAAGCTGTCTGTGAACCTACTGTAGAAGTGGCTGCGGAACGAGGTTCTAACGGTGCAGACATAGGGGCGACAGCGGCCATTACAGGAGTTGCAGCCATAACTGGCGCTGCTTCAGGCATTGGGGTTGGCATTGCCGCAGGAACTTCTTCGCCAACAGCGTTAGAGCCAGTATTCTCTCCACGAACGTGAGTATTACCAAATGCAGCTGTATCAACAGTGGATTTTTCAACCTGAGAAGCAGCTAGTGTACGCAAGTAATAAGTAGTCTTGATACCCATGTCCCAAGCGTAAATGTAAATATCGTTAATATCTTTTCCGGACTTGCCGGCATAGAACACATTCAAAGACTGAGATTGATCGATCCATTTGCCACGGAAAGCAGCAGCACGGATTAACCACTTTGGATCTACTTCGAACACTTCTTTGTACTTATCTTTCAAAGCTTGAGGGATGCCAGGGATGTTTGCCAAAGTACCATCGTTGAACTTCAATTGAGAAAGCATGTCATCGTTCCACAAACCAAGAGCTTTCAAATCGGTAATCAAGTAAGAGTTCACAACAACGAAGTCACCAGAAATATTGGACTTCACGTAAATGTTTTTGTAGATAGGTTCAATTGATGGAATCGCTCCAGAGATATTGGAGATAGTCGCTGTTGGAGCAATCGCCATAGTGTTGGAGTTACGCATTCCATATTCTTTTACAGAAGCACGAACTGGTGCCCAGTCTAATTTTCCAGTACGAGACACTGGGATTTGTTCGCCGCGTTCTTGTTCAAGAAGAGCAATTGTATCTACAGGGAAAATACCACGGTCCCATTTGCTACCACGGAATGAAGAATATGCACCGCGTTCTTTAGCAAGTTGAGATGAAGCGTAAATAGCGTAGTAAGAAACTGCTTCCATGCTAGCATCCGCAAATTCCACCATTGCTTCGGAGTCAAAAGGAATATCTTGCTGGTAAAGCGCATCGTGGAAGCCCATGATTCCCAAACCAACTGGGCGATGCTTTAAGTTAGAGTTCTTGGCTTCGATTGTTGGGTAGAAGTTTAAATCAATAACGTTGTCTAGCATGCGCATTGCTACAGTTACAGAATACTGAAGTTTTTCAATATCTAATGCACCTTGGCGGATGTGCTTAGCTAGGTTAATAGAACCCAAGTTACATACAGCGGTTTCTTCTTTGGAAGTGTTCAAAGTAATTTCAGTACAAAGGTTTGAGCTGTGAACTACGCCAACATGATCTTGAGGTGAGCGAATGTTGCTTGGATCTTTAAATGTTACCCATGGGTGACCGGTTTCGAACAACATTGTAAGCATGCGCTTCCAAAGATCTTTTGCCTTCATTTGTTTGAACAAATTCAATTCCCCTGCCATTCCCTTTTGTTCATACTTTTCGTAAACACGCTTAAATTCAGCTCCATAGATTTCGTGAAGTTCAGGAGTTTCATCTGGAGAGAACAAAGACCACATTCCATCTTCCTTAACACGTTGCATGAAAAGGTCTGGAACCCAGTTAGATGTGTTCATGTCGTGAGTACGACGGCGTTCATCACCTGTGTTCTTACGTAGTTCCAAGAAATCTTCGATGTCATAGTGCCAAGTTTCTAAGTAAGCACAAGTTGCTCCGCGCTTACGACCGCTACGAGAAATAGCTACAGTTACATCATTAGCAATTTTTAGGAAAGGAATAACACCTTGGCTTTCAATACCATTCTTTTTGATCATCGCACCAGTACCACGAAGCTTACTCCAGTCATTTCCAAGTCCACCGGACCATTTGGAAAGTTGAGCGTTATCTCCGTAAGACTTGAAGATGTGATCTAGATCGTCTTCAATAGTAGTTAAATAACAAGATGATAGCTGGGAGTGAATCATACCAGCGTTAAATAAGGTCGGTGAAGATGGGACAAAGTGCAAAGTAGAGATGATTCGGTAGAACTCTACAGCTTTTGCCTCTTTGTTTTCTTCTTCTAAAGCAATACCCATAGCCACACGCATCCAGAACATTTGAGGAGTTTCTAGAAGCTCTTTTGTTTCAGGGACACGAGTAAAGTAGCGGTCATTCAGAGTCTGAACGGACAAGTAAGTTAGTAAGCTATCTCGTTCTGTAGCTAGTTCTGATGCAATGTACTCCAAATTGAAAGTCAGCATGCGTGGATCTAAGCGACGCGCTGATACACCAGTGTTAATACAACGGATAAATGCCTCGCGCAATTGTTCATCTAACTTAGAGAAATCAATCTTGTCTGCACCAATAACTTCTTTGTAAAGTTTGTTAGATAGAGCACGGGCAGCAATCTGAGAGTAAGCAGGGTCTTTTTCAATGAATGAGCGAAGAACCATAATCAAAGCGCGCTCAATTTCTTCAGTGTGAATGTTTTCGTAAATTTCCAAGCGAAGTTGATTGATGACCATGGCGACATCAATGTCTTTTGCTTGTTCGCCCAGAATCTTCTCTAGACTCATTTGAACTTTTTGTAGAGAAAAAGGTTCAGTAGTACCGTTTCGTTTTTGAACCATCACTTCTGCTTTATCGATCTTCTCTAGAACTTCAGCTTTCTTTTCTTCACGAACCTTAGTGTGTTCGTAGCGGTAGATGATATAAGATTTTGCAACGTCAAAAAGGTTACTCTCCATCAACTTACGTTCTACTATATTTTGAACATCTTCAACGCCAGGAGTGCGATCTCCGAAAGTTAATTCAATTTCTTGAGATACAGCCAAAGCAATTGGTTCTGTAAGTTCATCGTTGGTTTTGTAGTAAACGTCTACGTAGGCTTTGCTGATAGCAAGTTTTATTTTTGATTGATCGAACGGTACAATCTCTCCGCTTCTTTTTTTAATTTCCATGGTTGTTAAATTATAGTTTTAATATTGCTTCTTTGAATTCTTCAATGTCTTCAAATTGTCTGTACACACTAGCGAATCTAATGTAAGCCACCTTGTCGACTTTCCTAATGGCCTTCATTACTATCTCACCGATAGTGTTGCTGGTGATTTCTCCACTAACTGCTTTCTTTTGAATTTCTTGTTCCACACTTGAAACAATCTTCTTAAAAGTCTGGTCAGTATGCTCCCGTTTTTCGAACGCTCGTCTTAAGCCTCGTTCCAACTTTTCACGGGAATAGTTTTGACGTACCCCATCTCTTTTGAGGACCTTTAGATCGAGAATTTCGATCTGCTCATAGGTAGAAAATCTGAACTCACATTTCTCACATTCGCGGCGTCTGCGAATGGCTGCAAGTTCCTCAACTGGCCTGGAATCGACTACTTTTGTGTCGACATTCAGGCATTTAGGGCAATTCATAGGCTTTTTGTGTTTCTTAGTAATGTTTTACTCATATACTAAATGTAGTATGCGCTTACTAATTATACCGCTAGATGTTGGGTTTAGGCAAAATTTAATTTTTCTTGAGATTGAGGTACTTTTTATGAGAGCGGAGAATTTTTGTGGATAAGTAGTGTATAAAAAAACTCCCCGACCTTACAGGCAGAGGGGTTTTGTATGGTGTTGTTAAGTTAGGTAAATTACTCTCTATTTTTCCAGAAGACCACTACGGCTACCATGGCGGTTATGACCAAGAGCACCGCGATTAGTCCAAATGTCACCTGTTTTTGTGATGAGGCATCAGCCTGGGTCTCGGTAGTAATTTGGTTAGCGGTTAGGCCTTGGGAATTCTCTTCCTCAATAGTCCTGCTAATGGGTTGATTATCTTTAGGTGAGGTTTGTGCTAAATAATTATTCATTATATTTATCTTACTCAATTATAATATAAGTTCCTGCGACAGGCGCCCATGATCCACCAGGACCACTATTAAAGTTTTCACTAATTAGGCCAGCGTCGTAAGTTAAAGTGGCGCCTCCGCTCATGGTAATTTGTTTTGCTGTAAGAGCTTTTAGAGAACTGCCTCCATTTACACTAGCAGTGCCATTTTGAGCCACTAGAGCCACAGTGCCAGCGCCACCGGACAAGGAAATGGCAGGGTTGCCGCCGCAACCAGCAGAAGCAGGGCAAGCGCTAGTTGTAATTACAAAAGGATAGCTACCTGCAGTTCCAGAACCAGCGAAATTAGAACCACCGCTAAGACTAACATAACCGTCTACTATAATAGCGCCGCTGTTACTACCATAACTTGGAGAGAGTCGAACTTGTCCACCGCCGTTTACTGTAAGGTTTCCTTCGATCCAAAGCGTGCCAGTGACTGTTAAAATTCCACCACCATTCACTGTGACGTTTCCAGTAATCTTCTTCGGTCCATTTGTTCCTCCAGCCCAACCAACGTTGTAGTCCCCTACAGTAGTTCCCCCGGAGACTGCATCATCTTTCCAATCTTGAATATTATTATCTGATAGCGGCATAGTTTGTGCAGGCGGACTAGACCTGGAAGTATTACAAGCCTTATTTGTATAGCTTGATGTCTGACAATACAAAGGACCAGTCATTGTTGCGCCCATCACATTGTGAGCCCAAGCTTCATCGCTTGCAGTTGTTCCTACGTATACACCAGTGTTATAAGTATTTCCACCGATCATGGAAGTACCACCACCCAAATTGATGCGGAAGTATCCATCTAGCCCTGCTGGTGTTGTGTTAGACCAAGCGCCAGTGCTTTGGCGACCGATTTTTGCCTGACCGTTTGCATAGCCATTTGAGTTAGCACCAATTGTGTAGTTATTCGAAGCGTTAGAGCTGCCATCCATTACAATCCAATATGTTTCTCCTGGATCTAGTACTGGAGTCGTTGGCATAGCTACTGTTACCCACCCAAAACTAGTAGTCACTGAAGACGATGACATAGTTGCTGTCATTAACACACTAGAACTTGGGCTACCAGCGTTATCTGCAACGATATTAATAGTTCTATTACCAGGGCTTCCAGTCTTCCTAATGTAGAACTGGAGATTATTCATTGGAACGTCATCTGAGATTGTAAAGCTTTGAGCGAAATCTTCAGTAGCTGTTGCATTTCCGAAAGTCACACAAGTAGAGCTAGTACATGAAGAAATGGTTGCAGGTGTTTCGTTTGATTGATCGGCATACAAGCTAGCTGGGTTAGCTGCTACGGCGCTACCTGTGATACTAACACCAGTGGTCGCACTGATGTTCCCGTTTGAATATACACTTCCATTAATAGTAGAGCCGCCAGTTAGAGAAAAACCACCGCTCCCCGCCTGAACGCCATAACGGAATGAGATAACTGAAGAGTCAATTCCCACTCTCATTTTTACTGTAATTTGAGATGTAGGATTAATGCTGTTAGGAATGTACGCGGTAGAAGTCAATTGCTTGTTAGTTGAGTCGATATTACTAACAGTTGTGGTGTAAGTCCCCTCACCAACAGCAACGTTAGACTCTCCGGAAAAAGTAGTGCTTTGATTTAGCTCGTATACTGCTTTGTCTAAACCAGCTTCTGCAATGTTTAAAAGTTGAGTGCGAGCAACGGACTGCCTGCTAGACTTAACCTGAATTAAACTAGTGGTCCAAACTGCTGTCGATAGCACCACCAAAACTGACATAACAACAATACCAATTATTAGTAAAGCGCCTTGCTCTTTTTTGTTTTTAGTAAAATTCTTCATTTATTTATTCCTTAAAAAGATGGTGTTGGCAACATGGGCTGTAGTAACACTACCACCCCTAACCGTTGCCTGGGTTTGCAAGTCGACTATTACTTGAGTGACTTGAGTTAAATCTACTGAATCGTAAGTAAAAGATAGGCTTTGCACATAAGCTGTCATTATTTTTGTACCAGCATTGCGACTACTACCCGAACCAATTTCAGTTATTTGGCTGAGCGTTGTTCCTGACTTGTTATAAACAACATAATCGTAAATGCTAGCAAGCAAATTACCACTGCTATCGAAGGCTGGTAGCTGTAAGACGACAGTATCTGCATCTGTTGTATATGCTGTACCGCTAATTGTTCTACTGGCTTCTATATTCGAGGCCTGCGCGATGTAAGTTGCCATGTTGTTCATGGTAATTCTAGCTGAACCAACAGCTTCGGTATCTGCTCTTTCCAAATTAAAGAGCTTATTGTGCCAATCGAAAACATTTAACAGAGCTAATGCCAGCACTGTAAAGATTGAGGTGACTATTACAACTTCAATTAAGGTGAAGCCTTTTTCTTTTTTGGAATGGATCATTGTCCAATCCCTCCTTCAGCGATGTATGTTGTCAACCTGACTTGTTGAGTAGACCCATTTTGTGGATTAGTCCAAGAAACTGTCACTAATACAGATTTAGTTCCATCATTTACATCTGAAGTTGTAATTGTACCAGCGCCCCCAGGCAAAGATGAGATTAAAGAATCTGAAAATGATCCGCTAGCTGGCACAGCGCTATATCCAGCAACACGAAGAGTCTGCAATTTTTCATCTGCAATCCTAAGCGCGACTTCTTTATATTTGTTCACTTTATTGATGACAACAATCTTTGAAGTGGCGTTGTATAGAACTAGGGTTGCTCCAATTAGCAGGATTGTAACGACAACTTCAATTAAGGTGAAGCCTGATTGACTATGTTTTCTTTTTATTTGATTTAACACTGTTTTGTTTCTCTGCTTTATGCCTTAAGGCCGTTCTCTATTTCTATCTATATATTATCACGGAAATAGCAAAAAACCTAAGGAATAGCTATTGATAAAATCGAGGTTCTTTGCTAATATATCGAGGTACCAATTGAATATTCGGGAGTAGCTCAGTGGTAGAGCTATCGGCTGTTAACCGATCGGTCCTGGGTTCGAATCCCAGCTCCCGAGCCAAAGAAAATGCAGCACCGCAAGGTGGTGCTTTTTCTTTTGTCTGGATGCGTGTGCAGAGCCAGCTCCCGAGCCAACAAAATCTATTAGCACAAGCTAGTGTTTTTTGTTAAAATTGATTTAATTGGATACACACTTCTGTCCTGCCTTTGGGGTACACTAAAAAGAAGTCCAATATGTAATCAAAGGCCCTACTTATCCATGTAGTCGAGTGGGTAAATCAAATTAATCATCTTATACGAATATGGAATCAAAAGAATTCAACAAGGCTTTTGAAGAAGTCGTGCAGAAGAAAATGTTGGAAGAACCAGACCCTTGGTTTAAACAACGACGACAAAGATGGGATGAGTGGGGTTCACCAGTCGGACTTGGAATGGCATGGACATTGTTCATTATTCCTGCCGGTTTGTTCCTCTACTTATTACATCTAGCTGGTCTTATATAGATCGGTTCAAGAAATCGCCTCATGGGCGGTTTTTTGTTTGACCTACGTGGGACGGTATTTTTTGTTATAATCAATCTATGAAAGATAAAATCCTAATCACAGATACCCTATTCATAATGCCCGAACACGAACAAATGATTCGTGAAGCCGGCTTTGATATTGAGCGTCTTGAAACTGCAACAGCAACTGAAGATCAGCTCATTGAACATTTACAAGATAAAGTCGGATATATTTTAGGTGGTATAGAGCAAGTTACAGATAAGGTTATTGAATCGGCGACAAATCTAAAAGCTATTGTGTTTACTGGAGCAGGTTGGAAATCCTACATACCGTCACATGAACTAGCAACTTCAAAAGGAATTGCAATTGCAAATACTCCCAAAGCTAATACTTATGCTGTAGCGGAATACACATTAGCTTTGATACTTACCATGACACGCAACTTAATGGAACTTGGTCGTACAGGAAAAACTAAGTTTCAAACTACCTCGTCTTTGAACGAGTTAACTGTTGGCATTATTGGAATGGGATCGATTGGATCTGAGGTAGCAAACATGCTCAATGGCTTGGGAGTGAAAAAGATTTGGTATTACAGCCCTAACCGTAAAGATGATATTGAACAGCAGACCGGTGCTGAGTTTGTTGATATGGATATACTGTTAACTGAGAGCGATATCGTGACATTACACGCGTCTCAGGAAGCTGGGAATGGTTTTATGGGGCAAGCCGAGCTAGCTAAAATGAAAGATGGTGCATTATTGATCAACTGTGGTTTTACAGGTGGAATTGATGCTGATGCTTTGTATGCAGAACTTTCCTCTGGTCGCCTGAGAGCCACACAAGATGATCCAATTGATGAACGATTTGATTCGTTACCTCTCTCAGTTTGGTTTAACTCTAACTCACACACTGCTTACAATACTTTTGAAGCTAACAAAACCGCAAGTGATATGGCTACCAGATCACTGTTGAATCTTCTGGCAACTGGAGACGATACTAATAAAGTAAACTAATGCTAGACGAACTAAAACCACTCTTTGGTATTCTATCTTCCATCTTCGTTATTATTGGAGGAATACCATATCTTAGAGATATTCATAAAGGAAATGCACACCCTCATGTGTTAAGTTGGTTAGGGTGGTCTTTTATAACAGCTCTTGGAGGTGCGGCAATGCTAGCAGAAGGAAGTACTTGGGCAGTAGCAATACTGTTTGCAAATACACTGTTATGTTTAACAATCGCAGGATACTCAATTGTAAAGAGGGTTGGTGTATGGTCTACTGGCATTTACGATTATATATTCTTTGGTTTAGGGATCTTAGGTTTAATCTTATGGCAAACCTTAGACTTACCAGTTATCGCACTAGCATGTGCAATTGTCGCTGATTTCTCTTTTGGCTTTCCTACAATTATTAAAACTTACAAAGATCCTTCAACAGAAACATCTTTCGTTTGGCTCACTGCCGCCATATCAGGATTACTGAGTTTGTTTGCCGTACAGAGTTTCCATTTTTCTGAATCAGCCTACCCAATTTACTTATTTGCGTACGATACTGTTGTACTGTTACTAGTTTGGAAGATTTTAAGAAAACCTAAACAAGATTAACTTATGAAAACAATACTAGTTGATGCTATCAGTGCATTTGTTATCAAAGGAGTAGGCATTTTCAAAGAAATGCATGAACTATTAGAAACCTACGATAATCCAAAAATCATACTAACCGGTGCCAACGATGAACAAACGGAACAGTTTGGTTTAAACCAAATGCCTTACCCAGTTTTTACACTAAAACATAATCCTGAAAAAACTGATGAAGAATACTTTAAGATCATGCTTAGCAAGCATAACTTGAAGGCAGATGAAGTAGTTTATTTCGAACACAATACTGAAGCTATGAAAAGCGCAGAAGCCGTAGGTATCAAAACACACTTCTACGATGAAAATAAAAAAGACCTAGATGCATTAAAGAAGTTCCTTGATGAAAACCTCATTCTTTAAGAAACTGGTAGATAAAGTACAGACTCTAAAAATCGCCTCATGGGCGGTTTTTTGTTATACTTGAGCCGTAATAGAATTTTTAATCTTACCCAAATGGAAACTCAAAACATGATTACCAAAACAAGAGAACTTATCGAAGAATTTAAAAAACGGGAGCAGAAAGAATGGGGTGCAGAAGGTTCAATGATTGAGCTCATGAAGCAAGTCGGAGATTTATCAAAATGCATAATGGTATATGAGAAATATTACCTCAAAGACCGTGAGCTTGATCCTAAATACAAAACTATAAAAGACAATATTGGAGATGAGTTGTATGATATCTTTTTTATGACTATTCGCCTTGCGGATCATTACGGTATAGATTTAGAGCAAGAATGTGAAAAAGAGTATAACTACTCCATGAATATTTTCAATCAAGAACAAGCATAAAAATTTTTAACGAGCTTAACTGTCCCAGCCAACATAGGCCTGGAAATCCAAAACTGATATAATCATCTTATGATTAGAAAAATTCCTGCAGCAAATAGATACGAAGCAAAGCACGACTGGTTAAGGACCTATCACCTATTTTCTTTTGCTATGTATCAAGATCGAGGCAACATGAACTTTGGCGCGTTGCGAGTTTTTAACGATGACTACATTGATGGCGAGAATGGATTTGGCGCACACCAACATGACAACATGGAAATCGTGACAATAGTCCACGAAGGCAAACTCACCCATCAAGACAGCATGGGAAATACAGGTGCAATCAGCAAAGGCGAGGTGCAATACATGTCTGCAGGCACAGGAGTGACTCATGCCGAAGTGAATCAAGAGAAAGAACCAATCCACTTGTATCAAATTTGGATTATGCCTGATGAGCAAAATCAAACTCCTCAATATGCCCAAAAAGATTTTAGCAATTTACCGAAGAACTCCCTCGTCCCAGTTGCTTCCGGGCAAGCAAATTCTGAGCAGGACTTACATGGAGCAATTCCAATTCGTACCAACTCTACGATTTATAAAGCCAACATAGAATCTGGAGGCACCGTGCGCTACACTCTAGCCCATGACCGCGGACTTTTCATTTACTTACAAAGCGGACAAGTAGAAATAAACGGTGTAGAGTTTTCAAAAGAAGACCAAGCTAGAATTATGGATGAATCAGATATAGTAATAAAAGGTCTAGAAAATGCAGAACTTGTTGCAATTGATGTACCAATGAAACTTCCAATTTAATATTTTTACTCTAAAGAGAGTCGTGTGTTATCATAATTTTATAGTCATTAATAATACAAATATGGAACATCTACATTATTCAATTCAGATCAATGCTCCCCAACAAAAAGTTTGGGACACAATGCTAGGCGAAGATACATATAAAGAGTGGTCATCAGTTTTCAATCCTGATCCAACTGCTGAAACCTATATGGAAGGCAGTTGGGATGAAGGAAGTGATATTAAGTTTCTAGGCAAAGAAAAAGATGGCACAGTTTCAGGTATGATCGGGAAAGTACAAGAATCCAGACCAGGTGAATTTATTTCCGTTAAATATTCTAGTGAAATAATGAGAGGTGAAGAGAATGTTTATGCACCTGATGAATTATATTTTGAAAACTATACTTTCAACGAAAAAGATGGCGGAACTGAATTGCTCGTAGACATCGATGTAAAAGATGAATACAAGGATATGTTCGACGGCATGTGGCCAAAAGCTTTAGAAGTATTGAAGCAGCTGGCTGAGAAATAAGTAGACAAAAACCATCAGCAATTGCTGATGGTTTTTGTTATAATAAATCCATGACCAAACCAATCTCCAGCGGCACAGCACATAAACTGCCAACTGACCTGCAAAAAGCTCTAACTTCCAGCAAAGCAGCGCTATCTGCTTGGGAAAGCCTGACTCCCCTGGCTCGCAACGAATGGATCTGTTGGGTCACTTTTGTTAAGCAAGAAAGTACCAGAAAAGATCACATCAAAAGAACAGTTTCCGAACTCAAAGAAGGTAAGCGTCGCCCGTGCTGTTGGATAGGGTGTATTCATCGTAAAGACAAAACGGTAAGCCCTTCCATTCGAGGAATTCTAGCTAAACGTTCTATTAAGAATAGAAAGTAATTTATTTTAAACATGCACAAAGACATAAGCGCCTTTAACAACAAGTTAAAAGGGCAAGAAAAAAAGATTTGCGTAATGCTAGCGAAAGAAATTGATGCCGGCCTACCCAAAGCAGAAAGCAAGCTTTGGCACGGAGGCCCGGTATGGTTTCTAGATGGCAATCCTGTCACTGGATACAACGTCGTTAAAGCTGGCGTGCGCCTCCTCTTCTGGAGCGGACAATCTTTCGAAGAGAAAAATCTAGTGGCACAGGGAAGTTTTAAAGCATCACAAATTGATTACACAGATGTTGATCAGATTATTTCAAAAGATTTAAAACGTTGGCTTAAAAAAGGCGCTGCGATCCAATGGGATTACAAAAACATTGTTAAACGCAAAGGTAAATTAGTTAAAATTAAGTAACCTATGAAAACACCACCTCTATTGAATAGAGGTGGTGTTTTTTATTTTATCTAGTTTACTTAACTAGACCTCCATACTCGTAGCCCATCAGGCTAGCGAATATAACGTTTGCAATTCTGTATCCAAGTGTTGTCATTTGAGATTCAGAAGTAAACGCTAATTTCTTTCCTCGAGAAATAATAAAGTATGTACTAGTATCTAAGACCAAGGTTCCATCACGGAATTTGACTACCGGACCTTCTGGAAGTGCAATATCTGCAGCGTTTGCCTTTACAACTCTGTTCAAACTGAATCCGTAAGTATTAAACACAGCCATGCTTTCAAACCCGGTCTTTTGACCGCTTCGAATCCACCAAATTGTAATTCCCTCTTTAACTAACGAGCCATCTGGATGAGGCAAGTTCGCATTGCTAATCGGAGCACCTGTAGGGTAGTCTGACAGATTAATCTTTGGAAGATTAGCAAAGCTATAGCCTAAAGCCTTGAACACAGCTGCAGAAGTGAAACCACGCTTAGTAAAGTTTGCACCAATCATGTAAACAGTGCGTCCATCGGATGAATCAA
The DNA here is from genome assembly GCA_964561085.1 of uncultured Candidatus Saccharibacteria bacterium. GTDB lineage: Bacteria > Patescibacteriota > Doudnabacteria > UBA920 > UBA920 > UBA920. The sequence goes on from CAZLNP010000006.1 coordinate 26,786, forward strand.
GAACCAAGCTGCCTTCCATTGCTTTTGCAATTGTTGGACTCACTGGCAAAGCTTTATCTGCTTCTGAAGCGGGTACTGCCTGAGTAAAGTTATAGCCATAGGACTTATATTCTTCAGGATCTCTAAAACCAACACGTTGTCCATCTTTAATTAAGTAAAGAGTATTTCCATCTTGAATTAGTGTTCCTTCAACATGAGAGTTTCTAGTAGAAGCTCCGCCACCTGCGGACGAACCTCCACCGCCGCCACCGCCCCCGCCACCTGGAGGAGTTACAACACCAGCTATTGCAGTGAACGATTGCGTGGACTGAGAAGACTCTGAACCGAATTCAACATCCAAGTGGAACCAATAGTCTCCGGCCAAAGGCACAGTGGAGTTCAAGACAGTATCAAAGTTTTCTAAAGGCTGAATCAACTTTGCAGCACTGGCTGTAAACACATCATCTCCGCCTCCACATGTATTCAAAGCCGAATCAGTCACACACCAAGTGTATTGATATTCATAAGCAGTCCCACCTTCATTAGTAATTCGCACCGCTGTGCCAATTGTAGAAACAGTTAAGTCAGTGAAGTTTTGAATAATAACTTGTGCTGGTGGGCCAGGAGTAGCGCTAACTTCTGAAGATGCAGCACCTGTACCAACTGCATTCTTTGCGAACACGCGGAAGTCATATGAATTGTCATTTGAAAGACCTGTCACAGTGGTAGAAACACCAGTACCCACACCGTCGGTAAATACGGCCCATGTGCCACCAACGCTAAGTTTGTATTGCACTATATAATCCGTAATTGCGGATCCACCATTTGAGATTGGAGCTGACCAAGATAAATCCACGCTACTATCATCTATCACGGCTGCCAAGTTAATCGGCACACCAGGAACTGTTGCAGGTGTGACTGATCCACTCGTGCCAGATGCCAAACCTGTACCAATAGCATTTGTCGCTGTGACTGTGAATGTATAGGTTACACCATTTGTTAATCCTGTCACAGTTGCCGATGTACCAGCGACTGTAGCAAAGTGCCCGCCAATATTTGAAGTCACTGTGTAGCTCGTGATAGCTGACCCGCCATTGGATGCTGGGGCTGACCAAGTTAGACTCACTTCTGTATCACCAACTGTTCCTGCTAAGTTAGTTGGAGCATCTGGTACAGTTGCAGGAGTAATTGAGTTAGAAGCTACTGAAGCTGCTCCAGTACCTACAACGTTTGTCGCTGTGACAGTGAAAGTGTAAGCCACGCCATTAGTTAATCCAGTAATTGTGATTGGGGATGCGCCACCAGTTGCAGTGTGTCCCAAGCTAGAAGTAACCGTGTATCCGGTTATAGCAGAACCACCGTTAGAAGCCGGTGCTGTGAATGTAATTGTTGCCTCGCCATTACCTGGTGTTGCCACTACAGAAGTAGGTGCTCCAGGAACTGTTGCTGGAACTACCGAGTTGCTAGTTCCAGAAGATGGGCCAGTGCCATTAGCGTTTGTCGCTGTGACTGTGAAAGTGTAAGTTACGCCGTTAGTAAGACCTGTCACTACTATTGGAGATGAGCCACCAGTTGCAGTGTGTCCTAAGTTTGAGGTCACGGTGTATCCGGTTATAGCGGAACCACCATTGCTAACCGGCGCTGTGAAACTAACAGTTGCTTGGCCGTTGCCCGCTACTGCACTCACACCAGTTGGAGCGCCAGGTACACTGCTTGGAACAACTGAGTTGGATGTACCCGATGCAGCGCCAGTACCGACAGCGTTTGTCGCTGTGACTGTGAAAGTGTAAGTTACGCCGTTAGTAAGACCAGTGACAGTGATTGGAGATGAACCGCCAGTTGCAGTGTGCCCACCAACATTTGAAGTGACAGTGTAAGAAGTGATTGTAGATCCACCGTTAGAAGCTGGCGCTGTGAACGAAATAGTTGCCTCGCCGTTTCCTGCTACTGCAGTTACCGAAGTCGGTGCACCAGGAACTGTTGCCGGAGTCACCGAGTTAGAAGCTACTGAAGCTGCTCCAGTACCGACAGCGTTTGTCGCTGTGACAGTAAAGGTATATGCCGTGCCATTTGTTAAACCAGTCACAGTAATTGGAGAACTACCACCAGTTGCAGTGTGTCCACCAACATTTGAAGTGACAGTATAAGAAGTTATTGTTGATCCACCGTTAGAAGCTGGAGGAGTAAAAGTGATGGTCGCTTCGCCATTACCCAGAGTCGCAGTTACTCCAGTAGGTGCGCCTGGAACTGTTGCAGGAACTACGGAGTTGCTAGTTGATGAAGTTGCACTTGTACCAACAGCATTTGTTGCTGTCACTGTGAAAGTGTAAGTGACGCCATTAGTCAGACCTGTCACTACTATTGGAGAACTGCCACCAGTTGCAGTATGTCCTAAATTAGAAGTGACAGTGTAGCCTGTAATTACTGAGCCGCCATTAGAAACAGGAGCGGTGAATGTTACGGTAGCTTGGCCATTACCTGCTACTGCAGAGACACTAGTCGGTGCACCTGGTACATCAACTGGAGTTACTCCACTACTTGCAGAAGAAGCTGCGCTAGTGCCAACACCGTTTGTCGCTGTGACTGTGAAAGTGTAAGTGACGCCATTAGTCAGACCAGTGACAGTGATTGGAGATGAACCGCCAGTTGCAGTGTGCCCTAAGTTTGAAGTCACAGTGTAAGAAGTGATTGCTGAGCCATTACTTGCTCCAGGTGTAAACGAAACCGTTGCCTGACCAATTCCAGCCACTGCACTTACTCCGGTTGGTGCGCTTGGTGCTGAGGCAAATGTCACAGCATTTGTAGCTGCTGAAGCTGCACTTGTACCAACAGCGTTTGTTGCTGTCACTGTGAAAGTGTAAGTGACGCCATTTGTTAAACCTGTAATTGTAATTGGAGATGAGCCACCAGTTGCAGTGTGACCTAAGTTTGAAGTCACAGTGTAAGAAGTAATTGTAGATCCGCCGTCACCATTTGCTGTGAAAGTGATTACTACTTCCCCATCGCCTCGAGTAGCTGTGCCAATTGTTGGAGCATCTGGAACAGTTGCTGGTGTAACTGAATTGCTAGCAGATGAAGCAGCGCTGTCTCCTTCAGCATTTGTTGCTACCACAGTAAACGTATAAGCAACACCGTTTGTTAGTCCAGTCACTGTAATTGGAGATGAGCCACCAGTAGCAAAGTGCCCGCCGATATTTGAAGTCACAGTATAAGAAGTGATTACGGACCCACCATTGCTAACGGGTGGAGTAAAGCTTACTGTTGCCTGGCCGTTGCCAGCAACAGCGCTTACACCAGTTGGGGCGCCAGGCACTGTTGCCGGAGTCACCGAGTTAGAAGCAGAAGAAGCCACACTAGTTCCAACCGAATTAGTAGCTGTGACTGTAAACGTATAAGCAACGCCGTTTGTTAAACCAGTCACTGTAATTGGAGATGAACCGCCAGTTGCAGTGTGCCCGCCGATATTTGAAGTCACAGTATAAGAAGTGATTACCGATCCACCATTGCTAACAGGTGGAGTAAAGCTAACTGTCGCCTGGCCGTTGCCATGAACCGCGCTTACACCAGTTGGAGCATCTGGAACAGTTGCTGGTGTAACAGAGCTACTTGCAGCAGATGCGGCACTAGTACCAGCAGCATTTGTTGCAGTCACAGTAAATGTGTACGCAACACCGTTTGTTAGTCCAGTCACTGTAATTGGAGATGAGCCGCCAGTTGCAGTATGACCCAAGTTTGAAGTTACAGTGTATCCGGTAATTGCCGAACCGCCATTAGAGACTGGAGGAGTAAAGCTTACTGTTGCCTGGCCGTTGCCAGCCACCGCACTTACACCAGTTGGAGCACCTGGAACAGTTGCTGGAGTTACAGAATTACTTAGACCAGATGCCGGACCAGTTCCACTAGCATTTGTTGCAGTCACAGTAAATGTGTACGCAACACCGTTTGTTAGTCCAGTCACTACAATAGGAGTAGAGCCATCACCTGTAGCGAATTGGCCGCCACTAGAGGTTACTGTGTAACTAATTATAGTAGAACTTCCATTATCTGCTGGAGGAGTAAATGTAATGGACGCTTGGCCATTACCAGCCACAGCGACTACGTCAGTAGGGGCATCAGGAATAGTCTGATAACTAAAGTATGGGTAAGTATTATTTTCATCAATATCCCAAATAAGCGAAGTGAAATCCCAATCTACAAAAGTAGCTTCTTGCTGCATTTCAGCAGTTGTTTTACCAGTCATACCTGCAGGATCAGCACCATTACCAACTCCATCGCCCGCCGCAAAGCCAGATGTGTCTGTGTCCCAATAAGCCGACACGTAAGTACCACTAGTTGGTAGACCGGTTATACCGCCAACATACTGTTGAGAAGCTGATGAACCAGTTGCTCCTGCAGCACCATTGCTGCCGCCCGTGCCACCTGTGCCCGCAAGACCACCTGCGCCACCTGCTGCACCTAAAGTTCTAGTACCTGTTGGCACGCCAGATGAATAAACATTTGTAATTACAGATGAGGCCTGACTTCCCAGAAGTCCACCAACATGTGCGTTAGCTCCTGCACCGCCGGCACCGCCAGTGCCACCATTACCATTTGCTCCAGCAACGCCGCCGCCTGCTGCACCACCATTACCACCGTTGCCTGCAGTTCCACCATTGCCTGCAGTTCCAGCTGTTGCTGTAACGCTTCCTAAAGAATATGCATTTGTAATCGTACCAGTACTTTGGCCAACAAGTCCTCCACCAGTAACAGCGCCACCAACTCCACCGACTCCGCCATTACCACCAATGGTTGCAGCGCCGCCATTACCAGATCCACCCGAACCTCCAACACCACCATGTCCACCAATAGAACCATTGCCACCTATAGAACCATTGCCTCCGGTCATAGTTACATTTCCAGATGAATAGCTTGTACTAAAAGATCCAGTTGTTAAAGCAGCTCCAATGAACCCACCGGCAAAACTCGCGCCGCCTGCACCGCCGTTACCGCCTGCCACTGCAGCGCCACCAGCGCCCCCTGCAAGTGTTCCACCGTTGCCGCCTGTACCAGAAGTTCCAGCAGCACCAGAAGCACCACCGTTACCACCAACAGTTACGACGTCACCAGAAGACCATGAGTATTGAATTGAACCTGCAGTAAAATTGTATCCAGCGAACCCACCGGCATATAATACTCCTCCGTTACCACCGACTGCGGTTACACCTTGAGCACCACCAGCGCCACCGGCACCTGTAGGTCCACCATTACCACCATTACCCGCAACTCCGCCAGAGCCAGCCATTCCGCCAGCAGCACCGTTAACATTAACATTGCCTTCTGAATAGTTTGCAAAAATACTTCCAATATTATATCCAACGAAGCCACCACCGTAAGCAATACCACCAACAATGCCGGCACTACGAGCACCAGAGGCGCCACCAATTCCACCGGCTCCTGCGCTCGCTCCGTTTCCACCATTACCACCATTGCCACCAGTTCCACCAATACCACCAACACCACCATTGATAGTTAAAGTCCCTGAACTATTTGAATCACGAATTGTTCGACCGGTATTATTCCAGCCAGCAAAACCTCCGCCATATACGATGCTACCAGCGCCACCGGCACCCGCAGCGCCACCTGCGCCACCATTAGCACCTGCTGCAGTTGTTCCATCAAAACCATTTGCTCCAGTACCACCAGTTCCACCGGTACCACCAGTTCCACCGGTACCAGTGACGTTACCAGATGAATAAGAATATAGTTGAATAATTCCATCATTAAAACCAGTGAAGCCGCCAACGTACAGAGTACCCGCTGCACCCGCTGCGCCGCCGGTTCCACCAAGCCCACCAATACCAACACTACCAGGTAATCCACCATTACCACCAGTTCCACCGTTACCACTATTACCACTAGTGCCAGTTACATTTCCGGTTGAATAACTTTGCGTTGTTGTATTCGCAGCACTTAAATTGTTTCCAATCAGACCACCCGCGTAAGTAGCGCTGCCCGCACCACCGGCACCACCGGCACCACCAGTTCCACCAACGTGGTTACTTGTTCCAAGAGAGCCATCTCCACCGGCACCACCGGCACCACCGTGTGCACCAGTTTTTCCTAAAGCAGTGACAGAGCCTGTTGCATATGAATAAGAAATAATTCCTGTTGTTGCGTTGTTACCAACTAAACCACCAGCATAAGTCGCACCACCAGCTCCACCTGCACCACCGGCACCGCCAGTTACGGCAGTTGAGCCTGCAATACTTCCACTGGCACCACCAGCTGCACCGATGCCAGGAGTTCCAACATCTCCACCATTTGATGTAACGTTTCCTGTTGCGTAAGAAATCGCGCCAATAATTCCTGCATTACTTCCTACTAAGCCACCAGCAAAACTAGCTCCACCTGCACCTGTCGCACCACCGGCGCCGCCAACTCCGCCTAATGCACCAGTACCACCAGCTGCGCCAGCGACACCATTTGCACCGTTGCCTGAAGTACCCCCAGTAGAAAGTACATTGCGAGTTGAGTAACTAGTTGTAATCAAAACTGAACCAACAAGTTGAGCAGACAAACCTCCCGCATAACTTGCGCCACCGGCACCACCTGCACCACCTGCAGAAGTTGCTCCGCCAGCTGCACCCGAACCACCGTTACCTGCAGTTCCTGCCATACCGCCATTACCACCGGTTCCGCCAGTTGAAGTCACTGTTGTTCCAGTTGAGTATGAGTTGAAGTATTTATTACCACCAGTAGTTACAGAGCCATAGCCAAGCAAACCGCCTGAGTTTGATTCACCACCAGTTCCCCCGGCACCGCCCGCACCGCTTGCGCCACCAACAGAACTTGCCGCACCATTTGCTCCGTTGCCACCTTGGTTACCAGTACTACCAATACCGCCCATGCTAACCACATTTCCAGTTGCATAAGATGCGATAGCATCACTTAAACCAGTTGTGATTCTATTATTACCAATAAGACCACCTGCATAAGCAGCGCCACCGGCTGCAGCTGCCACTGCGCCGCCACCTGCGCCACCGGCTACTGTTGTTCGAGACGCACCGCCATTACCAGATGCTCCAGCTACACCAGCGTTACCACCAGTTGCCGAAACATTTCCAGTTGCATATGTATATAAAAAGTTGCTTGTTCCACTAGAGAAGTTACTCATACCAACAAGACCGCCGGCATCAGCTTCTCCACCAACTCCTGCGGAACCACCTAACGCTCCAACAGATCCAATATGTGTTGATGTTCCAGTTGAACCATCGCCGCCGGCTCCGCCTGCACCACCTGCGCCGCCGTTACCGCCCACAACTGAAACAGCTCCAGTCGCATATGAATTCAAAATTTGTAGCAGCTGCGTTGTACCGCTCATGCGTCCAACCAAGCCACCACCGTATGCAGCGCCACCAGCTCCACCGACACCACCAACACCACCAGCCGCTGCGGTACCAGAAGAAATTGAACCACCAGATGTGCCGCCGTTACCACCTGCGCCACCTGCGCCGCCATTACGACCAACAACATTTACAGTTACAGATGAATAAGATGACGATTGAACTGTTCCTAGGTTGTCGCCAATTAATCCACCAATACTACGAATTCCTCCAGCGCCACCAGCGCCGCCTGCTCCGCCTGCGCCACCAATAAATGCGCCGACACCTGTGCCGCCGTTACCGCCTGAGCCACCTGCGCCATCGGATTGTTCACTTCCAGTTATAGTTAAAATTTCAGAGTAAGATGCAGTTACTACTCCGGTTGCTGAGCTAAATCCAACAAGGCCTCCAATAAATGTTCCGGTTTCAACACCACCGGCACCACCAGCGCCACCGGCACCACCGACACTACCACCAGCCAAACCACTACCTCCATTACCACCAGCTGCACCATTACCGGCAATACCACCACTAACAACAATGTTTCCTTTTCCAGATCCTACATGGAAACTTGCATACGAAGAAGTAAGGTCAGAGGTAATGTAACCAGCCAAACCACCAGCGTAAACAACACCGGAAGCACCACCAGCGCCGCCCGCACTACCTGCTACTCCACTATTATTAGCAGCACTTCTTCCACTAGACCCATTACTGCCTGCGCCGCCAGTTATATTTAAAGATGTTTTTGAAAAAGATGCTGTTTGAATAACACCTGTCGAATATCCAACAAGACCTCCGGCATAAACAGAACCACCCGCGCCACCTGCACCGCCAGCGCCACTTATACCAAATAACGCAGTGCCTGTTCCAGTACCACCAACTCCACCTTGAGCACTAGCTCCGCCAGAACCACCAACTGCAGTAACCGTTCCAGTTTGTGCGTATGATGTTGTAATTGTTCCTAACGCGTTTTGACCAACAAGGCCTCCAGCTTGAATTGATGTACCCAAACCAGTAGCTGCAGCGCCACCAGCTCCACCAATACCAGCTGCGCCACCAATATGATTAGTGCCTGCGGAACCATCGCCACCATTGCCACCGGCACCGGCTGCGCCGCCGTTGCCACCAATAGCATTTACGTCTGATGTTGCGTTTGAATTATTGATAATACTAGTGACAGCATTCCCTCTTCCCACTAAACCACCAACGTTAACTGCACCACCTGCACCACCAGCTGCTCCAATACCGCCAGCTGCTGCTGTTCCATTTGTGATATTTCCTGATGCACCTGCCGCCGCACCCACACCGCCATTACCACCGTTACCAGAAGTAGCAGTGACTGCTCCAGTACTGTGATACGAGCTTTCTATTGTTGCTGCGTTATCACCAATCAAACCACCTGTATAATTTACGCCTGCCGCTGTACCTATAGTTCCAGCGCCGCCAATGCCTCCAATTGCACCGCTTCCACCAGTACCGCCAGCACCACCGTTACCAGAGTTGCCGCCGTTACCAGAAGTTCCTTGAACAACCCCAGTTGAATATGAGGTTACTATAATACCAGATGAAGCTGCTCCGATTAAACCTCCGGTGAATGAAATCGCACCGGCACCACCGGCACCACCAACTGCACCGGCACCACCAACTGAAGCCGATCCTCCAGAGCCTCCAGCGCCGCCGTTGCCAGCCAAACCGCCGTTGCCAGAAATTGCAGTAACATTGCCAGTAGCATAAGAGTTTCCTACGTAAGCATTAGTAGTAGTGAACCCAACAAGTCCACCGGCATAAACATATCCACCAGCTCCACCTGCGCCACCAACTGCACCGGCGCCACCAGTCATCCCTGCACCGCCGTTGCCGCCAGATCCACCATCAGCTCCAATACCACCTGAGTCACCAGTAACAGTTACGCTGCCAGTCGCATAAGAATTTAATATAGATGAACCAGCGCCCGCCATGTCACCAATTAAACCGCCAACACTTGTTGCAGTCGCTTGCGAAATACCACCGGCACCACCTGCGCCGCCAGTACCACCTATCGCGCCGTTAGATCCATTTGCACCTGCGCCACCGGCACCGCCCGAATCTGCATTAACAACAATGTTATTAGTAGAGAAAATATTATCAAAAGTAACATTGGCTAGAGAGTTATGTCCAACTGCTCCACCAACATATATTGCACCAGTTGCACCACCAGCGCCGCCGGCGCCACCAGTACCATTTCTACCGCCAGTACCAGAAGTTCCTCCAAGACCACCATCACCGCCAGTACCACCACCAATAGATAGTCCAACTGTGATAGTTCCTCCAGTACTACTGGAGTCAGAGATGTTTCCATTTCCTTGACCTGCTAGTCCACCCATTAGCAAAGCACCGCTGGCGCCGCCTGCACCACCCAATCCACCAATACCACCGTTGTGCCCACCTGTACCAGAAGCTCCGCTTCCTCCAACACCGCCATTGCCGCCATTGCCACCACTCTTATTTGCAGCAGTCAAGCTTCCAACAACAGTTGAATTGTGAATGATCCCAGGATTATCACCTGCAAGACCACCAATAAACGTGGCGCCGCCAATACCACCAACGCCACCTGTGCCAGCAGTTGCTGCAGTACCTCCAGAAATATTTCCAGATGCACCGCCGTTGCCACCCAAGGCACCATTCCCTGCGGCTCCTCCAGAAACAGTTATAGTTGTAATAACGTAACTGACATCTGTAATCAATCCAATATTCAAACCGGCAACACCTCCGCCATATGCGGCGCCACCGGCTGCGCCTGCGCCACCGGCTGCGCCTGCGCCGCCAATTGCTCCAGCAGAGCTTCCACCGTTGCCGCCGTTGCCACCAGTTGCACCATTACCACCGGCGCCGCCAATAGAGGAAATAGTGCCGACATTATTTGCCGTACTAATAGTAGAGCCAAGAACACCATTATATCCAACAACACCACCGGCATAACTAGCGCCACCAACGCCACCTGCGCCACCCAATACACCCGCAACTCCAGCAATACCAGCGCCACTATTTCCAGGAATTCCAGCTGTTCCACCAGTACCACCTGCGCCGCCAGTAGAATCAACATCACCATGAGAATAAGATTCAGCACTTACAATACCAATATTCCAACCAATTAAACCACCAGCTGCACTAATACCACCAGTACCACCACTAATACCGGCGATTCCAGCTGCACCTGTAACAGCAGTAGATGAATTGCCTCCGTTAGCACCGTTAGTTCCAGTACTACCAGCACCGCCAGTTGCAGTTGCATTGCCAGTTGCGTAAGAGGTTCCTTGTATGATTCCATTTGTAATATTATAGCCGACGAGTCCACCGGCATAAGCAGCACCACCTGCGCGCAAAGCAATGCTCGCGGCAACATCGGTACCACCACTTGCTCCACCAGTTGCACCAATAGTACTACTACTACCATTACCACCGGAACCTGGTGTTCCACCGTTACCAGCTATTGTAGTTGCATTACCAGTTGCGTAGGAGTCTGTGATTGTGGCTGTGTTTAATCCAACCAATCCACCGGCATATGCAATTGCACCGGCACCACCACCGGCACCACCGGCGCCGCCAACTGCACGAGTACCGCCATCTCCACCAATACCACCGGCACCAGAAGTACCTGATGTTGAAGTTACATTTACATCAGAGTAAGTTCCATCTTGTATAACACCACCAATGTTGTTATGACCTACAGCGCCACCACCGAAAGCAATACCACCAACGCCACCTGCGCCGCCAATACCACCAACGCCGCCAGTTGCACTTGCTCCTCCAACGCCGCCTGCTCCACCGTTAGCACCAGCGCCGCCATTACTACCAGCCAAAGTTACAGATCCAGATTCAATGTAAGAATTTGTAATTGTAGATGTATTTAGTCCAACTAGTCCACCGGCATATGCAATTGCACCGGCACCACCTGCGCCGCCAGTTGCACCGACTGCGCCAACATGACTTGAGCCACCAGCTGCACCATTACCAGCTGCACCCGGTGCTGCACCGTTCTTGCCCGCACTTGCAGTTGCGACTATTGCACCCGACGCATAAGAATTTAAAATTGTATTTGTATTGTTACCAACTAGTCCACCGGCATATGCAATTGCACCAGCACCACCTGCGCCACCAGTTCCACCAGCTGCAGCAACTAATGAGTTAAATGTTGCTGTTGTTGAACCACCGTTACCGCCAACACTACCATCACCTGGAGTACCACCCAAAGCAGTTATATCACCAGTTGAATACGATACACCTTGAATAACACCAGTACTCTGACCAGCGATACCACCACTACTTGCAACTCCGCCAGCACCGCCAGCCGCACCTGCGCCACCAATACCACCAATGGCATTTGCACCACCGTTACCGCCGTTACCGCCAGCACCTGCATTACCGCCAGCACCACCTGTAGTAATTACGTTGCCTGTATTATAAATTGTTGCGATAGGACCAAGTACATAGTTACCAATTACACCGCCACCAAAAGCTGCGCCGCCGGCGCCGCCAACTGCACCTGCAGCACCAGCCCCACCAGTAGTTGCCGCTGCGCCAGTTCCACCTGTTCCACCTGTTCCACCAACGCCGCCCGCGCCGCCATTAGCAGTTATTGTTCCAGTAGAGTATGAATTTAAAATTTCTCCATTCGAACTAAAACCTACGACTCCACCAACATAAGAAATACCACCGGCTGCGCCCGCAGTACCAGCAATACCAGCTAAGCTTGTTGTGCCGTTCCCACCATTAGCTCCTGCACCACCGGCTCCACCAGTTCCTGTTACACTTCCGGTAGAATAATCGTTTAATAAAGAAATTCCGGAGTTGTTTCCAACAACACCACCCGCGTAAATTATTCCACCAGCATTCGCTGTGCCACCCGCTCCCGCTAATGCAGCTGTGCCACCGGCACCACCAACTCCTGCTGCACCACCTGCGCCCGCTGTTCCAGTAACTGCTCCTGTTGTATGATAGCTGCCAGTTATTGTTAAAGTATTATTTCCTGCAACACCACCAATAAACAGAACGCCCGCGACGCCACCAATACCACCAGCTGCACCAGCAATGTTAGCTAGCCCTGCTACGCCATTTGCTCCAGCGCCACCTGCGCCGCCAGTTCCTGTAACTGCATTAGTAGAGAACGCGTTTTGAATCGCACCAACATTACTACCGGTAACGCCACCAGCATAAGCTGATGTTACGTTTGCACTTCCACCTGTTCCAGAAGCGCCGCCAGCGCCGTTCGCACCACTAGAACCTTTTGCACCGCCTGCGCCACCTGCGCCACCTATTCCTCCTGCACCACCAACAACTGTCACTATTCCAGTGTTTGAATTTGAAATTAAAATTACACCTGAATTAATACCAACAAGACCGCCTGCATATGCGCCTCCGCCGGCGCCGCCTGCAGCACCTGCTCCACCTGTACCACCAGTATGAGCTGTGCCAGCAGCAGCACTACCACCAGTACCACCAGCTTGTCCGACTTGTCCGTTAGATCCAGTTGCAGTCACATTACCAGTTGCATAGTTAGGAGCTGTAACACCACTAACAACACCATCAGGATTATTCTGCCCAACTAAACCACCAGCGTATGCAATTCCACCAGCGCCACCAATTCCACCAGCGCCACCAGTTGCAGCAGTTCCAGTTGTAGCGGTTGCACTTGCACCAGCAGTTCCACCAACAGATCCATTTCCAGGAGTTCCACCTGTTGCTTCTACGTCACCAGTAGCATAAGAAGCGAAACGGATGTTTCCTAAGTTCACACCAACAAGTCCACCAGCAAAACTAGCGCCACCAGTTGCGCCTACACCACCGGCTCCGCCTGCGCCGCCAATTGCTGCGCCGCCGCCATTGCCACCGCTACCTGCTGAACCAGCTGTTCCACCAGTACCACCTGTTGCAGTAACTTCACCTGACGCGAAAGATGTAACGACAATACCAGAGTTTACCCAACCTATTAAACCACCAGTGTAACTAATACCGCCAACGCCTGGTGCACCAACACCACCACCGGCGCCGCCAATACCAGTGCCGGAGTTTGTTCCCCCATTACCACCATTGCCGGAATTACCGCCAGTTCCACCAGTACCAGTAACTATTGCAGACGAGTTTGAATTATTTATACTTCCTTGAGCAGAGTATCCGATCAAACCTCCACTATATACAATAGCTCCTGCCCCTGCGGCTGTAGAAGTTCCGCCAGCACCTGCAACGGTTGCACCGCTAGTTGTGTTTCCACCTGCACCTGCGTTACCAGAGTTACCGCCGGTTCCACCAGTACCAGTGACAGTTCCAGAAATACTTACGTTTGTAATTGTCCCAGCATTGTATCCTGCTAGACCACCTATATATAGAATGTTGCCGACTGCACCAACTGTTCCAGTTCCACCAGCTGTAGGAGTTGCACCGTTCGTTCCGGCTGCACCATCTGAACCATTTGCACCTGCAATACCAATACCAGTAATCGAAGCATCAGTTAAAGTTAGGTTTTGAATACTTCCAAGTGTGTAGCCAAAAAGACCAACATAAGATAATGTGGTTGAGTTAATATATAAATCTGTAATTTCGAAGTTTGCTCCGTCGAAGTTTCCAGTAAAGTTAGTGACGTTAGTCCCTACTGGAACAAATCCTTCACCAGAGTTCCAATTTGAAGTTGCACTAGCATCAATGTCGCCATTTAATCTGTAAGAGTTTGCTAAGTTTGTCTTCATCGCTTGCAAACCGTAAACATCGAAGATTATAAATGGATCTGTGCTAATTCCTGTACCTGTGTAACGACGGAAAGTTCCAGTTGTAATAGAGAAGTTGCCTGTTGCAGAAAAAGTATCTGTGCCAGGATTTGGAGTAGTCCAAGTTGCAGCAGTGACTTGTGAGTAACTTCCAGATTGACCACCAGAATTTGTAATTACTAAATCGGCGTTTTGTGTAATTGTACCAGTAAATCCATTTATGGTTAAAGAGCCAATTGTAAATGGTGTGTCGATGTTTATAATTGATGCTGCTGATCCAGAGAATGAATCGAAGACAACATTGCTTGTTGCGTCAGGTGCGTTCGCAGCATTTGGTGTTCCATTAGAAGTGGTTGCCCAATGGTTTGCTGCATCTGACCAATCACCCGAACCACCAACCCAGTATGCAGTCACTGGTGGGTCAACTATATAATCAATGTCGACATTACCAATTACTTTTAAGTTGAAGGTGTCGGTTGGGTTTTGCAGCCCAGTCAACAAAATTCTATATTTGCCATCTAAAATAATATTTTCAAAAGTAGCTAGCAGTTGGCCATCCAAAGTATAAACTTCGATTGAAGCAGGCTCCTCTGGATTAGTTGCTCTCGCGTAGATTGTAATGTCTTTAGTATTGTTTAAAACTTTTTCAAAAGTAACTCGAACCGTTTGTCCATCTGACACCTGTGCAAAGTTTTGATCGCGAACACTTACTTCATTATAAATATCTGCAATTACATTTCCATCTTCGTCTAAAAGCAAAGAATTAGAAATAAAGATGATTTCAAAAGTTTGAGTAGAAAGATGCGGCACAACCCAAGCAACATGATCGATGAATCCATTGCCGTCGTCATCATATGCAACGAATTGCATTTCTTCGTTCCCATTGTTTTGCCAATTGATTTGTATTTTATCTTCTTGACCTACACGGTAAATTTCTGGGATTTCTGTCCTAACCGGAACATTAATATAGTCTTGAACTAATTCTTGTTCTTCTGTCGCAGAGATAACAACAACTTTCCCATTTTCAGTAAACTGTTCTTCTACAGTCGGTGTTAAATCTATTTCCGATGTAGCGAAGTTTTGTGGAGCTTCTTCCTCAGGAGTACTTGATGGGACTGTTTCATTAATAACTTCTTGCTGATCAGGAACTTCTTCTAAATTCTCAGATGAGTCTCCTCCATTTCCAGAACCAGAGCCTTCTGGGCTTTCGAAGTTTTCTGAGTTTTCTGGAATTTCTTGAATCTCTTGGTTTTCATCTAGACCAACTGATTCCGTAGTTTCCTCGTTGCTAGTAGACTGCTCATCAGAATTTGACTCTGTGTTGTCGGTGGATTGTTCTGAATTACTTTCTTCAGATGTAGAAACGTCATTTTGTGAAGTCGATTCGGCTGAGACTTCTTCTGCAAAAACTTTAGCAGGTTTAGCTACAATCAATAACGCGGTAAAGACTAGTAGCGTTATAAATAAAAAGTGCTTTGTGTAGAGTTTCATATTATACTCCTCTCCCAGCACGCTCAAAACGTTTTAAAAGTTGTTTATGCTTTTGTCTTTGCTTTTTTACATACAAAGAAACCGCCTGATGTGTAGTTAACCAATCACGCGTTATTTTAATTGCGGGTATTCTCCCCTTTCTAGCTAGCAAAGAAATGTACTCTGCACTATAAGGAGTCTGCTCTGCTACTTCAGCAATGGAAACTAACTTCCCGGAAGATAACATGAGCTGTCTTTCATGTTCTGACATATTAAATTTTGTTTTATTTTTATTTCTAGAACAGTGTTGTTTGTTTTGACAATACTGATCGCCTAACCGATACTTTTGTAACCCAATTATAGCAAAAATATTGGGTATTGTCAATGCTGAGACGGCTAGGTGTACTTCAAAAAAACTAAATGTTATTATTAGTACAAATAGATAGAGTGATGGTACAGAAGCTGAGAGAAGATAAAGAAATCTTAGTGGAATAATTTATTAAAACTTTATGGCAATGTTAAACACTGGCGCCAAAACTATTAACGCTTACATTAAGGTCTTCCCCAAAGACGTACAACCGGTTTTAAAAAAGGTTCGTACTACTATTAAGGCTGTTGTGCCAAAAGCTGATGAAGCAATTAAGTATGCAATTCCAACTTTCATTGTGAATGGTAAGAATCTTGTCCACTTTGCTGCATATAAAAATCATATTGGATTTTATCCAGCACCATCGGCAATAGTAAAGTTTAAAAAAGAGTTGGCTAAATACGAAACCAGCAAAGGCGCCATCAAGTTCCCCCTCACCGAGCCTATTCCATATCCGCTCATCAAAAAGATTACGCAATATCGATTAAAAGAAAGTTTGGGATTAGTTTAAATTAAATAAATTTATGGATTACGAAAAAATTGCAGTTGGATTTCACTTAGTTGGATTCGCCTTAGGTCTAGGGGGTGCAACAATTAGCGATATAATATTCTTCCAAGCTTTACGCCGCAAACTAATTACAGAAGATCGTTTCGCATTATTGATGACAATTTCTAAAGTTGTTTGGGCAGGACTCTTGGTACTAATTATTTCAGGTGCAACATTGTTTGCATTAATTTACGCAGAGCAAGGATCACTGCCATTACTCAACTCCCCGAGATGGCAAGCCAAGCTAACGCTAGTTGCGATCGTCTTAATAAATGGATTGTTCTTTAAGTTCTCCATCTTCCCGAGGCTTAAAGCGCTTGCAAACCAACCGCTATCAATCAGTGCCGTTGGCCCAAGCATGTGGATACTAGCTATATCTGGAAGTATCTCAATAGCATCATGGTACGGAATTATGATCATCAGTCTTCTGCCAAGAACAGTCAGACCACCATACTGGGAGTTTATGGGAATCTACATAGTTATAGTACTGGCTGGAATCTTAATAGGAAAAACATTAGTAGCCAGAACTCTAAAATCTAACTAAATTAAAACCGCCTCTAGCTGAGGCGGTTTTTTTATATCACTTAATAACCTGGGAAGTAATCGGTCTTAATAGAATTGCGACTTACTCCCATACCGGTAAACATCTTCTTATATGCTTCCACCATGCCTGGTGGACCAGATATGAAATAAACTCGGTCTTTGTAATCACCGACCTCTTCTTCAACCATTTCTTTAGTAATGAAACCTGTACGCCCAGTCCAGCCTTCTGGCAGTGGCGCGTCTTTTGGAGCAGACAACACATATACACTTTTAACACCTAAAGGTTCAGCCGCAGTGAAAACATCTTTATAGACAAACTCAGCTTCATCTGCACTCACATAGAACAAAACAAAATCCCGCTTTTGATTTAGATTTATCATTTCTTTAACCATGCTGCGGAATGGAGTAATTCCAACTCCCCCAGCAATAGCTACGATTTTCTTTGTTGGATCTTTAGGTAAATTAAATTCACCGGACAAACCTCCTGCCATCAACTCATCTCCTGGCTTCATTTCTAACAGAACTTTTTTAAATGCACTATGGTCTTTTGGTACTTTTACCCCTAAGTGAATATCGCTTTCGCTCGGAGCAGAAGCGATAGTAAAGAACCGGCGGTTACCGCGACCATCTCCAGGATGATTAATAGTCCATTCCATATATTGTCCAGCGGTGAAGGCCATTTTCTGATTCGGCGTAAATACAAAATCATACACCATTGGCGCTAATTGCAATTTTTCTTTCAAGCGCAAAATAAGTCTTTGTTTAGGGCTCACGAAATAGGCAAAAACGTTACCCAGAATTAAGGCCAGCTCAGGAGTACTATACACCGGGCCAATGTTGTACGGGATTGCGACTAGCAACGCCACCACTGCTCCATAGACTAGACGCATCGTTTTTGTCGGAGGAGAAGTTAACGGCTCAGTGAGCATGATCGCTGCGAAGAACACAATTGGTCCTGATAAAATTGCAATACTGAGAGTTTCTAAAAGTGATTCTTCGAAATACAAACTCCTCGCAAGAGTCGAAACGCCCGCTACTAACAAGAATGTTATTACTAAATCAAAACGGCGAATTTTTCTAACAACTAGAAAGCCAAGGATTGCTACAGCTGGCAACATCACCATACTTCCTACCCACCAAGTTGGATAGATTAACCCTGCGAGGCCAACGGCAAAAGCACCAAGCGCAGCAGGATTAAATAAATGCTTCCCTTTAACGTTTAGTAGGAACTTACCAGCCATTGCTATGGCTGCAGCTAGTGTCAAAAACAGACCAGTCATTAATGTTACTGGTGGTGGCATTATCAAAAATAAGATTAATGCGGTTATGCTAGCAGACTCAGAGTTTAGCGGTACTCTGAACAAGTATCCCAAAACCATGTTAGTCACGTAGGCAGTTATAGTGAGTACGAAAAAAGAAATAACCATTTGCCAACCATTCATT
Organism: uncultured Candidatus Saccharibacteria bacterium; assembly: GCA_964561085.1. Lineage (GTDB taxonomy): Bacteria > Patescibacteriota > Doudnabacteria > UBA920 > UBA920 > UBA920. Next base: position 45,233 of record CAZLNP010000006.1, read on the forward strand.
GGCAAGATTCCTAAGAATGAAAAGGCTATGCCAAAAAATACCAAAATAAACAGCCCGTACAAAACAAGGCGGTACATAGTAATTGAATTAAGAAAGCTATCTATATATTTCATGCTGAAATTTTACTTACTAGTTACTGATAGAACAAATCCGCTGGGAAGCCGACTGACTTTGCTATTGAACTATCTTTATACATTATAAGGTATTCGAAAGAAAAACCCGATTCAAAAACTAGCGGCTCGTCAAAATATAAGGCCGTCGCTAATCCATCTGCAACTAAACCGGTTTTTGCCACAACCCATACTGCTGCGATGTTCTCTGAAGATTTTAAAGTCTCTGGATTAATGATATGCGTGTATTCGCCCCATTTTCTCCTGTTACCAGCAGAGCCGCAAAGGCTTTGATTAGAAATTCGCGCTACACCTATTGCCTGAGAATCGTCATTCGGATTTTCCAAGGCTACCTCAAGCAGTTTACCTGCCAAACTACGTTGGACTATGTCTCCACCAGCATCTACACAGAAGTTTTTTATACCGCGTGATTCAATTAATTCGCTAACCAAGTCTACGAGATAACCTTTTCCTGCAGCGCCTAGGTCTATCATGCAAGGTTCAATAATCTCTAAACGTGGATAGTCTAATTTCATAACTTCTTCCCACGCCCTTGGCTTAGAAACCTCACTCGCAGATTCCAAAGAATAGTTTGCGTCGTACCCTGCTTGCTCTAAAGTATTTCCAATTAAGGGAGTAAATTTTCCCGCGCTCAGGCCATATAGCTTACTATATAAATCAAAAAGCGGAAGTGCATCTTCTGGTAAAGTATACACTCCGCTAGTTTGAGACATTTTAGTAATCAACGAATCATTACGGAATCGTGAATATGTTACATCAAATTGTTCTATCCGTACGTGGATGACTTTTAAAGGCTCGGCTAAATCCGTTTCAGAAACCTGATCAAGAATATCTAAAGTCCAATGAGTGCCGATTGCTTCAAAAGTAAACTGAGCCACTAAATCTTTGCGTCTGCTTTAATTTTTTCGATAGCTGCATTAAAGCCAGTACCAGTTAGAGATGAACCAGAAACTTTGGAAAGCTTTAAGCTATCAATGCTCTTGCCGGTGACAAACTGTTTGTAGTTATTGATGAACTCTTCTTGAAACTGTTTTGAAGTAGGAGCGTTTGCTTCTGCAGTCACAGATGAACTAGCAACTTTGCCATCTTTTAAAGTTACAGATACAGCAACTTCTTCACGGCCACCTGGTGTATTGTATGTACCAGTTGATGTGTAAGTTCCGTCTTTGAATCCTGAAGTAGAACTTTCAGTGTTGGTTGCTGGAGTATTGGCATTTTCTTGCATTACTGACTGTGCGCCAGAATTATTATTAGCAACTTCGTTAGTTTCTGAACCGCTGCGGCTATAGATAACTACTGCCAAAAAGATTACTACTACTAGCACACCCACGCCGATCTTCGCCGGTAGGTTATTTGGTCTTGTTGATGGGGTTTGATCGCTCATTTTTAGTATTTATTAATAGTCTATTATGGATTACGTTTATTACGTGTATAATAACATTATTATGATATATTTTGTACTGGCTGCCTTGATTGCCATTAATTTCTTCGCCTTTCTGTATATTGGGTCAGATAAGAAGCGCAGTATTGATCATGCAGAACGTGTGCGTGAAATCAACTTCTTTGTCTGGGCAATCTTTTTTGGTTCGCTCGGCGTTTTGGCAGGAATGTTTTTCTTTCATCACAAAACTAAAAAACTAAACTTTGTTTTTGGTATTAGCACTCTATTAATACAACAATTAGCACTGACCTATCTTTTAACAACTAAATTAATATAGTATGGGTGAATTCCGAGGAAGCGAAAAAGACAAGAACTTTGTTGCACCAGTAGATAAAGATACATACATAGAAGATTTTATACAAATAGCAGAAGGTGAAAAAATGGCTGAGGACAAAGATCTATTCCCAGATCTAAACTTACCAGACAACGAACGTCGAGATAGCAAAGCAGAGATTATTGAATTTAGAAGCATGCTGGCTAAGTTTGAGTTTGATCATCCTCTAGAACTATTAATGGGAATAACTGATCTGAAGGCTGAGGATGCACCAAGTCATCCAATAAGGGAACCTGCCAGGAAAGATTACGTAATATTAAAAGAAAAACTCACTAACCTTAGCCGTGAAACTAATATATCCGGTGAAGATGAATCTAAGTTCGATGCGCACTTAAAAAGGGTGTGGAGATCAATTGGAACATTCCGATGGGGCAAGATAGTCCATGATTAGTGCATAAAAATAGGCTTAAATATAAGAAAAAATATTAATCACCAGTTAATTCTGGTGATTATCCACACCTATTTGGTATAATTAGTAGGTAATGATAAAACAAAAATATTGGCACGCTTTATTCGAAGCTAGTGTTTTCATAAAAGCCATAAACGGTGTTTGGGAAACAGTATGCGGAATAGCTCTATTATTCTTTAATAATGGGCTAATAAATAATGCTTTCGCCAACCAATCTCTGGCAGAACATCTTACTACCGGCACAAAAAACTTTGCTGGTATATACATACTCACCCATGGCCTGATAAATATTTTTCTGGCTTACTATTTGTATAAAGAAAAGTTGTGGGCATTCTGGGTTTCAATTGGATTCTTCACTGGCTCCGTTGTTTATTTAACATACAAGCTAACTGACGGTCCATCACTAATTTTATTTATTCTGATAGCATTTGATATTCTCTTTACATACTTAACTTGGCACGAATTTAAATACAGAACTAACAAAATAAAAAACACCATCTAGTGATGGTGTTTTTTAAATTAAGCTTAGGAATGATTTCCAGATTTATGTTCTTCTTCATGTTCTGATTCATCTTCTTTTTCGTCATGAGAAAAATCATCATCTGAAGATTTTTCTGACTTACAAGCCTTTACTGCATCTTTAATATTAGCCTTTGCTGTTTTTTGATCAACTTTATGAGCTCTCTTAGCTTCTTTAAGTGATGTTCGCATTGTTTCTGTTGCAGCCTTCATAGCTGCTTTACGTTCATCTCCTGTAAGATTTTTTGCAGATGTGACTGATGTCTTCCATGTCATCATCGCATTTCTTTCTGCTAACTTAAACTTTTCTTTAGACTCCTTAATAGCAGCTTTTTGGGAAACCCGTACAGTCTTTACACATACTCTTTTATTCTCACGGTTCTGTTTGTTAGAACCGGAACCTGAATTAGAAGCGAATGCCGGCATTACCAATACAAATGCCAACATTACTCCTAACAAAGCTGACCCTATGATATTGTGTTTTTTCATTTTATTTTTGTTTCTTCCACGCTCTTTAGAGAGCGTTTAATTAACCTTTGTTTAATTATAGCATAATTTGAGCTAAAAGTAAAGCGCACCTTTTAGTGCGCTTACTCATCTTATTTTTTACCTACTGAGTTTAAATCAATCACTTCATCAATGCGAATTTGTTGAACGAAGTCCGGAACGTGAGAGACCATAATCATCGCGCCTTCGTAAGAGTCTAATGCTTTCGCGATTATAGGCAAATGGCGGAAATTAATGTGGTTAGTAGGCTCATCTAAAATTAGAAGCCCTGGCTGGAACAACATTAATCGACAGAAAGATAGCAACCCTTTCTGGCCTTCTGATAAAGCTTTAATTGGTTTATCTAGTAGCTTGCCGTCTAGTAAGAATCCAGCGGCGGTGGAACGCAAAGTGTGTTCATCGAACAATCTCATTGCTACTTGTAATACATCAAAAGCTTTTTGCTCAAAATCAAAGTTACTGAAATCTTGCTTGTAATACCCGACTCTTACTTCAGGGGCAATTATAAACCCATCGCCTTTGCCGTCTGGTGCCCCAGTAAGTTTTTCGAGGAAAGTACTTTTACCAATACCATTTGGTCCAGCGATTAAAACATGAGTATTCTTTCGGACGATCATTTCCAACTCGGCCTCTTCTACTTTGCCATTCTTTAAAGCAGAGATTTTACTTAGCTGTAAAATTTTTCCATCAAAGAAAGGATCAAACTCTTGCATTGGGATTTCGAAGTTGCGAATAGTCTTGTCTTCTTGGCGAACGTTAACCAAATTCTCTTCAGCTTCCTCAGCAGTCTCACGCATTCTCTTAGCAACCGCACGAAGCTTCCCGCCTTTGTGGGCAAACACTTCTGCCTGAGAACGCTTTTCTTTAATTTGTGTCTGCATACGTGCATTCTGCAAATTTTCACGCTCTATACGATTTTTAATTTCTTCAACTACGTCATAGTAGTTACCGTTATACTGTTCTACTTTACGAGTATGCACATCTAAGTAAAGCACTCCATCGGAAAAAGCATTTAAGAAATCCGCATCGTGAGAAATTACAATTACAGTTTTTTCATACATCATCAAAAAACCAGTTAGATGTTCAACACCAGCAGTATCCAAGTTATTAGTAGGCTCATCCAAAAGTAGGATGTCAGGATTTTGAATTAGGGCATGCGCCAAAAGCAAGCGAGCTTGTTGTCCCCCAGAAAGCTCCTTAACCAATTTATCTAAAGGTAGCTCCATGTTTACAACATCAAACACTTCTTTGATAAGCTTGTCTAGATTGTAAGTTTTTTCAGTGAACGCAGTTTCAAAATACTCACGCACAGTCATGACCAAAGCCTCTTGAGGCATCACCTGTTTTGCAATTGCAATGGTCGCATCTTTTGGAGTGACATACACATCGCCATCGGTTGGCTTATATTCACCAGTAATCAATTTAAACAAAGTGCTTTTGCCAGCACCATTCTGACCCATAAGTGTGATTCGGCTACCATTACGCACCGAAAAACTAGCTTCATCTAGAATCTGTTTATGGGTATCGTGACTAAAAGTCACTTCTGAGAATCGCAATATAACGTTGTCGTTTGCCATTACTATGTTTAAAATTTAAAAAAATAGACCCGCGCTCAAATGACGGGTTATCTTTTAAGAGTATATTGAATTTCAGAGGTTTAGTCAAGAAACTGGCTTGGTCCTACCTGATGAAATCAGCCTGAAAATCAGATTTATTTCATCTAATGTGCTGTATACTTAGGCTATGATAAAGCCTAAAAAGACGGTTTCCAACACAACAATTGCAGATAAAATGCCTGGGCTAGTGACTATATATAGCATCCCTTTGGGCAAATATACATACGTAAATAACTCTGTCACCACAGTTTTAGGATACAAACCAAAAGACTTTCTTAACGGCGGCATAGAATTCATGGGATCCCTCATACATCCAGAAGACTTGCCTGAGGTAGAATTGCAAAATAACAAAGCACTGGTTGCTGCAAATACGCAGAGCCCAAAAGAACAATTACAAAATCTAAGCACTGACGCTGAGTACCGAATGAAGCACAAAAAAGGACACTGGATTTGGGTACACACAGAATTGAGTGCTTTCTCAAGAAACGAGGATGGCGAAGTGGCAGAAGTGCTGAGTATCTCTACGAACGTTACTGAGCGTAAAGAGCAGGAGAATCAAATTGAAAGATTGAAGTCAGAGTTTGAGATTCTTGTAGATAAGCAAAACAAAGAGATACAAGATAGAGAAAAAATGTTTCGCAGTTTAATTGAAGTAGTTGAAGACTACGCCATTTTTCGTTTGGACACAGAAGGAAAGATCCGTAGCTGGAACGAAGGTGTAGGAAAAATTTTGGGGTACACGGAAGAAGAGATTATTGGCCAACCGACCACCATCCTATTTGCTGAAGATGATAAAGCAAAGAACTTACACATAGAGGAATTAGAAAAAGCAAAGTCAGAAGGAACAACAATCCAAGAAGGAATTCGATTGAGAAAAGATGGATCTACTTTCTTCGCCACTGTCACAATTACTCCGATCTGGGATGAACAAGGAGTGATTGAAGGTTATTCGAAAATAATAAAAGATGTGACCGAGCTGAAACAAGCTGAAGAAAAGATTCGCTATCACGCTTCACACGACACCCTTACGGGGCTTGCAAACCGAAATTCTTTGGATGAATACTTTACCATGTCTAAAGCTAGCGCCATCCGTCATGGAAATAAAATGGCGATCATTTTTCTAGATTTAGACCGGTTCAAAACTATTAACGATACACTAGGGCACGGTGTAGGAGATTTACTTTTGAAAGAGGTCGCTGATCGCCTACGCAGTGCTGTTCGTAATATCGACTTAGTCGCCCGTCTTGGCGGTGATGAATTTATAATCTTAGTTAATGAGGTTAAATCTGCCCAGAATGTAGCGCGTGTGGCGAATAAGATCATAGAGGCTCTATTGCCAATTACTCGCATCCAAGATCAAAGCTTGCACGTCACTTGTAGTATGGGAATCGCAATGTTCCCTGCTGATGGTCAAGATATTTTCTCACTGCTCAAAAATTCTGATACGGCTTTATATAGAGCGAAGGATGCCGGACGCAACCGCTATCAATTTTACGATTACAGTATGAACATGCAATCAGGTTCAATGCTGTCTCTGGAACAAGATTTACGAACAGCTGTTTCAGAGAACCAATTGTTTATGGAGTATCAACCTTTTACCGATATTGCTACTGGACGAGTTATGGGTGTAGAAGCATTGGTCAGATGGAATCATCCGAAACTGGGAATTTTGCATCCGTTCGACTTCATTCCTTTGGCTGAAGAAACAGGAATGATAGTTCACATGGGTGAATGGATATTTAAAACTGTATGCGAAGATGGCAAGAGATTAAGAGAGCTTGGCTATCCTCTAAAAATGACAGTTAATCTTTCTGGTAGACAATTCTCAGAAAATAAATTAGTAGATAAAATCTGCACTACTTTAGAAGAAACTGGTTTTGATGCTAACGACTTAGAAATTGAAATTACCGAAAGCATCGCCATGGAAAATGTAGAGCGCACTAGTAGCAAACTCGAAAGTTTAAAAGAACTAGGAATTTCTATTTCCATTGATGACTTTGGAACTGGATATTCATCGTTGAGCTATTTAAAACGGTTCCCAGTTCAGAAATTAAAAATAGACCAATCTTTTGTAAAGCACGCCATCACTGACGGACAAGATCGGGCTATTATTCAAGCAATTATTTCGATGGCTAAAAGTATGGGGTTAACTATTTGTGCTGAGGGAGTGGAATCAACAGACCAACTTGCGCTACTACTTTCAATGGAGTGTGATTATGCGCAAGGGTATTTAATCAGTCGCCCTCTGGAATACGACAAATTAACTAAATGGTTGGGACAACTCACTGAATCTGCTGAGACAACCTAACTAGCTAAATTAAAGTCTCTGGAACGCGTCTTTGATTGGAATTATATAGCCATCTTGAAATGATTCATCGGTATCGGCTGACATCATAGAAGGGGCTACGTAATATATTCCCTTGAAATCATAGTCAGCATACTTTTTAAAAGTCCCCGCTAAATTAAATACTTTATTAGCGGTATTGTGATTCATGTAGCCTTGGATTACCAAAATTAAGCGAGATAAATCCTCACCCTGTCTCTGCAACTTTTCATTCTTTCTTTCAATAGCATCTATTGTCGGTTTTTCTGTGTAGTTAGGATCTTGCGTTTGTTCATACGCCATAAATTGTAACTCTACTGCATGAGTAAGCTGCAGCTCCAAAGTTGGCAGCTTATTACTTTGAGAAACGGCGTACATATCTATTGGCGAGTTCTCTCCCCGCTCTGGTTCTAAAAAATAGTCGAAGCCGTACTGTTTATTAATTTCACGCACAAAAACTGATGCCCAGACGTGCTCGTTGTTTCGCTTTGTTTCTTCGCTGTATTTTCCGCTTCTCATTCAATTAGTCTATGATCATTTTCTTGATGCGCTTAGTGCTAGATTTTTTAGGCATTACAATTCCGGAACGCTTGTTAAAACCTAAGCTATCTGACTCACGGGAAACGTGTCCGATTTTTTGTTGTTTAACCATTTTGTGGATTAGGTCCATTGCTTCATCAGCGTTATCTACTAAATCAAAAAGGTTTAAGTCTGCTTTACCAATCGCTTTATTATGCTCATAAAGAGTTTTTTTGATCCACGCATACATCGGATTCCAAAAGCGCTTGTTTACTAAAATAACTTTAATCGGGGCAACTTTCTTAGTTTGGATTAAAGTCAGCATTTCAAAAAGTTCATCCATAGTTCCAAAACCACCCGGGAAGAAAACATAAACTTGAGACGCGGAAGCAAGCATCACTTTACGAGTGAAAAAGTAGTGGAATGATGTAGACTCATTTACATATGGATTAATACGCTGCTCGTTTGGTAGTTGGATGTTCAAGCCCACTGACTCCCCGCCAAATTTCAACGCACCTTCGTTTGCAGCTTGCATAATTCCCGGACCACCACCAGTTATTACCGCAAAGCCCGCGCGTGCAAGTTCAAAACCAAGCTTGTGCGCATCTTTGTATACGCGCTTATCCAAAGATGTGCGTGCTGAGCCAAAAATACTTACTGCTTTCTTATAATGACGGATGAATTTATACCCAGTGATTAACTCATTCATTATTTTGAGTAAACGGCGAGCAGAAAATCCACCACGCTTAATACCAATTAGCGCCTCTAACTGACCTGTGGACCAAGC
>CAZLNP010000007.1:0-36313 GCA_964561085.1 uncultured Candidatus Saccharibacteria bacterium
TTCGGATGGCTTGGCGGATATCCGAGATGGATCCCCTGCCCATCTGCCGATCCGTTGTTTGAATCTCTGCTCTCCGATTGGCTCCGAGCAGTTACTAACCCTAGTAAATGCACATCCACGAACCGACGCGCCCCTTCGCTCCGGTTGGCCGGTTCAAACACCCATCTGATCTCTGTGCACATGACCTTGAACGAGTCATCGATATGGACGAGCTTTTTCACAAAGTCTTTAGTCCCCAAGGCCGCACCCAAAATAGCCCGGCTAGTCCGCAGGGCCTGTCCGCAAAAAAACTTTAAGCTGGGACCCGGGAACGCCCGAGTATAAATAGCGCCGCGCGCCATTTTTTTGGCGTCTTTTTCATTCTTCTGCCTGCCAGCCAACCCCTACCACTTCCTCTTGTCACCATGCAGTTCGAGAAAGACTTTGAAATTATGCAACTTTCTTCTCAGCAAGTCTTCCTACTTTGCACAATTAGAGAGATGAAAACAGAAGAAACACTTCTTCACCGCTTGCCAGTGGAGCTTCTCTACCAAATTTTGTTTTTTTCTGAACTTCCTCCTCATTCTTTCACTTTTGAAACCAACGAGCGCGTCAGTGCCAACCGTTGGACTGCATACGATAGAGCAAAAGCAAAAATGCGCTTCGTCGACGACGAATTCTCTTCTGAATTTGCTCTTATTTCATTTCGTCCTGTTCCTCATCGCATTCTTGCTTCTCCTTCTCTTTACCATCCTTTCTTCGTTGACAATGCAATTCACGACGAGAGCCGCTTTTCAGTTCTTCTTCAGCACAGCATCCATAAAACTCTTCCCACCGGTCAAGAAGTACTTCTTACAGGAACTGCTGGCGATGGCAAGCATTACCCAAAAATTGCAATCTACCTCTGCACTTCCTCGTCTGCTCATCTTTCTCCCTACCACGTTGTGAAAGACATCACGCACACATTTGACGACCCTTACACCACTTATTGGTGCCTTGACACCTACCGCGATGCAATTCAATCATACAAGAAAAACAAAGTCCTTATGAGCCTTGGAATGAGGCGGGCGCTTGACTTTTATGCTTTTTTTGAGACGGATTTGTAATTATAAAAGACTTTGTTATTTTCAGCCCGCTAGCCGGAGCAACTTTTCGTTATAAACACAAAAAATCGCAAAGTCTTTGTCTGCTTTTTGCTTCTGTGTCTGCATGCGCAGGAAATCAGGAAAAAATCGCCAAGTCTTTTTGTTACGGTACGGCCAGGAAAAAGAAAAAAATCGCAAAGTATTTAGTCCGCAAGGCCGCTGGAAATAGGCTAGGCTAGGTCTGGGCAAACTCGTACTGGTAACTCGTAACTCGTACTGGTAACTGGTAACTCGTCTGGTAACTCGTAACTCGTACTGGTAACTGGTAACTCGTCTGGTAACTCGTAACTCGTTTTGCAAACTCGTTTTCCCGCGCTTTGCCCCGGCGCGGAATTCTCGCAGGCTGGCGCGGGATTAGGGACTAGCTAAAAATAGCCGCCAACCAAAACTCGCCCGTGTTCGCGAACACTCGCCCGCCCAGAGTATAAATAGCCTGCTTTGCCACACTCGCCGCACCTCTGCCTGCCACACTCGCCAGCAAGATGACCGCCCCCTTCGAGTACACCCCCACCCTCTACACCTTTGACCCCCAGCACATGGAACGCGGGCCCACAGTGACCGTGCTCACTCCGGCCCAGTTCGAGGCTCGATTCCCAGCGACGTTCCGCATGCACGCCCAGGAGGAGCAAGCCGGGCTCGCTGACCCTTGTGGTGGCCAAGTCGCTGCCGCTGCCCTTGTTGGCCACGTCCTCGACGCTGCTGCCAGAGCTGGCAGAATCGTCATTGCTGACACTTTCACCGAGGAGCAGCGCCTGACCCGGCTTGGCGGCTTTTTTGAGCATTTGTCCACCGTGTGCCGTGCCGCTGCCAAGGGCGAGCACTGCTGCGAGCGTGCCCCGGCCCAAGAGGATTTGCAGCGCGATTTGCGCAGCGCCAGAGCACAGCGTTTGCTGCTGACACACTGCATCGAGTCGCTCGAGGCACACCGCTTGGAGGTCGAGCGAGAGGTTTTGGCTCGTCATCGCCGCGCTTTGCAGCAAGCACCGAGCCAGAAGCAGCGTTACCAGGAGGCCAAGCGTGCCGCTCGCCAGTACTTTACCCGAGCCACTGCGCAAAGACTTGGTGTCCAGCTGGATTTCGATCTGTGACAAAATCCCTCTTTACTTGTAATTAAGAATAAAAGATGTTTTGTCACACTCGTTAAAACTTGCCACTTCGCAGTCATCCAAACTCCAGCTACTTGTAGCCAAGTGTGACAAAATCCCTCTTTATTTATAATTAAGAATAAAAGATGTTTTGTCACACACAAATTGTGTGGTCCGTTATAACTGCTCCTAACGGACAAGACAAGGCCGTTAAAACTTTTCCCGCGCTTTGTTCAGCACCCAAAATAGACGCCAATCCCAGGCACCGCGCAGGCCATTGGTTCGTAAATCCTGGTGCACCGAGTATAAAAAGGCAGTGTGCCCAGTGTTTTTCACCTCCTCGACCAGCATGCCACGCACGATCAAGGCCCTGACCAAGCGCAAACGCTCCAATTCCACCACCACGGTGGTGTCCGACCCGATTGTCACTGTCCAGGAGAAGAAGTTGCCGCCCCCGCCCCCAGCAAAGTACGGCGAGCCCGGCTTCTCGTTCCAGCGCGCCTACCCCGAGGCCTTCCGCTACTTCCGCGACTACCCAGTACAACTCGCCTTGCCACGGCCTTGCGGCCCAAAGACTTTGCTCCAGCCGAACCGAGCCGCCGGCACGGTGCAGCCCCAGCTTGGGCGACTCGGCGACTACCTGGTGCCTCCGGACGCCGAGCACTTCCCCGCGAACGCCCGGGTGCAATTCTCCATGTCACTGCACGAGTTCAGCACCCTGGTTGCCAGCGGGCGAGTGGACCCCGAGCAGTTCCCCGAGCAGTTTCCCAACGCCACTGTGGTGCTCAACTGTGCGAGCGAGCGCTGCGACCCCCTTTCGGGTTGCAAGAACTGCGAGGCCGCACGCCTGCTCTGCCTGGACGAGGGCACTGGACGCCGACGCGAGCTGAACGAGGCCGCTCGTGCCCGGGCAGGCCGCTTGCTGATGCAGCGCGACGGCACCATTGTGCCAGACATTGAGGACTCGGACCGCGAAGACGAGTCGCTCTGCCAGGTGTTCTTGGCCCCCGAGCCCGAGCGCAACGAGTGCGCGCTGCCGAGCGCCGAGGACTGCAAGTACTACGAGCGAGGATTGCAGCCTCCCCCGAAGCGCCGCAAACTCCCGCTCTGGATCACCGAGCAAGCGAGCCGAGGGCCGTTTGAGCTGTGAGTGTCTGTACACAATAAATGCTTTATTTGCCAACACCAAGCCGGGCCCGAGTGCGCTCGAGGTCGTCCATCCGCATCTTGTAGCGCGACTGGACTTGGAAGTACTCGCCGAACTTGCCGTCTTGCTCGCAGCGTGCGATGCGGCGCTTCACTGCCTCGCGCTCGCGTGCCTGGTCCTCGGCGCCCAAGGTGAGGTAGAAGTGCTCGTAGAGGTGCTGTGCCTGCTCGTCGCAGTACTGGAGCGCCGCAATGCGCTGGCGGTAGTAGTCTGACGCGGTCCTGGACATGAACGAACTGAGCGCAGTGTTCGCGAACACCGGGCCATAGTATTTGTGCCCAGCTGGGCCGCCGCACAGGCACAGTCAGTTGCACCCATGGCCAAGCGCAAGGAGGTTGCCGGAGAGGCCCACAAGTCCAAGCCCCTGCGTGTGCTCGAGCTAGGCGCCCCCAAACGCAAGTACACCTGCCGCGAAGACATGGAGTGCGACTTGGCGACCCGCGAGGCACGCTTCCAGAGCACCCACCAGGCCCGGATGCGCGCCAAGTACCAGAAGAAGCTCGCCGAGGCCCGTGCCCGCTGCACCAACCAGCGCTTCGACGAGTGGTTCTCGCGGGAGATGGCCCGCAAGCGCGGCTCGTTTGCGTTCATGCATGCGTTGGTGATGAGCGGCGGGGTCATGGTGTTCCCCAAGGTCCCCGGAGCCGAGGAGCGCCGCAAGAAGTTCATGAACGAGGTCGAGCACAGGGGATTGGCCCCGCCCGGTCTGCTGTACTTTTAGTGTTGATAAAGCCACTGCGAGGTTCATTCCACATGTTGCAGGCGGTGGGGAGGATGTTTTCCCAAAACGCCCGCATATCCATCGACGACGCAGAGCGCCAGGCAGCCATTGCCACCAACGGCTACACCGAGGGCTGGGGGTACTTTCTGACGCTCTGCTCGGCGCTGGATGCCCGTACTTCGAGCCCGCCGCGACTCGAGCTCCATGACTGGGCCGAGCAGCTGCTGTGTGTGCCCGAGATGCGCCAAGTGATTCGCGAGGAGCACGCGGCAAGCCACAACGGGGGAGTGGTCGTTCCGGTGCCGCCGCCTATGCGACGAGACATGCACCGGATCCTGACACTCAACACCCTCATGCGCGCGCACATTGACAAGTTCGAGGTCGTTCTCGCGGTCGACCGCAACGCCATGGCCTTTGGCTACGCACAATCCGTGCTGAACCGGGAGCGCGATGCTGCAGTTGCCGCGGCCCGGGTGGCCGGTGCGCCGGAGCGACAAGTGACCATCCCTCTCCGTGCTGTGCCCAGACTCCATAGCACTGTGTGCGCGACCATTATCCCTGGTTGCACGCGCCGAAACTTCAACTACCTCCGCAAACGGCTGGAACTCTACCTGCGCAACGCCGCTTTCATCGAGCCACACTTGAACCTGGTATTGCCCGCGATGTTGTCAGAGCTGCGCCGGCAGTTCGAGCGTGCGATGCCTATTGTGTTTACTTAAAACGACTCGTAGCCACACTCTTTAAGTCTCGTCGCAACCCGGGTGAATTGGGCCCGCTCGACCGGTGTCAATGCATGCGCGGAATTCTCTCCCCAGTCGTCCAGCATGAGCCGGTTCTCACAGTACCAGCGGATGCGGTTGTGGTCGGCCCCATGGCGGGTACAGGCCGTCTCGACCAGCTCGTCAATGTCGGCATCGGCCCAGAGCTCCGGGCGACAGCCGCATGCGGCAAACATCTTTGCAATGTACAGTGTCCAGGCATTGGCCGCTGCAATGATTCGGTGATCTTCATTGTTCATGGGCCTGCCAAAAATCATCCGCGACATCGTCTTGTCAGTGGCTGGCCAACAACAAACTGGAGACCACTCCGAGCGCAAGCCCGAGTTGTTGCCGGCCAGAGTACTGTTCGCCCTGGAAGTAGCCAATTGCGCCTCCGGCCACGTTCGAGAAGGCGTTCCAGAGCCCGTTGGCCACGCCCAGACCACCGAGCTCGACCGAGCGCACAAGCACCAGGGCGGTGCCGGCGTAGGTTCCGGCGGCCGCCAGGGCATAGCCTCGGCCAGCCCCGCTCGCGGCCCGCTTGACCAGGTAGAGCGCGACCAATTCGCAGAGCTCGACCAGTGCCGTGTAGTAAACCAGCGCGGTGTTCATGTTGCTTTCTCGAACCAGCCAATAGGAACGCCGAACCACCACCAAAAGCGCAGTTCCTCGCGCACCAGCAAGCCATTCTGTTCGCCGCCATGCCCTACACGCACGAATCCCCTGCAAACACCTCGCTCGAGCGCGCCAAGGAAGCCCTGCTGTCCCGACGCAAGTACATCACCCAGGAGCGCGACCAGTTCGAGCGCAACCTCGACGCCAAGACTATTGACAAGGCCTCCGAGGAACTGCACATGCTCGCAAAGCGCATGTCCCTGGAGTCCGGCATGAAGCTCGAGCCACACACGGCCCTGGACCTGATCTGGTGTGCGCTGGCTGCCCGACGCACCCGCAACGCCGAGCTCCAGGCCTACAAGTGCGCCGCCGGTGCCCTCATTGGCCGCTACGAGAAGGAGATTGACGAGTGCGACGAGGAAGAGGCCCGGATCGTCGAGAAGATCGAGCTCGGCAAGCGCAAGTCTCGCGAGCGCGCACAGGCCAAGCTGGCCAAGGAGGGCATTGCCGACCCCGACGCCCCTGCGACGAGCGAGCTGCCCGAGGAGGCCCAGCGGACCAAGCGCAGGCGCACGACCCCCCGTGTTGCCCGGGCACCGGCTACTTCGAGCGCCCGCGAGCCATTGGACGCCCCGGTGGCCAGTCTGAGCCCGCCGAGTGTTCACGAACACGCGCCAGAGTAAATAAAGCCCAATTTTCATTTTTTTTGTCACACTTTTTTGTCTCACCATGCGCACCACCCGAAGACTTGCCGAGGCCCTGGCCCTGGCCCGACCACACCCCGATGCCCGCCTGCTGCGCGAGAAGAACGCCCAGGGGAACCACTTCTTGGTGTTCGAGAGCGACCAAGAGCTGCGCCGCTGGCTGCTGCTCCAGGGCGAGCTCGACCGCTTGGAGCTCCACACGGTCCTGCCAGGCGACCGCCCTCGTGCCCTGCACATGGACTTTGAGCTTGAGCTGCCACCTGCAGTGCGCGAGGACCCCGAGCAGTTCCGTGCCCTTCGTGCCCGCTTCGACGACTCGCTCGGCGCCTACCGCTGTGCGGTGTTCAACGCGGTGCTGCGCAAGCGATGCGGCTGGCGCTACGACCAGGAAGGCCAGGTGCTGGTGGCCCGCAGCGAGCGATGCGACTCCTACTACGAGCAGACCCGCTTCTCGGCCCACTTGGTCTGGCCCCAGGTGCTCCTGCGCAACGCCCTCGCCGAGATTCGCTGCATCCACACGGTGGCGGCACTGGCCCGCCAGCTCGGGGCGACCGTGGCCCACGACCACGAGCTCTACCGCACGAGCCTCGACAAGATCCACTCGCTGCGCATGGCCGGCTGCTCCAAGTACCCTCCCCGGCTCATCACCGTGCTGCACCTGCGCGGCGAGCACCCGCACCGCTACCATGACCCGTCCTGGGTCGAGCGAGACCCCGAGGACCCGCCGATGATGCGCTGGATGCTCGACCCGAGCAAGTTCGAGGCCTGTCCCGAGGAGCAGCGAGCACTGCCTCCGGCGCCCTATGCCCCGCCAAGAGCACAGCCGACTCCGGCGCTGCAAGGCTTCCTGGCCCGGATTGTGCCCGGCGATCGCCTGCTCGAAGACCTGGACCGCAGCGACTGGCAGGCCCCAGACACCGTGCATGTGCGTCCCCGGCCCTCGCTCCTGGCACTGGCCGGGGTCCGCGGCCGAGAACTCGGCTGGCGCAAGGTCGCCTACCTGTTCCTGTCGAGCCAGCGCGACCAGTCATTCGACGCGTTTTACCGAGCACTCGAGCAGATACGCCCACGCACCGCGATTGATCGTCGGGTCCGCCGCGAGAAGTACTCCCTGCGCTACGAGCAGTTCCGGCGGTTCCTGCCTGCCTGGTCGAGGCCCTACTCGCTCCCGGCCCTGCTCCGTGCACTGGACCTCGAACAGAGCTGCCCCCAGGCACTGGCCCGCTACTGCTACTGTCCGCTCGGTGGCGGCGACTGCCTGGTGAACTTCCAGGTGACCGAGAGCCGCGAGACCGGACGCTTCTTCATCGAGTGCTTCTCCTGTGGCAACCGTCGCCAGGTCGGGGCACGTGACACCTACATGCATTCCGAGTACTTCTGCGCGCGCTACCTCAACCAGTACCTGACCCCTGCGGCACTCGAGCCCGAGGGCACCACCCTCGCGGTCAACTCGAACATGGGCACTGGCAAGACCACCTACCTCCGAGAGCAGCTCGAGTTGCGTCGGCGCGACTGGACCTCGGTGGTGTTCGTGTCGGTACGGCGCTCGCTTGCCGACTGCATGGTTGGGGTTCTCGGGCACTTGGGGCTCACCGACTACCGAGCGCTTGCCAACAAGGACTACGCCGGGTTCTTTGCCGAAGACCGCCAGCACTGGCTCGTGGTGCAGATGGAGTCGCTCTACCGCATGGGTCAGTCGTTCCGCAGGGCCAGCCGTGCCTTGCCCGAGCTCGACTTGCTCGTGCTCGACGAGTACCTCTCGCTCTGCAAACAGCTCCTCAGCCAGACCATGAACCACCGACACCGAGGCTGCTGGGAGGTCCTCACTGCCCTGATCCGGCGTGCCAAGCGGGTGATCGTGCTCGACGCCGACTTTGTGCCCCAGGACGTGCCCTACGAGTACCTGCGCGCACACCGACCAGTACTGGGCTTCCGCACACTGCACAACCTGCACTTACCTGTGCCGCTCAAGACCGTGCGCATCGTGGACTACCCGGTGTGGTACGAGCGTGCCAAGGCGGCGGCCATGGCCAAGGAGCCAGTGAGCTATGTGAGCGCGAGCCGAGCCGAGCTGGTCGCAGTGCACCGGGCCATCGAGGAGGAGGTTGCCCAAGCCTCGCCCGAGGAGACCCGTGCCACCCAGCTCTACTCCTCGGACGCGAGCCAGGAGGTCATGGCCCAGGTGCCGCTCTGCAACGAGCTCTGGGGCGGCCTCGACGCCCTCGGCATCACCCCCTCTGTCACCGTGGGTGTGGACTACACGGGTGCCCAGCGCCTGCTTCTTGCACTGGCATCGCGGATGAGCTGCGACCCCCAGACACTGCTGCAGATGCTCGGGCGCTTCCGTGCCGCGACCGACGTGCTCCTGGCGCTCCTGGCCGGCGCAGGCCTGCCCAAGAAGAACTTCCAGCCCCCGCTCACCACCGACGAGGTCTTGGACGCCGCAAGCACCAAGGCCCAGGAGTACATTGAGCGGGTGACCGAGGGCGCAATGGCACTGGAATACGAGACCGGGGTCTACCGCCTGGTGCCCGATGACTGGCTGGCTCGAATGACTGCCTGGGGCGCTGCGCAGCGCTGGCTGGCCCAGCACGACTACATTGGGGCCCTGCGCTGGGCCGTGCTCTCTCACGGCGACCGCTGTGTCGACGAGCGCCAGACCAACGAGCAGCAGCAGCAGCGACCCGATCTGGTGCGCCAGGTGGTCGAGAGCGACCGCCAGGAGCGCTACAACCAGCGGGCCGAGGTGCTTGGAGCCAGCGAGCAGCACCAGGAGCGGGTCAAACAGGCCATGGACATTGACCCCTACAACCAAGTGCAGCTGCCGGGCAAGGCCCTGGCGTTCCTCGAGGCCTGCCGACCCCAGCTCTTCCTGTGGAACACTTGGCGCTCGCTTGGAGGCCACGAAGGCCGCCTGGACCAGGAGCGCCTGCGCGAAGTCTACGCCGCGGACATGCAAGCACACGGAGAATGGTGTGGCCAGGACTACTCTGGGAACCCGCTTTATGATTTGCTCGCGGCCGAACGCAACACCAACAGGCCACTGCCGCTCAACCGCTTCATGGCCGACCTGGTCCACCGAGCCACCCTGATCCTGGGGCCCTTCATGCGTCGCGCCCGGGGAACCTGGGTCATTGCCAAGGACCTCGCCCACCCACTGAGCGAGTACGGTCAGCAGGAGTGGTGGCAAGAAGTGCTCGAGCCACTGCGACGACCCGAGAACGCACAGATTGTCCAGGCCCTGCGGCTGAGCGAGTCCCACCTGTCACACCCGCTCTGCTCTGCGAAGAGTCTCAATTCGCTGCTGCGCAACGCACTCTCGCTGTTCGAGATGCGCTTTGACATCCGCCGGGCCCGTGTGCGCGAGTGGGGCAAGCAGGTTCAGCACACCTA
Source organism: uncultured Candidatus Saccharibacteria bacterium (assembly GCA_964561085.1). GTDB lineage: Bacteria > Patescibacteriota > Doudnabacteria > UBA920 > UBA920 > UBA920. The sequence goes on from CAZLNP010000007.1 coordinate 9,608, forward strand.
CTGGCGCTTTGACGAGGAGCGCGAGGCCCGGATTGTTGCGCTGCTCGACCGAGCGTCGCCTCGGGTGCTTGACGAGCCTCCGCTGCCCCTGTTTCTTGAGCGCTCCTAGGTCGCGGTCTCCGAGGGGTCGAGCTTGTAGGTGGTCTTCTCGATGCCCCAGTCGCGCATGTCGAGCAAGTGTCCGTATCCGTTTCGATAAAGCTCTTGCAGGTCTTCGGCCCAAAAGTACTTGTCGCCCATCACAAAGTCCTTGGGGATCTTTTGGGGCACTGCCAGGTAGATGCACTCCAGGGGCTCTCGGCGGGCGTCGCGGCGGTCGATAAAGTACGAGGCCCAGGGGATTTGGGCCAGGGGTTTGGTGACCTCGTCGAACTCCTCGTCGTTGTGCAGCGAGTCCAAGAACGACTCGCGCACGGTCTCCTTGGTGCGCTGGGATGTGGCAGTGAGGATCACGCAAATGTCAGTGTTGTCCTTGATCGCCGGGGGCACGGCCTTGATGTTCTGCGAGGTGACCCAGAGCGACATGTGGGCGTGACGGCCGTTGTAGGCGATGCGGTTGAAGAGCGGGATGTCGTGGAAGCCGCGGTGGCTCTGTTCGTTGGCCACCAAATCCTCAATGATTACGAGCACGTCGAGGTTCTTGTCGTTCTTGCCGCGCTTGCGCATCGCCTCGACCCGCTCGACTTGGCGGTGCCAGATGTGCAAGAAGGCGTCCATGCCTCCGGGGTACTGGGGCGAGTCCGGGGGGAACTGCTGGAGGTTGTCGAAGATGTAGCGGTCGGGTACCAGGCCCTTGTACTCCTGGGACATCTTGGTGCCGGTGAAGATGTAGACCTCGGGGTAGTAGCGGCGCATGGCCTTGAGCATGTTGCGCAGCAGGTTGGTCTTGCCCGAGCGACGCTTGCCCTCGAGGGTGATGAGCGCGTCGGGCTTGAGCCGGTCCCAGTGCCACTGTTTGATCTGCACGGTCTTGCCCCAGCTGGTGTTGACCGTGAGCACCGCCTGGTCTGGAGGGTCTTTGACGACCTCGGCGTAGTTCACAGGCAAGTTCATTTCGACCGCGGGCGGGGCTGGGTCGTCTGCAAGCCTGGACTGCAGCTCGCCTTGCTCGCCCCGGTTGCCCCGTCGTGGATCGAGCGGGTGCTGCACCGCCCCGGCACGCACATTGGCGTACTCTTCATTGGCGTCTGGGAACTCGTCGTCCATTCTATTCGCCACCCTCTGAACTGCAAGTGGCAGTAGAAGAAGGCCGCCGAAGATGCCCCCGAAGCCCAAAAAGAGCAAGCCCGAAATGGCACGGGAGGCCAACGAGCACTACAAAACGCTCTTTGAGCCCGGAGAGGCCGCGACCATGTCGGTTTCTGCGGGCTTGAGCCGGATCAAGGACGCCTTGGCAGTGCCTCCCGAGCCCGAGCCCCAGGCCCCGCCACCCCCTCCGCCGCCCCAGCCCGAGCCAGACCTGGGTCCTGGTGCCGCCGACTGGCTCGGCGCAATGTTGATGGGGGGCCCGGCTGCGGTCGAGGCCCTGCAGCAGCAACAGCAGCAGCAGCAGCCGCCACTGCCTGGGTTCGGCAACATCCCTGCGGTCCAGGCCCCGCCAGGACTGCCCTCGCTCATCGAGTACGGCCCAATCCCCCCGCCAGAGAAGCGCCCGGTCGGCCGCCCGCGCTCTGCGAGCACCGGACCCAAGCCCCCTCCCCCGGTGAAGGTCGAGGCCACCGACTCCCAGCTCTCGAAGCGGGTGCTGCTGGAGACCAAGATCAAGGCCTACATGCGCATCCGCCCGGTGCTCGCCGAGATGGTGCGGGTGCCGACCCCGGGCTCGCCGATTGAAGACTTTGAGTGGTGCTTGGCCCAGTGCCGCCAGTGCCTCTCCTGGGGAACCGAGGAGAAGGCACTCAAGATGGCCATTGGCACCGGGGCGAACGTGCTCGAGCAGGCCCTGCCCTACTTGCGCGAGTGGGCCCCCGAGGGCTACGCCGCAACCCTGAACGGCGAGGGCTTTGCGAGCGACCTGCACCGGGCCATGGACGAGCGCAATCAGGAGCCACAGGCCATGGAGTTCCGCGAGTGCCTCTCGCTGTGTGCGGTGGATTTGATCGGCTGGGTGAGCATGTCGCCCTGGGCGATGCTGGGGTTCTCGGCCCTGGCGATGTTCACCCAGCGTGTCAAGGAGAACAACCAGGCCCTGCTCGAGGGCGCTCGTGCCCGTGCGATGACCAATGGGGTGTCGCTCGGTGGTGGTGTACAAACACATGGGCTTTAATCAACCGGGTATAATAACAAACAGTCGGTCAACAAAGTCTCGGCGTCCGCTGGCTCAATCAACAGCAGGGGCTTGCCGTTCATGGCAAGGTCGAGCATCCCGGGGATGCGCTGAATAAACCGCACCATCGGGTAGTTCTCGGCCTCTGCGACCGGCACAAGCCGTGCAAACGCCATCTCCCAGCGGGCCTGGCCCATGCAGACTGGCTGGAAGCGTCGCCAAATGTCCGACTCGACGAGGGGGTCGGACTCCATGTAGTACCGGCTGTGTCGCCCCAGCGAGAGCCCGGCTGGCAGCAGGTCCACCCCCGGTTGGCCGACCAAGGGCACCACTCGCCCGGGAACGACGAACAGGGTAGGGTCCTCGGGCAGACCACGCACCCGGGTCATCAGGGCGTCCCACTCACCGACCAGCTCGCGCTCGGCTCCTTTGCGCAGCCGGACCTGCTGGCCGGGCTGGGGGCCCAGGGGATGTGCGTCACACTGGGCGTGCGAGACCTTCCAGCCGTACTCGCGCAGCTCCTTGGCTTTGCTCCTCGTGTACATGGCGGCGGCGGCGAGCAAATGCGCCAAAGTCGGCCAGCACGGGGTGTATAGGGACAAAGTGTTCGCGAACATGGGCGTTTAGTAAGTGTAAGTCGTGTCGGCGAAAATTGCGCGGCGCTTCTCGATCAGCGAGGGGTCGTTCTGCACTTGCATCGTGTCGAACAGCAGCTCCAGTGTCAAGGTGGCAAAGAGGGGGTTGCCTGCTCCGTCGTCAATGGCCCCGCCGGGGGTCTGGACCTGGACCTGCATCGTGCGCAGCTCGGCTCCGGCGGCTTGGAGAGTGCCAAAACACCTCGGCTCTTTGAATTCGTGGCGGGTCGTGGCCCCGTCGAGCAGCAGAGGGAACCCCCTCGAGCTCACGCTGGTGGTCTGTCGGGGCGGGTGGGTCAGGTACTGGCCGTCGCAAATCACCACCAAGTAGGGGAAGAGCGGGGCACCGCCGCCCATTGGGGCCCCGGTGATTGAGTAGCCCCTGCACCAGACCGTGCGCGAGCCCCCGCTGACCCCCCGGAAGACCAAGGTCTCGGGGTTCGTGGTCATGCCAATCTCACCGGCGGTGGTCGTGTGGTGTTTCACTGGTGCTACCTGCATGACTGTACTCGCCCGAGGATAGAAGTATTCTATCTCGCCCACAGTACTTTGAGAGCTCCCCGCGCCCGCCACCATGAGCTACGCCAGCGTCACCAACGTCGAGTCGACCTGGACCCCCAAACACTACGCCGAGCTCACCAAGGACGGCAAGTCGCTGCTCAACCCCTTGATTGAGACGAGCGCCAATGTCACGGTGAGCTCGACCCTGGACCCTCGCGTGGCTTGCACCCGTGTGGACACCACCGGTGGCGCTGTGACCATCTCGCTCGGTGCCACGGCGGCCCTGATGCGCGACTACGTCGGCAAGCGCTACACGATCTTCACCAACGATGGTGGCAATGTCTTGACGGTCTCTTGTCCGACTGGCGCGATCATGTTCGGCGGTGGCAAGGTCGACGCCGTCGCATCGGTGGTTGGCACGCTCGGCACCACTCCGGCGTCGCTCGAGATTTTCGTCTACTCGACGACCCATGTGCAGATCATTGCCATGTACGCCATGTCGTAAGCGGCCATTTGCTTGCTCGCCTGCTCGGTGCAACATGGCCCAGCAGCCGCTGCCCTCTCCGCACCTGCTCCGGGACATTGCCGAGGCGACTCCTGCGCTGGCCAGGAGCGTCCGCGAGGTGACCGACGACCTCCGACGGGCCTCAGCAGCCCTGCACGTCATGTACTACCCGGTCAAGGCCGAGGAGACCTACTACATTCTGGCCAAGTGCAGGGCGGCACGGGTGAGTCTCGAGGCGTTCGAGGCCTCGCTGCTGTTCGCCGCGGACCCCGAGGCCCCGCTGCCCGACGAACCAGACAGCCCAGTCTGAACACCGCGCTGTTCGCGAACACTCGCCCGTGTACTATATAAAGCTCATTTTTAGCACCACACCATCACTCTGTCATGTCGTCCGGACCCCCGCCCCCGCCCGCTGAAGACTTGGTTTCCGAACAAGCCAAAATGCTTTGCACCGCACTTCGCGTGCTTCGTGCGGAAAAAAGCAAACTTTCCGGAGGCAATGTGACCTGGGCATGTGCGCGTGCATCCGAGGAACTTGCAAAGCTCACCAAGACACTGGTCAGTCTCGACTTTACGGTCAACGAGATTCGCGCGCGCGAGGTGCAGGTGCTGCCAGTGACAAAGCGCAAGCCTGTTGAGAGCAGCGAGGACGAGCCCGAGCCCAAGCGCGCGAGTCCGTTTGGCGAGCCTATGATGACCGCCTGCATCAGATGATGTGTTCCAATAAACCTTGCATGTACACGTCATTCGCTCACTGCCTCGCCATGAGCAAGTCTACTGAGGAACCCCCAAAGACCACCCATGGCACAGCCGAGATGGCGGGGATCATGCTGCGTGGCATGCATCTTCTGGTGGAGACAGTCCTGGGCAGCCTTGAGCGTGTCGGAACGGAAGACGACCAGAGCGGCCTGGTCATCCGAGAGCATCTCAACGAACACCTGCTCAAGCTCAAGGCTGCGCAGGTGGCGCCAGAGCAGCTGGTTTCGCTGGAGCAAATCGCGCAAGTATGCCGCGGAGTCCACCAGTTCCAGGCTCTCCTTGCGCCAGTGGATCCTGAAGCGCCAGAGCTGGGCCCGACACAGCTCGCCATTGGCTGCCTCCCCCGACACTTGCCGCTCTCCGGGCAGCAGCTCCAAGAGGGCCTGCTGAAGATCGCCGAGGTCATCCAAGACCTGGCGAACAACGCCGATTGGGCGCTCCTGGCCCGCTACGGCTCGGTGCTCGGCGAGTACGACTACGCCCTGGGACTGGCCAGCGCCCTGGATGTTCGCGAACAGCTGACTGGGGGCAGCAGCAGCTCGAAAAGCGCCTGAGCCCGGCCGGCGCAGTCATTTGCTCACGGCATGTCGAACGGCGAGGACGTAGCAATCTTTGACGGGCCTATGTACAACGGCGAGCCTGGTCCGGTGGCCTTCACCCAGGACGTGCCGGCAAACCCCGGAGTGGTTGACGCGATGGAGAAGTTCGCGGGCATCCTGGCCGAGCTCCAGCTGCACCTGCGCGAGCACTGTGAACACGAGGGGACCTCCTACCGGGCCGCCCACCTGAACCGCCTCGAGCAGCTGACCCGGGCACTGCGCAAGGCCGAGAGCCGCCTCATGACCCTGCTGGTGTTCTCGCACCACGGAGTCGAAGCGAGAATCTAAACCCCAATAAACCACCACGTCCAATGTCTTCTGCGGTCGAGAGCGTCTACGGACCGGTTGAGAGCTTCTTTGTGCTGCTCGGGCTGACCTCGCCGGTCTCCCGGGCCCTGTTTGGCATTGGTGTCGGCACCCTCTTTGTGTTCCTGGTGAAGCCCTCGGGGGCTTTTGACGGCGATGGCAAGCCCAAGCCCTTCAGTCTGTTCTCGCCGGCTGACGCAAAGGCTGGGACGACCACCCGCTTCCCCTGGTACTTCTACCCCCTGGGACTCGGAGTGCTCTTTGGGCTGTTTGTGTGAGCCATGTCCACCACCCAAGACGAGCCAGTCGCCATCGGGTTTTACCGCTGGTACGCCGCGAATCCCCAAGCCGACCGCCAAGAGAAGCGCAAGCGCGCCGCGCTCTACATCCGCCGGGTGCTGGTGCCGCTCTGGCTCGAGTGCCACCCCAAGCAAGAGAACACCCCCCAGTGCCGCCGCTACCACCGCCAGCTGCTCCAGTGCTACTACCAGTGCATCGACCAGGACTCGGAGCTGCCTGCCGAGCCTCGCTACCCCCTGCGCCGGGTCGCCGACCCCCAGCTGAGCTGCTCGCTCGAGGGGCTCTGACCTGTTTCTATTCGACACCAATAAACCCACCCACCCCTCGCCGCCATGTTCGCCTTCTGGTTTGCCTTGGCGCTCTACGCTGGAGCCTGGTTCTGGCTCGACGGAATGCAGCTGCCTCGCCCGATTTCTACCGCCAGGAAGCAGCCGAAGCCCGCCGCCGCCGCAGAGGAGGATGTCCCTCGCTGATTACTACCAGCGTCTGCCCTCGCCCTACGAGCCGGTGCGAATCGTGGTGCGCAAAGAGGGTGCCCGGGCCTTCTTCACCCCCCGGCTGGCCTGGCGCAACCCACGCATGCGCACCAAGGCCGTGCGGGCCCTACTGATGCTCTACCACGGAGGCCGCTGCAACTACTGCAAGCGCGAGGTCGACAACTACTGGGACACTTACCGCTGGCACTTTGACCACCTGCACGACCTCCAAGACTACGACGTTTCGCCCACCACAGGCATTCGCCAGTTCCGCATTTCGGGCAACGACTGTGCCAACCGCAGCCTGGAGCTGGTGTTCCGCCACGGCCGGGAGGATGTGCAGCTGCTCTGCAAGGACTGCCACTACCACAAGAACATGCGCACCCACGCCGAGCGCCAGACCTACGCCGGCGCCGTGGTGCGCACCAGGGACATTCTAGGTCTCTGAGAGCACCTGGACATGCTCGAGTTCGTGCTGCTGGGTGCTGCGGCGCTCTGGTTTGTGCTCTGGACTCGTCGGGAGATCGTGGAGGAAAAGTCGCTGCCGGATTCGAGCGACCCAGACCTCGATATGCCAGAGAAGTTTGTGCTCACTGGCAAGCCCTTCTCGAGCCCACCAAGCTTGAAATCTATGGAGGGTTTCCGACCGGCCCCAGTCTAACTTGCCATGCGCCCCAAGAAGGTCAAAGTACTGGCACAGGGAGTGCCCATGGGGCTCTCGGTGAACGCCCGCGAAATCATCAGCGCCCGCCAGGGAAAGCTCATGGGCCCTTCCATGCAGTCGCTTGAGCCCCAAGACCGCGCCCAGGTCGACAACAAGTTCGCGCCGATTGTTGCTGGGCCCCGGGACATGCTGCGGTTCCAGACCTCGCTCGACGCGATGCAGAACATGTCGGCCTCGCTTGGACGCGCCACTCCGAACATCACCAGCTGGCCCGACAGCCGGACCAACACCGGCCTGACCGGACAGCAGTCCGTGAAGCTGCCCTCGGTCACGGTCCAGCAGAACAACAACGAGGAGGCGGTCGACCAGATCAAAAACACCGACGCCTCCTCCGACGTGCTGAACCCCGAGGGCGCACCCTCCTCGAACAAGCAGGAAACGGCCCAGCTCGACAACGAGAGCAAGGGCCTGTTGCTGATGGTCGTGTTGGGCGCCGCGCTCGCCACGGTGCTTGTTGCGTTTTCGTAATACACCCGCTCATTTGTACGCCACCGCCCGCAATGAACAACGCCCTCTATCGTCTGTGGCACTACCGCGAACGAGTCGGTATCGCAACTGGGGTGCTTTGCATGGCGAGCTCCATCGCACTTCTCACAGGGTGTGCACTTATCAGCCGCGACTATGCCGCAGCCTCTTACGGATACGGGGTCGCGACAGGGTGCTTGATGGGGGCTAGTACTTTGCTGGTCCTCGACTCGCTCGACCGCGCCCACGGTTAGTACCCACGCGAGATTCTTCTTATTCTATTCAATACAATCACCGCAATCCCTCGCCGCCGAAATGTCCGACCAATTCCGCGCGATCACCAACACGACCGTCGGCCAGATGGCCCCGTTCCTCCACACGACCCAGGCCCAGGCCCTGCCCGAGGCCCCGGCTGGCTACGAGCAGTACATCGATGTGGCCATGGAGCGCAAGTACCTGCCGCCCTACGAGGGTGGTGCTGGCGCGGCCTTTGGTGACACCACCGCGACCGGAACGGCCATGTCCTACCGCATTGACGCGATCGACTGCATCCGCCGCGTCTGGCTCGAGGTGGTCGTGGGGATTCCGGCGGGCACTCCGGGCACTTACATTCGCCTGCAGCAGTGTGCTCCTCTGCGCATGGTGCTGAACCCCCAGTTCGTCTACCAGACCCAGACGGTGTTTGTGCCGGACATGCTCTCGCAGCTCGTGGACTGCCTCAATCACGACTCCCAGGAGAAGCAGGTGGACCGCCTCAAGGAGCTCTACTACTCCCAGACCCCGGCCCAGCGCTCGACCCTGGCCACCGCGGCCCAGACCTTCCTGATCCCGATCCCGACCTACTGGCTCCGAGACCCCAAGAAGGCGCCCTACTTCCGAACCCTCTCGGAGTTCGTGGAGTTCCGCTGCAACCTCGGCTCGCTCGCCTCGATCCTCGAGACCGACTACACCGCGCCGACCCTGGCCATCTCCCAGGCCCCGCGCCTGCTCGTGGAGTACACGACCCTGCCGACGGTCTCCAAGGCCTACATGGCCTCGCTCATCAACTCGGCCAACGGCTGGCTCCAGCTGGTCCAGGAGTGGCAGACCTCGGTCATCTCGGCCTCGCTCGGCGCCGGCACGACCGACTCGGGCCTGCTCAACATCACCTCGCTGCGTCGCGAGACCCCGGTGTTCTACTTTTTGTTCCGCCCGGCCTCGTTCGCGACGAACTACACCACCGGCTATGCCGACTTTGACGCGGCCTACCTGCCCTCGTTCGTGACGATCCAGTACGACAACGGCACGATCCAGCCCCGCATGTCGGTGGCCCACCTGCGTCGCCAGCACTTCCAGCGCTTCAACACCCCGAGCGAGTGGGCCGTGCTGCCGATCCCCTTCGCCCAGCTCCTGGAGGAGCAGAACCAGACGAGCGGCTCGGTCGACTGCTCGCTGATGAACAACCTCCAAGTGCGCTTCGAGTGGAACACGGCCACCTCGATCAACCTGCATGTCGCGGTGGTGATCCCGAGCTACAACCAGGTGCAGCAGTTGGGCACCCAGTTCCTCAAGATTGCTCAGTAAAACACACCTGGTTTGTTTTAATTCGTTACACAACCCAAATCTATGTCTGTGCGAGTATGTTCGAACATGTGCGGCACCTTTGTGAACGTCGTGCACCTGTTTGTGATCGGACCCATCCTGCTGCTCTCGGCCTACTACCAGTGGCAGCTACCGCTCTACATTCTCGGGGGCGGAGTCATGTTCATTCACGGCTCGAAGCTCATCAGCGCACACTCCAAAACCGCGACGGCGGCAGATGGGGGCCTTCTGGGTGCAAGCTACAGCGTTGGGGGCGTCGCAGGAGGGTCGCTCCCCAGCACCGCTTGCAGCTCTTGTACTCAGTAGCCGCGCTGCTGGAGCCCGGTACTCGCCGCGGCACCCGGATAAGCCACTGGGCCAGAGGGGTCACTCCGGGCCACTGGGAGTGGGCTTTGTTGCTGGGCCTGCTGCACCTGGGAGCGGTTGCCCTGGGCCTGGCGCTTCATGGCCAGCAACATGCCGATCTGGTCGGCCATGCTGGCGACCGTGCCTTTGAGCTCCAGGACCTCGCGGAACAGGTCGGTGCCTTGCTCCTTGAGCTGCACGAGCGAGAAGGCCTGGACTTGGCCGACCTGCTCCTGGCGCTGCTGAGAAGAGCCAGCAGGGGCACGGCTCGTGCCTCCACCAAAGCGCTTCGGGGGCCCCTCGTCGCCGACAAACCCATTGTAGCCGTGGCCCTGGGGATAGCCGTTGACAATCGGGGCGTTCGGCTCCTTCTCTTGGCACAAATACAAGATCTTGCCACGAGTCTTCTCGCCCTTTGAAACCGTGTTGCTCTTGCAAAGCGCCCCGCAGATCGAACCGTCCTCGCGCGCAATGTTGCAGTAGCGGGCCGGGTGGCCGTCCTCGTCCAGCTCACCGGGGTTCGGCGCGGGAGGGTGGTCGACCGGAGTCGACTGGGCCCCGGGGTAGTACTGCTGGTAGTAGCCGCCTTGCGTCGCCATGGCCAAGAACAGAATGAGCAAGTTTTATTGTACAGGCCTCCACGAGGGTGGCCCCTGGAAGCGCGCTGATTGGAGCGCCTGGGGCTCGTAGGGCGCGTCCGAAAGCGGACCGTGGACCACGACCTGATCGACCAGGTGGCCCCACATATACAGCATCTGGAGCAAGGCGTCACAGACATGGTCGCACCAGGAGAGCAGGTTCCGGGCAAGAGGCTCGGACTCGCCGATGAACTCCAGGCGGCCCTGCTGGATGAGCGAGTGCACCGCATGGAGCGACCCCTCCTTGCTCGCCTTGCGGCCTTTGCCCACCGGGATGCCAAAGTGGCGCATCACGGCCTGGCGCATCACGCTCTGGTGCACCGTGGCACGGGGGAAGAGCATGTTCATCGCCGCGGCGCTCGAGGCCAGCAGGGCGTGGTTGTCGGCCCTCGGCGGGTTCGCAGCCTCGAACACAATCTCGTCCACCGGCTTGTCGCGCTGCCAGCTCGGCAGCTGGAAGAACCAAAAAGGCGACTGCTTTTTGTTCCAGTCCAGGAGCGCCGCGTGGAGCGCGTGGGACACCAACATGCCGCAGAACTCGGGGTGCTGCATCACGTGCTCGGCTTTGTGTGGCCCGGTGACCGACCAGGGCCAGGTCAGGTAGACCTCGAGCAGCCCGGGAGAGGCCTGTGTGCGTGGCCGAATGCGCCCGCCGAGCATCGTCATGGTGTTCCAGCCCTGGTCAAACACCAACAGGCCGTAGTCTGGGGTGGGCAGCAGCGGCTGGTCGTGTGAGCCGTACCAGTCCATGAGCAAACTGAGCGCGCAGGAGTGCCAGGTGTGCTCACAAAGTACACCGAGACACAGCTAGATTAGGAAAACACTGCTGAGCTGGCACTTGGTGTGAGACAAAACCTCTTTTATCTTTAATTATAAGTAAAGAGGGATTTTGTCACACTTGGCTACAAGTAGCGGCTGCTAGCAAGCGTGCATGTCCGCTACAAGTAAACTACTTTACGCGTTCGTGAACACTTGTCCTGGCTTCTTAAGCGCCGCTCGTTTGGCCCTTGGTCTCATTCGTCTGCCAACCATGGAACACGAAGAAGACCCCAACCAGGCCCTCATTACCCTCCCCACTGGCCCAGTCCCCGACTCCAACTCCAACGCCGCCATTTTCGAGGAGGCCAGCACGGATTTCATCCAGCTCTGCAAGCTCGTGGGCAAAGAAGTGGCCGCTCGAGGAGCCGCGCTCGAGCAAGTGGCGCTGGCCGCCGAGCGCGAGCCCGATGCGCCGATCACGGGGCTGACCCAGTTTGCCTTTGTGTTTGGACAGTTTTTGGAGCAGAACGCACAGCTGGTCAAGGCGGTGCGCTTCCTGACCGTGGCCGGCAAACTCCCCAACGAGATATCGCCTTTGACATTGGCCGTCTGGAAAGCCGGGTACCCGGACATGGAGTTGGGGCATCGTGTGAGCAACCCGTGTATGCATGCATGGAAGGTCCAGGCCGCCCACGACGAGCGCAAGCTGCAAGGATACAAGATGCCAAGCCCGGGCCCTGGTGCGGGCCTCGCGAGGATTCTTGCTGCGCTGGCCGAGTGCTAGGTGTTTGCGAATGATTGTGTGTAATGCATGGGTTATAAAAGACACCAAAAGCAAAAAAGCTCCCCGGCCGGGAATCAAACCCGGGTCCGCTGCGTGACAGACAGCGATACTATCACTATACTACCGAGGACGCTGGCGTTGTTCGTAAACACCTCGTGTTCGCAAACCTCCCATTGGCCAACGCGGCCATTTAAGCCGCGTGTTCTTGGCCCAGCGGCACTCATTCTTTCCCAGCCAGCCATGGACACCACCACCGTCGAGGTCGAGCAGCCGAAGAAGGAGTACATCATGACCCCGACGGAGAAGCGCGTTTTCGACGAGGTCTACGCGGACTTTGTCTCGCTCTGCAAGCTCCAGGGCAAGGAGCTCGCCGTCCGATGCCTGGAGCTCGAGAGACTGGCCACCGAGGCCGAGGGCAACCTGTCATCGGACTACAGCAAACTTCTCATCGACCACGCCTTTTGCGTCGGTTCGCTGGCGCACAAGGCACAGAATCTGCAAGTGGCGGTGACGCGCTTGGCCGACATGGGCCACCTCGAGGAAGAGGTGGGCAAGGAGTGCGTCGATGCATGGACCACCGGCTACCCGGGCTTGGAGGCCGGGGAGACTGGCGGCTGCATGGCCATGAGCAAGCAGCTTGAGCGTGCCTGGAGAATCATGCTGATGCACAGCAACCGCTCCCCGGGTCCCAAAGGCAGATCCCCGTTCAGCAGCGGTGGCCCCAATCTTGCCGCGCTCTTGGCCGCGATGGCCGATTAGGCCGTGTTTGTGTGTTCGCTGTGGTGGCTATAAAAGACCTGCAAGCGCATTCATTTGTTCACTTGCTCCCGGCCATGGACCACACGGAAGAAGAAGAGACCCCGCTGCCCCAGGAGGCGGTCGACTTTGCCGGCTTTTGCTTCCTCTTGGCCAAGGAGCTTGGGACACGAGCAGGCTCGCTGGAACGGCTGGCAACCGCGGCCCGGATGGAGCCCAGTCGCGCGAACACTGCCAACCTGATCGACTACATGTACATCTTCGTGCAATTCGGGCAACGAATCGCCACGCTCAGGGACATGGTCGTGCACGTCTCGAAGTCCGCCGGGACGCAGGGGACCCTCCAGGAGGACGTGCGCGACAAGTGGGACATGGAGGTGGGCTACCCGCCTGGCAAGCATTGCATCATGGGCAGGAACCTCGAGCGGCTCTGGAAACACCAATATACCTTCTTCGATGCCTGCCAGACCCAACAGGGCATCGACACCCTGGGGCTGCTCATGACGTTGGCGGCGATGGGCGCGCGCAGTTGATTGTGTGTTACACGTCGAGCAGGCCTGTTTGGTAGTAAATTGCTTGTGCCACCAGCACTGCCGGGAGCGTCACTGCGGCCGTGACCCAGAAGCGGGCCTGGGCCCCGGGGAACACCACATGCTCAAAGAGCACCGCAAGGGCCGTGTAGCCCCCGGCTGCCAGTGCCACTCGCCAGCTCGGGACCCGCTTGGGGGTGTGTCGGCGCTCGTAGATGTAGGCCACTGGGAGCAGCGAGAGCGCGAGCTCCCAGGAGAGCGACATGGCCGCGTCCACAGGGAGCACCAAGTGCAGAAGTTCGCGCACAATCGTGGTCCCCAAGGTGATCCAGGCCGCTGCGTGGATGAAAAGGCTCATGGTTTCCTCTATCTATCTGTAAGTAGAACACCCGCCCCAAAATGCGTATTGGCTCGCGTGGACAGGCGCATCAAAGACACACGGTTTTTATCGTCACTGACTTGACAAACAACAGGTCCCTGCTGCACATCCACGCCGCAGGACACACCGAGGACGAGCAGTTCCAGGCCGTGGAGCAGCTCCTCCAGCTGGACCTGCCGGTGAGCATCTCTGCAGTGTTCTGCTACTGCCATCTGGGGGGACCACGGCTCAATCCAGCTCCAGAAGGCGCACGAGTCGTGCACACCCCGCCGAGGCTGCTTGGTTCCAGCTGAGCGCCTGTTCGTCTTGCTCCTCTTCCTCTGTGGGCTGTTTGTCGCAATAAAGCACGCTTCCAGCCAGGGGCGACTCGGCGTAGTAGTGGTGCACCAGCACGAGCCGCGAGTGCCCGGGGGTGAAGCACTCCTCGGCACGCGCGCGCTGCTCCTCGGGGGTGCGGTAGGCCGCATCGAAGCACCGGTGGTTCTTGCGCTTGGTGGGACAGAACTCCGGGTCCTGGGCGGCGTGTCGGCGGTACTCCTCGAAGCGCGACAATCCCGGCAGCACGAACTGGTCCCAGAAGCGCTCGTCTCGGCGGTACTCCCAGACCCGCAGCTCGGCTCCGACCGGCAGCACCGAGTGGCCCTCTTGCAAGCGCTGGCGCATCCACTTGAGCTCGCGCTTGCTCGGCAGCTGGGCAAAGCGCAGCACAATGAGGTAGGACAGGTGCAGGTGGTTGCTGCGCATCTCGGGCTCCATCTGGCAGCGGTAGTCTGCGGGCACCTCCTCGCCCAGGGGCATCTCGCGGGTGCAGAGCAGCTTGGCCTCGCCGACCGCCAGAACCTCCTCGGTGCAGAGCAGCAAGTCGGCGCACCCGCAGTACTGGCCGCATGGCAGGCCCCGGCGGTCTCGTGGCAAGTAGGCCGCCACCGCAGGGACCGCCTGGTTCCAGCGAGGATCCAGCCGCCGCAACAGCTCCAGGGTGATGTACTCGCCGAGGGTGCCGAGCTCGAGGTAGGTGGTGTTCGGCCGTGTCTCGCGCTTGCGGTGCAGCAGCTCGCGCAAGCCCGGGCGTAGTCCCAAGGCCGTGGGAAACTGGGAGAAGCTGCACACGAGCTCGGGCTCTTGGCGGTAGGAGGTGCCTGCGGTGTAGCCGGCCATGAAAAAGTGGGCCCTGGTTTACTGATAATTGCGGGGGACCAGCGGGAATGGTTGGTTCGGCACCGTGCTCGGGCCGAACAGACGTGCCCCGTCGCCCATTTGGCGCAGCCCTTCAGCGGCACGGCCGTCCAACTCGTTTGCGAGTGGCATTGGGTACGCCGGGGTGTTGGGATTGAATCCAGAAGTTACAGCGGCGGTTTCAAACGTGATGTATCGCAAAGGATTGAAGAGGCCGCGGTCCGCGAGGCGCCCAGACTGGTAAGGCCCAGGCGAATTGGCCGGGTTCACGGGGTTCAGTGCATTGGTCAGCGCTCCGTAGCTGTGGTAACCCTGGGGCAGCTGGATCACTCCGGCGTAGACGTTGAAGAGGAAGCGACCGTCGTCCTCAGAGCGGATGCCGAACATCTGGATCTCGATCCACTTCTTCATCAGTGCGAGCTTCGAGTCCACCAAGGCTTTCTGGCGCTGGTGGTAGCGGGGAAACAGCTTCATCACCCGGTCGCGCTCGGCCGGCTTGCTCATGTCGAACTGGGACATGATCCACTTGTCGAACATGAACTCCTGCTGTTGGGCCTCCCAGCGGTGCACGTAATCAATGTCCTCGTTGGTGATCGGCAGGGTGCGCTGGACCTGGTTCGGAGGAATGCCAAGCAACTGGACCGCGGCGCGTCGTCCGTACGCATCAACCTCCCCTGCCACGGCGGCGTCCGGTCCAACGGCAATGTCGCGGATGATGCGGGCGCGCTCGTCGTAGGGGTCTCGGGCGTAGGGCAGCACACCAAAGTCCATGGGGTCCCCATCGCGCAGCTGGGCTGCCCCGCGAGTCTGGTTCGAGTCGGCGTAGCGCACTTGCTGCATCTGGGTCTCCATGGTCGGAGCCGCAGCATTCATCGACGCCGTGGACGACTGGATCGAAGTGGTCGAAGCCATGGTGGTGGTGCAAGTGCTCGTGTGGTGAAAACGAATAGAATACTCACTTGGTCGCGATCGGTTTCTTGCGCTGTTTCATGCGCTTGGCAAAGGGGTCCTTTGCAGGTTTGACCTGGCCAATTCCCTCGGAAAAGGGCGACTTTTCGGGCTTGATCGTGCGGTTGCCCTTGACCTCGACGGCCTCGACTTCCTCGTGCTTGGCCCCCTGGATCCGTCGGCGGTCTGCAGCCGTGCGCCCGCCCTTCTTCTTTTTTTGCTGCTCGGTGCTATCGCTCATCGCAGAGATGGCACTGTGAAGTAGACTTGCCCGAAATCGCGGCCCGAAAGCGGGTCTTTCAGCTGCAGTGCCGGCATGTTCGTCACCCCGTTGGTCAGGGTGCCCTCGAGCCGGGGACGGCTGGTTTCGGCACCCAGGCTGCCGTCGTTCAGTGCCTTCACCAGGTCTCTGGGGCCCTTGCGATTGCTCTTGAATTCGTTGAGGTCTGGGATCTTTTCGCGCACCTCCTTGACCCGTGTCTTGACCCGGGTTTCTAACAGTTCTTTGGCTGAGAGGAGCATCACCCCGCCCAGTACGAGCACCAGCGCAATCGTGGCCATCGCTTTGCCTGCTGCTTGCTGTTCATAGATGATTTCGATCTATGCTGCGGCGAACCTGCTCCTGGCCGGCATTTGGGTCGTGTTCATGCCGAGCTACATCGCACTGGCCAAGTGCAACAAGCGCGAAGACTGCGATCCGAACTTCTGGATGTCTGCGGGCATGCTGGTCGAGGACCTCTGGTACCCCGGCACCGTGCGCATCGCCGGTTACGGTGCCAAAGCAGCCAACCGCTACATGCCAGACAGCGACCAAAACATCCTGCGGCCGGCCTGCATCCCCTGCCCGACCACTTACGCCACCGACACTGGCGGGCGTGCATTTGGCAATACCGGGCCAAAGCAGCCCGACGGGGTTTCTGGTCGCGCGATTACGACCACGCTCGACAAGACCACCCGGGCCAAGTGCGTGCGGGTGCCTCACCTGGCAATCAACCCCGACGCCCGCCTGGTCAAGCTCATTGGAAGCAAGGGCGACCCAGTGTCCGCCAAGGAGTACGTCTGGACCCAGCTGTTCGGCAAAGAGTGGCGCGCGGTCGAGAGCTTGATTGCCAGCACGAGCAGCAACGGGGTGTCGGTCGACGTCGACAAGCTGCGCCAGGCGCTCGGGTCCTCGTCGACCCCCTACAACTCCCAGCTTTTTAAGGAAGGCACGCCCTTCCCCTGGCTGCGCATGCAATGGGTCAAAGTGCGCTCGGGGGTCGAAGGCTCCTCCTCCGCGCTGAACATGCCCAAGGACTTTACGGTCGATGGCCACTACGTCGTGAACGGGGTGCCCTTTGTGCCGCCAAAACTCTGGCACACGTTCCGGCGTCCGCGCACCGAAACCGGCAACGGGAACGACGAACGCCGGGCCTTGCTCTACCCCGAGCTGGACCCGAACGGCACCTACCTCACCCACGACTTTGTCATTTCGTCGCAACCCACTGGATACACCCAAATTGTAGGCACCCCCACGACCAACCCGAGCCAGATTCCCATCGCTTGTGCCCCGAGCGATGCGATGACCAAGGAGATGAAGGACGGCACCAAGTACGGCTGGTACTTTGGCGAGGTCGGCTACGAGCTCGAGTGGTGGTACCCGGGCATCTACCCCCAAGCGAGCGGCAAGACCAACATGCAGACGAGCATGCTGGCCTGGGAGGAGGAGCACTACAGGGACTATGTTGAGCGCTTTTTTGCCGGTGGACATGCCACCCTGGCTTATTGGGTGCCCAAATAAACCTCACACTGCTCGCAACTTCTATCACCCGCGCTGTGAATTGCCCATCATGATGTCCGGCACGACCCAGCAGGCTGGCGCGATCATGCGCTACAGCGAGCAGCACTACCCACTGCTCACCAAGTTCCGAGTGGGTCCAGACCCGCTTGAGGCCGAGGCCAAAAACACCAAGATCGAGCCCACCAGCAGCACTCGCCAGGCGGTCATGGGCATGGTCCTGCGCCAGGTCACTGGAGACGACGAGGGCCAGCTGAGCCGCGAGCTCGTGCGCAAGTGGGAGCAGAAGCGCCAACTCGAGGCACTCCCCAAGCAAGTCGACACATGGTTTGCCGCAGAGTTCATGCGCTGGCTCCGTGGAGTGTCGGTGTTCAACCACGGGGGACTCACCCCCTGGGGCAACGCCAACTTGTTTCACATTCCCGAAGTGTTGGCCTACTTGCGCGAGGCATGTGCTTGCCGTGCCGACTTCCAGCGCAAATTGGTCCACTTGGCCATTTTCGAGCCGCGCACCCTCAACGACGCCTACCTCTACTACAAGTACATTGTGATGCACCACGGCTGGTCCAAGGAGCAAGGCG
Organism: uncultured Candidatus Saccharibacteria bacterium; assembly: GCA_964561085.1. GTDB lineage: Bacteria > Patescibacteriota > Doudnabacteria > UBA920 > UBA920 > UBA920. The sequence continues at coordinate 27,398 of CAZLNP010000007.1, forward strand.
GGCCACACCGGGCCAATAACCCCCCTACACCACCTTACCTCACAATCGGCGGCGCGCTTGATTTCCTGGACGACTACTCTCTGACGACCTTCCAGGACCAGGCACTGGCAATGCAGGCGCTCAACGCACCGGAACCCAGGCTGTACGGCCCGAACCAGGACCTGCCCCGCCCCGAGCCCAACGCCGCCCCGACTGCCCAGCCGGCCCCTGGAGTGCCTCCTGCTCCCGGGGACCCCGACGCGCATGCGGGCGGACACGACGACGAAGACGAGGACGACGACGACGACCAGCCACCCGGAGGCAGTGTGCCAAGTACTGCCGGGGTGCTCGCGACCAGTGCAGCAATTGCACGTGAGCGCGCCGAGCGAGAAGCAGTGGCAGCGGCCATTGCCCATCGCATGGCACTCAACAACGCCGCGGCGACCCGGGCCCAACAACGCCAAGCAGAAGATGCGCTCGAAGAACTGAATGCCGCGGATGTCGATGGTGGCCAGCCACCCGGAGGCAGTGTGCCAAGTACTGCTGGGGTGCTCGCGACCAGTGCAGCAATTGCCCGCGGGCGCGCCGAGCGAGAAGCAGCGCAAATGAGCACCGATAGGCCTGCGCAAATCCAAGCGGCAATCGACGCCATTGTCGCTGATATTCCCAACCCACCGGAAGTGATTACCGTCGATAGCCCTGGTGGACAGTCGTCCATTGAAGGCGAGGCGGGGCGGGTTGCCTTTGCCAGCCCTGACGACCCCAACGCCGTCCGGCACTTCGCGACTCGCTATCACGGCCAAACGCCACCGTCTGACTCGCCAGAGGGTGAGCCAGACACTAACACAGGGGCAAACAACTTGCCCACCCCACCACAGACGCCGTCTTGGGCTCGCCCGGCCGTCGAGTACAACAACGCCCTGCCAATTTCAAGCGCTGGTGCGCGTGCGAGTGACCCGGCGACCCCGCTGGGGGCTGTGCAGCGGGCGGGCAGTAGCAGCCTTTCCGCGGCACCGGCATCCCCGGGCGCCAGGGCGATCGCCATCCTTGACTCCCCGGGGCAGCACTCCCCGGCAGCAGTGGTGGCTGCACGGAACCTCGCCGAGGCCACGGCGCGACTCGACGCGACACTTGGGTCGGTGGATGCTCTGTCAAAGGTCCCGTCAGTATCAAGCAAGACACTCGACCTTGCACTTGAATCTGCCGGCCAGCGGGCAGTAGGCGTGCAGGCCGCTGAACGCGAGTTGGAGACGGCAGTTCAAAGTGAGCCTCCGCCGGCAATGACGCCTGCCCAGCAAGCACAGGCACTGGAGGACCACTTGCTTGCCGCGATTGACGCAGATGATCGCGCCAATGGGGTTTACGTGCCTCCGGCGGATGTGCCAGACGACCCCGTGTCCGAGATTTTGAACAACCTCGACGCATATACCGAGGACGAGCAATGGGCTGCGAACCGTGTCCGTGCCTTGGCCCTTTTGGCCAAGCAGAAGGAAATCGCGGCCAAGAAGGGCGGATCAATTACCCGGCCTATAACAATCGCGCTTATCGAAGGATACCGACGCGAGACCGACGCGATCCTTGAACGACTTCGCGAAGGCTGGAAACACCACCGCAGAATCACCAACGACCGGCGCGTGCGAAGACGCGTCAATGCCAAATAATAATACACATGTCGATGTTCTACTGTGGTGTTTCTCATCTGTGCTCCAAATGTCCGGGCATGCCCCATCCAGGGCATCGCTCGAGTTCGAGAAGGTCAAAGCGCGCACAGGAGTGCCCGGCTATGCCAAGAAGCGCACGAGCAAGGGCAAGAAGGACGACAGCGGCAGCGACAGCGACTCGACCGCCGAGTACAAGCCCAAACGCAGCCCGGCGAAGCCCAAGGCCCGTGTCTCGGGGCTTCCCTTGGCTGCCAAGCCCGCGCCGTCCCGGGAGTCGCTCGAGTTCGAAAAGGCCAAGGCGCGCACCGGTGTGCCCGGATATGCCAAACCCAAGAAAAAAATGTCACTCGCCGAGGAGGACGAGTCGACCATGGAGTACCGGGCAGGGCATGAAGACATGCCCTTTGTGAACAAGGCGCCTCGTCGCAAGGGCCAGGATCCGGCCTCGCTCGACCCCTTTGCAAACGTGACCAAACGCAAGCCCCGCAAGTCCAAGTGATTCTATCCGCCGCGGTTGTTGAGCCCCCGGGATGAACGCCAAGGAGCAGCATGTTCACGACGCCGTGAGCGACCTGCTCGATGGACCCCCGCCCGAGGAGAAGCCCCAGTCAGTCGTGATCCGCCCGCCTGGCTTCAACTTCGCCGCATGGTTTCAGAGCCCGATTGTGAAAGTCTGTGTTTTTTCCAGCTCGCTTGTGCTGTTCTACTTCGGCTTGCGCTGGTGGTTTTCGTCTGGCGGCTCGAGCTCGGCGACCTCGAGCGGGCCTGTCGCTTCTGGGGCATCGCACTATTCGGAGTACCAACGGAGAGCGCTCGAGCTGGCCCAGCGGGTGACCAACGGGGCGAATGAGCTCGACCAGGTCATCGCCCAGGCCGGCAAGGCCATGGTCCCCACGAAGTGAGTGGTTTGTCTATTATTTTGCACACAATACACTGCGCGCACACGAGGCAATGTCGACCTTTGCACAGCAGAACCCCACTCGGCCCTTCTACCCGCCTCGCACGGTCCAGTACGACGTGAATCTCACGAACCCGCCGGTGCCTCCTGGACCGGGCTGGTCGCTTTGGGAGTACCGCACCTTCCAGGCCTCGGAGCTGAACGACAAGACCGGTTCGCCGCTCGACCAGCAGTACGGCACCCGCTACCCGGCCTCGGAAGTGACTCGCACGATCGACGTGCCCAAGCCTCGCCAGGCCCAAGTGGCCGTGCCCTACGTCGACCCGAACCTCTGGCGGCCCAAACCTGCCCAGCGAAGCACCCTGCCTCCGGTCGACCAGTACCGCGCGAACGGCCAGCTTGGACTGGTCTGGGGCGACCCCGAGTTCCAGCAGCAGCGCCGGGTCAACGACATCCACGAGGTGGCCGACTACATCCGAGCGATGCAGGGACTCTGAGCCTGATCTTCTACTTGTGCAAGAGAGCGTAGGCACCACCAATCATGTCTGGACCGGCGTTTCGCGTGGTGCTCGAGGAGAGCATGCAGGACCACCCGGTCAAGGCCGTGATTTACTCGGGCCTCCTGGCCTTGATCGACGTCGGAGTGAACATTGTGCTTTCGGGCCTGCTCGAGGCGGTGTTCCCCAAGTACGACCCCGGCAAAAACGTCTGGCTCGGCGGACTCGAGGCCGTGGCCGAGATTGCCCTGCACGTCGTGTTCTCGAACATGTTCCTGCTGGTTGGCGGCGAGCTCTTCTCGACCGCAGGCACCCTGGTGCCCTTTGGGGCCCTGGTTGGCATCTTCCTGCTCGGCAACGCGCTCAAGAAGCTCTACGCGCTCCAGAGCCACATCTTGGGTCGGGTGCTGCAGCGGCTTGCGAAAAAGGCGCCAAAATCTACCCCCTCTGAGCCGACAACCGAGCCTGCAGCAGCGGCAGAATGAGTGCCTCGTTGAGGAGCACCCTGGACTTCTTCCAGATTGGGGTGGTCGCCACGACCTGCTCACTGGCCGCGGCATGCTTTGTCGAGCTGATTTTTCCGGCCTACGACGACTCGCGCAACCGTGCGCTCCAGGCCATTGAGGGCATTCTGGGCATGACCATGCACTACCTGATCGGGCTCGAGCTGCTCATGGGCGCCCTGCCACTCACGACCCGCGCCTTCCCCTCGACCGTGTTCGCTGTACTGACCCCGGTGATGGTGCCGAACTCCCTGGCCAAGATGAGCGGCACGATGCGCGAGCTGAGCGAGGCCGTGCGCCCCAGCGTGCCCTTCAACGACGACAGCCCCCGCCGCCCTCCCCCGGACCCCCGGCTCCCTGTGCGCCCTGTGCCACTGACCCCTGACTACGAGGCGCTCATGAAGCAGTTGGAGGACCGCATGGCCGAGATGCTGCTGGACATCAAAGAGCAGGTGGCCTCGATGCCCCTGGGAGACCTGGTCAGTGCCGAGGAGCTTGCTGCGGCCCTGAACGAGCTCGAGCGCAGCATGCTCCAGGAGCTCACCCTGATGCGCGGAGACATGACCCGCGCGGCCAAGGCATGGGCCAAGCACGAGCACGACGAGTTTGAGCGCAAGTACAAGGAGCGCAACCAGCGCTGGAAGCTCCAGCTGGACCGGCTCAAGCGCGACTTTGCCCAACAGTGGGCCGCACTCAAGGCCAAGATCGACCTGGGTCCCCGCTGCCCGGGCCAGCCTGGCTGCCCCTCACAGCCCCCGATCGCCCCGGGCCTGCCGACCTGGGACAACCCGGCCGAGGGAGTGACCCTGATTAGCGGCACCTACGCCTTCACCGATGACCCCGAGGCCTGCTCCAAGACACTCGCGGGTCTTACCCCGCAAGAACGGGACTATTACTTTGACAGCAAGTGCGGCGGACAAAAGACCTTCCTTCTGACGACCAACCCGGCCACCGGGACCCGCGACACGCTGAACGGCTGTCGCCTGCCGAACATTTTGACCGCGTGTGACTAAACACCTACATTCTTTAATTAAAGATCAAGAGCTTTACTGTCACACTCGCCACGTCGGCACTGCTCGACCCAGTGCTGTCCGCAACAAACTAACAAAAACAGGAATGCGATGCTCATCAGAAACAGCGAGCTCAGCAGTGCGTCGTAGTAGAGGGTGTTGGACATGGCGGTGTCAGGGGCAAATGCGGGCTTGCTCGAAGCAACCCTGGTCAAATGCCCCGCGGTCACGGGCCCGCTTGAGCAACCAATAAACGGCAAGGGCCTGGCCGCCGAATGACGCCGCACAGGCAGCCCCGAATTGCACCCACCAGCGCATGGAGCAAATGAGCGCTGCTCAGGGACGCGCCAACAAGTGCATCGGCGAGGGACCAATCAGGCGGTTGTCGAACGCGAACGGCTGCATCATCCAGGGCTGGTTCTCGACGAGCAAGAAGGCCGCGCGGTCTCGCTGGGCCTCGACGATGTTCGCAGGCACCTTCTGGTCCGGGGGGAGCATGCCGACGTCGCGGCGCGACTGTGTGTAGTTCGTCGGCAGGTGGCGGTGCCAGCGCGAGCTTGTGTATCCGCGCTTTTGCTTGCCGGGCGCAAAGTTCGCGCGATGCAGGTCGCCTCGGATCACCGGCCAGAAGTCCTCGAGCGAGGTCGGAAGCCGCATCTCGTTGGCGCCCTTGTCCTCGGGGTGGTCGATTCCCAGTGCGCCGATGGTCTGTGGGGCCTTGCGGTTGCCGCTCTCTTGCTCGTCCTCGTCCTCGTCGCCTTCGTCGTAGGGGCCCACAAAGGACAGGATCCCGTAGGCCCCGATACTCGCGCCAAACAGTGCCAAGAGTGCCGTCATGGTGGTGTATCAAAGGGGTTAGAGAGTTCAGGCGGCGATCTTCTGGAGCGAGCCCATGATCGGCTGGACCAGCACCGAGTAGCCCATGAGCGCCAGGGCACCGGCCAGGGCGTTGCCGAAAAAGCCCGCGCCCTGGAAGAAGGCCAGCGAGTGCAGGGCCCAGAAGAACAGGCCGTTGGCAATGCCGGCCACGAGGATGTGTCCGCCGGCCGTGGTCAGGTCCCAGCCCTTTGCGCCCTTCTGGACAAAGGACATGCGGCGGTCGCCCTTGAGGTACTTGGGGAACAGCATTCCCACGAGCGAGGTGGCAAAAAGACCCACGATACCGGCCACCGAGGCCAGGATCAGGGTGCCTCCACCAGCCGAAGCGGAAACGCCCCCAGACATGCCCAGGATGCCGCCGGTCACGAGACCATTCACAGCACCAAGCAGGAAGAAGGAGATGATGCTCGGGACATTGAGGCTAATGCTCAGCGAGTTGGTCGTGTCAACAGGGGACGCGGACATGATTGATGCGACGAGAGGTGACGTGTATTAAGCGCACTAGAAAGATGATGAACAACTACTCGGCCATGTCCCACTCCTGGTCGACCTGGGTGCCAATGACCTGGTCGGCGTCAAGACCCAGGGCCTCACGGGCCTTGGGCGCGGCCTTCTCCTTGCGCACACGCTTGGCCTTCGGGGCGGCCACCGGCTCGGCAGACGCAGCCTCGACCTCGTCGATCTTGCGCTTCGCGGCCTGGCTCTTCTCCTTCTCGGCCGCCTTGGCCTGCTTCTCCTTCTCCTTCTCGGCGAGCTTCTCCTGCTTCTCCTTCTCCTTGGCCGCGTCGCGCTTCTCCTTGCAGTCCGCGTCGTACTTCTCACGGGCGGCCTTGAGCGCCGAGTTGCCGCAGTCGCCGACAAACAGACCGGCCTTCTCGGCGATTTTGATGACCGCAGTGCCGCGCTCCTTGCTCATGTCGACTCCGCAGCGGTTGAGGTTCGCCAGGGCGCTCGCCTCCTTCTTGTCCGAGTCGGGGTTGGCCTGGCAGACCTGGCCGATGAACCGCAGGGCCGCCTCGATGCTCACAAACTGGGCCTTGGGCACCGCCGCGGGCACACCGCGCTCGGAAATGACACGCAGAGAGCATCCGGGGTTGCCCTCGGGGATCGACAGTCCGGTGACACAGCAGACGCCGCGTCCGACCTCGTCGGCCTTGTTGATCGCAGCCTCGCGGACCTTCGAAGAGAGGGTCTTGCTGTACTCGCTGGGAGAGGGGTCGCTGCTGCTGCTGGAAGAAGAGGCAGACATGTTGCTCTGGGGGCGCTGGCAACAAATAGAACAAACTGCGGCGCACCCGGGCTATTCTATGGGTTTGCACAGATTCGGGCCGTCCTAAAATGGCAATTGCCCTTGGAGCCGTTGCAGCCGGATTGGCCAGCCTGGCCATGTACGAACAAATGCCCGACGTGGATGAGGAGGGGGTCGAGTCGCCCTACTCGGACGCGATGAAGGGCGACAGCGCCGCGCTGGCCGGCAGTACCTTTGTTGCGCCGTTCGGGGATCCTCGGGTGGGCCAGAGCACTGCGGGCGCCCGCATTGCCCGACATGAGTTCTTGGTCGACCAGAACGGCGGCGACGACGCCTACTACCGGGGCATGCTCGACTCGAACGTGCGCAGCACAGTGAACCAGCTGCGTACCGCCGACGGGCGCTCTCTGCCGGGTCTCAAGCCAATGCAGCGTGCCGGGGTCTGGGCACAGCAGCTGGCCCACGACCGTCGCTATCAGCGCTCGCTTGCACCTGTGTCGATCACTGGAGACTCGGGCTCGAACTCGAGCCGAGTGCGCCCGGTGTTTTTGAGCTACCTGTCAGTGCCAGACGCGCTCGAGCAGACGCCCTACACGACCAAGGCCGAGCTCGACTCCACGAACAACGTCAAGCACGACACCACCGGCACCGTGGACACCAACCGCACCTTGTGGTTCCGCGACCCCTACAACATTGGCAACCCCTTCATGCCCTTCAACCGCACCCGCGGTGCACCTACGAGTGTCCTGCCAGACTCGCAACAGCTTGATCCACTCAGCGAGAGAGAGGTGTCGAACCTGCTTCCTCGCGCCGGAACCGCGATTGTTCGCCGGGGTGGATTGCGCAAGGGCGCGAAGCAAGTGCGGATCGTTGCCTAATCGACGCACACATGCACTCGCACCGGTAGCCTGCGTCATTTTTTCATGACCATGACACCCCAAGACGATGCACTTGGCGGCCTTGCCGCAATGGCGGTGGCTTGCATTGGCATGATCCTCTACATGTTAGTCGCCGGGTTTGTTGACTGGTATCAGAACGGGTCAACCGGCCGTACCAGCACATCCACCCACCTGCCAGCGCCAACCCGTCATCGTCTTCCTTGGCGGACGTGATGTTTATTCACGCCTGGTGGCCACGCGCGGTTCATTTGCACGCGGCGAGGCCAGGAGCAGAATGAGCAACAACAACGCGAGCCGCAGCGATGGAACGATGCCCATGGACTGGCAGCCAACCGCGAACAAGGACCAGATCGCCCATTGGCTCGACCAGTACCGACGCACGGCCGCGAACGACATTTACAACCAGGCGATGCGAGGCGAGGCGGTCGAGCTGTGCGAGGGCGACCACAGCACGACCCTGGACGACCTCACCCACATCGGACACCTGCTCCAGAGCGCCGGGATCGACTGCATCCTGACCTACCACGGTGGCCGGGCGGTGTTGCTGGCCCAGCGTCGCGAAAAGCAGTGTTAATGCGCGGTGTTCTAGCGGTGTATTGGTAAACAATGGACCCACACGACGTTCAAATTGACATGCGCGACCTTGGCCCGGTGAGCGGGCCCTACTTGTCCGACGCCCCGCCCTCACCAGGCACCGCGAGCTCTGGCCTGGCCGGCAACTACATGCGCACCAGCTCGGGCAAGCGCATCGACCGACGCCTGTGGGTGTTCGCCATGGTCGCGGCCTTCACGAGTGTGCTGCTGGTGTTCTCGATGGTGATGATCTGTCTGAACCACGACGAGCGGGTGTGGTTGCCTGTGATGACCTTTGCCGTGGGGGTCTGGACCGGCCAGCTGCCGAGCACGAGCCAGACCAACGGGGGCGGCTCCTCGAGCAAACACCGCCTGCCTAAGTCACCATCAAGTTTGCCAGCTCAGTGAAGCGCAGTGCCGGGGTGGCTGCCACCAGCGCGCTGATGCCCATGATGTCGGCGCGGAACACTTCCTGGCCGTCGCGCTGGATGGTCAGGGTGCCGGTGCTGCGGTTCATCACGAACATCGTATTGTGGCAAGAGGCCAGGTGCATGAGCCGCTGGGAACCACCGGCAGTATAGTAGTCCCGCAGGACGTGCCCCGAGGCAGCGGTGTCGAGACTCAGCTGGGTAGTAGCCATGTTCTATCCATCCATGAATAGACTCTACCCGCCATGGCCACCTACACCTTTGGACTCAACACCAACCACTCGCACCTCATTGTGACCACGCCCTCGCACTCCTACGCGATCCCCTACGTCGACCTTGC
>CAZLNP010000008.1:0-26129 GCA_964561085.1 uncultured Candidatus Saccharibacteria bacterium
AAGGCAAGCGGTTCTGGTCCGCTGATCCCAGGTTCGAATCCTGGTACCCCAGCCATGAGCGTGGCAATCTTGCATCGCAAGGTTGGCAGGCTCATGTTCGGCGCAGGATTTGAAGTTTATACCCGTAGGGTAAATCCTGGTACCCCAGCCAATTTTAAAACCGCCTTGGTGCGGTTTTTTATTTAAACTTATATCCACAAAAAAAGCTTTAGATTAAAATAAAAGTGGTATAATTATGTTAATGAAAAGATATTTTATTTCAGTTGCGATTTTCCTTTTGGTTGCAACTATTGGGTTCAATGTCCCAATCCAAAAAGCGAAAGCTGCGTATGCCTTAACAGGCAGCAATAGCTTTAGCGGCACAACAAGTGTTGCTATGCCAATCACAGATTTGCAAATTTCTGGTACTGGTTCAGAACCAGTTCCTGTTAAATTGCGTGTCACTAGCGGAACATTGGCAATGAGCACAACCACTGGACTAACTTTCACTGGTGGACAAACTGGCGCAACACTACAATTTTCTGGAAGCTTAACGAACGTTAACAATGCGTTGGCCACTTTAACATACACACGTGGAAGCACCGGCACAGATACACTAGAAGTTTCACTGGTAAACCCTGGTGAAGTTTTCTTCGAAGGAAATGGGCATCTATATAAATACATTTCTGGCACTATTACTTGGACAAATGCACAGACTGCGGCAGCCGCTCAGACTGCATATGACTCCAACGGTTATTTGGCAACAATTACATCTCAAGATGAAAACAACTTCGTGGCAGCTCGTATTACTGGTGATGGCTGGTTCGGTGCAAGTGACTCTGCAGTAGAAGGCGCTTGGCGTTGGGTAACTGGCCCAGAAACAGGGACTCAGTTCTGGAGTGGTAATGGCGGTGGTAGCGTCGTTGGTGGCAACTACAATAGATGGGCAAGCGGGGAGCCAAATGACTCTGGCGGGGAAGACTGTGCGCAATTTTACGTAAGTAGTAATAACTGGAATGACTTACCTTGTAATCATAATTTAGGCGGATACATTGTTGAATTCGGTGCATCAGGTGATTTACCAGATGTTGTGGCGAAAAATATTTCTATTACAACAAGCAGTACTCCAACAGTTAGCACACTTTCTCCAACAGATAATGCTACCAACGTAAGCACTACAGCTAATTTAGTTGTGACTTTTAGTCAGACAGTAACTAAAGATACAGGCAACATCACAATTCATAAATCTTCAGACAACTCAGTAGTCGAGACTATTTCTGTTCCAGATGCATTAGTGACTGGTAGTGGCTCTGCGACAATTACAATCAACCCGAGCATCACTTTAGATGAAAGCACCTCATACTACGTAAACATCCCAAATACTGCGTTTAAAAATGGATCGAATGCTTACTATACAGGTATATCTAACGCAACAACTTGGAACTTTACAACAGGTGATTTTACGGCGCCAAACATCTCTGCATTAGTTGCTACGCCAACTTCCAATAGTAGTGCCATAACATGGACAACAAATGAGCTTGCTTCTACAAGAGTAAGTTATGGTTTAACAAATGCTTTGGGAACAAATACTGCAGAAACAGATACAGCACCGCGCGTGCTTTCTCATAGCGTGACTTTAAATACCTTGCTTGCTTGCACTACGTATCACTATCAAGTTACTTCTAAGGACGCAAGTAATAACACAACAAATTCATCAGCAAGTACGTTTACAACAACTGGATGTGAGGAAAGCGCTATTCCTGGAGGCAATCAATCAACTGGAGTGACTGTAAACGCTGGAGGTACATCTTCTTTAACAAATACAGATAATACAATTTCTGTGACAATGCCAGCTAACGTAACAGGCGCAGCCGCTTCTTTGGTGATTCAAATTCATGCTTTAGACAATGAAGACATTCTGACTGCACTAGGTAAGCCACCAAGCTCACCAAATGAAGTTGGTCCTATTCTATTCGACGTAAAGGCCATCATTAACGGTGATACAATTTTAGATTCATTTGATGCACCCGTCACCATTGATTATGAATACACCGATGCAGACATTGTAGGTTTAGATGAAGATTCTTTGTGGTTGTACCACTATCACGATAATGAATGGCAACGCCTAGAAGATTGTACAGTTAGCACAGATACAAACGAAATTTCTTGTACTACTGAGAGCTTCTCTTTATTTGCTTTGTTCGGTAGCGCTCCATCTGGTTCTTCTGGAAGCTACGTAAGACGTTGCCATGACCCAGCAGCTTTGAATTACACAACTGGTGGCAAGCATAGCGCTGAAGTTTGTAGATATACACCTACTGCTGCACCGACCCCAGTAACTGCTCCGCCAACTTCAGTGTTTACTCGCGATTTAAGTTTTGGAATGACTGGCGATGATGTTCGTGAGTTGCAAAGATATTTGAATGCGAAAGGCTATCAGTTGGCGAGTAGTGGAGTTGGGTCTTTAGGACAAGAAACAAATTGGTTTGGGGCTTTAACAAAAAATGCCTTAATTAAGTTCCAAAATACTAATGGTATAAGCCCCGCAAACGGTCTGTTTAATGGACGAACTCGCGAGTTAATCTCTGGGCAAACTATTGCAGCGCCTGTTTCAACACCAGTCTCAGCTCCTGTTCAATCTCAGCCACCTATAAGTTCGGTTAGAGATTTAACAGTTGGAATGTCTGGGGCTGACGTTAAAGCTCTTCAAGAAATTTTAATTGGCCAAGGGTATGGAATTGCAGCAGGACCAACCGGATACTTCGCTTCGCAAACTAAGATTGCACTATCTGCTTTTCAAAAAGATAAAGGTGTTGCTCCTGCAATTGGCTACTTCGGTTCACTAACACGCGCTGCCATGAAAGCGGCAGGACTTTCTGGTCTTTGGTGGTAGTTATTTTCGTTGTATAATTAAGCTATAAATAATTAATATAGTCATATGAATATATTTCAAGATGTTAACCTAAAGTGGTGGCATGTTAGTTTGTTAAAGTTTTCTGTATTGTTCTTCGGTATTTTTGTCGGCGCAAATTGGCCAACAGTTTTTGAGCCGTATATGTACCAAATGCTAGGAGTGGCAGCAATCCTTGGGGTATATTTGGGATACGTTTGGCACAAACAATTGAAATAAATTAAAAACCGCCGATTGGCGGTTTTTTTCTACATTTTTGCTATAATAGAAGCAACTAATCCCGACCAGTTAAAAATGGTCGCTGAAAGGAAAAATTAATGTCCACTAAAGTTATCGCTGCAATTATCGCAGTTGTTGTAATCGGAGGCGGTGCCTACTTTTACAGTACTAAAAATACTAAAACAGACGTTGCCGGAGAATCTCAAAGCGCAGAAATGGCATCTGGCACTAATGTAGAGACTGCCTCACTGAAATCATTAATTGAGTCAGGCAAAACACGAAAGTGTACTTATCAGTCAAATGAGGGTGGAGTTAATACTTCCGGAGTAATGTATTCTTCTAACAATAAAATGCGTGGAGATATTACTATCGAACTTCCAGAAACAAAATCTCAGTCATTCACTCACATGATATACGATGGCGGAACTAGCTATGTTTGGACACATGACTCCAAGACTGGCTTCAAGATGTCGTTAGATCAATCCGCACAGGTGGAAACTAAGAACCAGTCGGTAGACTTAGATAAAGACTATAACTTCAAGTGTGAAGACTGGTCTGTTGATCAGAGTAAGTTTGAATTGCCAAGCGATGTGCAGTTTAGCGACATGGGTACCTTTACTGGCACTGATGTGAATGCTGCAGCATCAGCTGCTGCTAACGCTGGCTCACTAGATACTAAGGAAGCGCAGCAAGCTGTTTGTAATAGTTTGCCTGAAGTTGCAAAGGCTGCTTGTTTAAAATCTATGCAGTAAGATATATTAAAAATATTAAAAACTCCCTCGCATGAGGGAGTTTTTAAAAATTGCTTTATTATGCTGCGTGCTCGTCTTCGTAAACCTTGCGAGTCTTTTCAATGTATTCAAGTGCTTTTTCTGCAGTATCGAATTCACCAACTTCAACTGATTTTTCTTCTAAAATTTTGTAGGTTGCAAAGAAGTTTTTGATTTCCTTCGGAGAGTGTTCAGATAGTTCCGCAAAAGACTTTACGTGTTTAAAGCGAGGGTCTTTTGTAGGAACAGCAAAGATCTTGTTATCAATTTCGCCACCATCTATCATGTTCATAAAACCAATTGCGCGAGCTTCTACAACTGCACCTGGAAAGATCGGGTTGGTGCTAAATAGAAGAACGTCTGTGTGGTCACCATCATCAGCGCGAGTTTGTGGAATAAAGCCGTAGTTAAACGGGTAGCGTTGTGATGAAAATAGAACGCGATCTAGTTTGATTACATCTAGCTCTTCATCAATTTCGTATTTATCTTGGCTACCTTGAGAAATTTCAACTATTACATTGAACTTTTCTAGGCTGCCGAAAGGTACATCTTTTAATCCCATAAATTTATATTAATAGTGCCAGTATTATATCTATATTTTAAGGCTTCAGCAAGGGGATTGAATGCTAGAAATTTGGTATACTTAGTGAGTAAGGAAAATATGAATTTTAGAGAAAAAGTCTATAAAGCAGTAAGGGAAGTCCCGAAGAAGAAATTAGTTAGCTATGGGCAAGTGGCCGCGGCTTGCGGTAGTCCAAGAGCTGCTCGCCAGGTTGGCTGGATGCTGCGCTTGCTAGATGGGGACAACTCAATACCTTGGTGGCGGGTGATAAATAATGCCGGTGAAATTAGCATTAAAGGAAATTTCATTAGCACTCCCCTAGCTCAAAAAAAATTAATTGAGAGCGAAGGAATTCCTGTTTCCAAAGACTTTAAAATTGATCTAGAAAAGTACCGTTACTATTATTCATCTGAAAGTAAGTCTGGTAGGTCTGCAAAAGTCCCATCTAAAAAATCTCTGAAGAAATGATAAAGAAAATCTTAATTTATTTGGCAATAGCAGTCGGCGTATTTGTTGCAGCTGACGCTCTTTTGATTTGGGGGATTGCACACACCCGACCAGAAATTAAACACGCAGATGCAATCATCGTTCTAGGCGCAGCTATTAATACTCCCGCATTGACTAATCGCACTAAAGAAGGCCTAGAAATTTATGAGCAGGGTAAGGCAGACGTAATGGTTCTCTCAGGAGGCAAGATCTCAGATTCAGATATTTCTGAAGCTCAGTTCATGGAAAAAATAATTGCAAAGAATTCGGATGGGGAAGTTAACTATATTTTGGAAGATCAGTCCCATAATACTTACGACAACATCAAAAATTCAAAGGCAAAACTTGAAGGTAAGACTTCGGTAATTGTAGTGAGTGATGCGTTTCATTTAGCCCGGGCGGTGCTAATGGCAAAGCGCGCTGGTTTTGATGATGTCTATTGGAGTGCCCCAAGCTCTGGTTATTATTCACGCCCAGAACTTCGCTTCTATTATTTCCGTGAGTTTGTGGCAATGATTAATTATCTCCCTAAATTTATTTTTGGTTAATTTATGTTCAGAGAAGGACAAGGCGCAAATCGTTTTGAAAGAGACACTAGTGGTATTGATAATCTATCCTTAGATCACCTAAGGGATTTTAGTGATAAATATATTATTGGTAGTGTTGAAAAGAATAAAATTGATGAGGAAGAATTCGAGGATGTATATTCTTCAGATACTATAGAAACAGATAAGCAGACTGTTTTAGATCGACAGGAAATATTCCAAAAGTCGTTAATGGGTTCAGATGTAAGTCCGGAAGAACTAGAAAAAAGAGAAAAACTAGATATTCTAGCTAAAGAGTTTGAGGCTATTTGTTCAGACCATACATTGCTTTCCCGAGTTTATGCTTTGAGTAAAGGAGAGATTGTTGCACAATCTACAGCTGACTACGACGATATTATGCGTAAGACCGATTTGATTTTAGAATTTCCTAGGGAAAAAGTTAATCCTAATAAGAGGGTGGGGGAATACTCTGTTGGTTTAGACGTAACCATTAGTAAATATAGTTTCAAAAATAAATTTGAAGATTTATATAAGAGGTTTAATAAAGAACCTGCTATAAACAAGCTGAAATATTATCGAGAATCGAGCTATCATACAGGAAACAATAGAATGCCAAGAATGGGTGAAGCCTCCATTCCGCGATATATTATTAACGCTAAGCCCGAGGAGCTCGTGGAGCTAATTGATGGATGGAAAATGTGGAGAGATAACTTTAAGCCGATGGCAAGTTCAAAAGAGACCCAAGCTTTATTAAACACTACTGGTATAGCGAAGAGTAAAATTTGGTATAGAATTCTATATCAATTGGTAATTGAGTCCCATACTTTTTACTCCATGTTTAAAGAAGATCAAAAAGGTATGGCTAATGTATTCATGGAGAATTATAAAATATTTGCGAAAAATTTTGCTACCTTGAAAACGGCTTATATCAAATCTAATCGTGAGTGGAGTGAAAAGTACGAAGATATTCAAAGGGGTAAAGATGCAGCAGCTAATCAAGTTAGGATGGATCATTTGAACAGGCAAGTGCATGAAACTTATAATGGCAGCGACATGGGCTACATTAAAAAAATAATCCAAAGTAATCCAAAGTAATTACTAACTATAAATAATAAAGGCCGGTACAATTTAATGTACCGGCCCCTGTCTTTTCAGACAGTTTATGGATTACCTTCCAATACCTCTTCCCACCGAGAGTCGACCTCAACGATTGTTAAATAATCCTTCATAGATGCGGCTAGCAAATAGATGGATCGAGAGTTCGCCTCTTCGTCGTTAAGAATTTTTTTGATCTCTGCCTGTATGGGCAGAGTCGCACTGTGGATATTTTGGGGGCCAGTCAGGGTTGTGAACTGGCCGTTCTGCACAGTTTGATATATTTCTATATTATCTGGTTTTCGGTATCGGGGGTATTGCTCTCTGCCATTATCATCCAAATGGCCAAAATATAAAACAATACTAAACATCGCTCTTCCTCCTGTACTAGCGCATTATCTTGACTGCAGCAGTTTAACACATTTGACTAATTCTGTCAATGATAGTATACTCCTATTAACTACATATCCAAAGACAGTTGGTGGCCCAAAACACATCGTAGAAGGCCTTAAATTAGAGCTTTAACACTCTAGACCCGCCGAGGAACATAAATCGAAGCTTTGCGTTTAGACGCACTTTTCGATCATTTGTTAGCTCGGCCAAAAGCCGAGTTTTACGTTTATTACTCAGTCAGAGATAGTAGCCATTAACAAAGGTCGACCTGGTCGGCGTTGTGCAAACACCGCAGACGTTAAACAGAAAACATATACACATATGGCAAAATCACGCTCACAAAAAGAACAAGATTTAACAGAACTAACAGAACGCCTACAAGGCGCTAAGTCTATTGTTCTAACTGAATACCGAGGCACTACTGTAAAGAATATCGACAAATTTCGTCGTGTTCTTTCCGCTGAAGGTATCGTAAGTAAAGTTTACAAAACTCCGTTGATCAAGAAAGCTTTCGAAGCTAATGGAATTGAAGCTTCTACTTTGTTAGACCTTAAAGTTCCGATTATCTTGTCTGTATCTCAAGAAGATGAAGTAGCTCCAGCTCGCATCATTAAAACTTTCGGTAAAGAAGTCAAAACTATTGGCATCCTTTCTGGAGTTCTAGATGGCGCATTTGCTTCCAAGGAACAAATGATTGCTTTGGCTGATCTTCCAAGCAAAGATCAATTGCGTGGTCAGTTGGTTGGTACAATTAACGCTCCAGTCACAGGATTCGTTAACGTACTTGCTGGCAACCTTCGTGGTTTGATTAACGTGCTTAACGCAGTCGCGCAGAAATAGCGTGCAACTAGCACAAAATTAATTAATTATTTGAAAAGGACTTATTATGGCAGATGAAGAAACTACTGCAAAAGTAGAAGTTCCAGCAAAGTTTGCTGATCTTGTTAGCTCTATTGAAAAGCTTTCAGTTCTAGAACTTTCTGAACTTGTAAAAGTATTAGAAGATAAATTCGGCGTTTCCGCAGCAGCTCCTATGATGATGGGTGCAGCTCCTGCAGCAGCAGGCGCAGCAGCTGAAGAAAAAGACGAATTCACAGTTGAACTTACAGCAGCTGGCGACAACAAGATTAATGTAATCAAAGTTGTTCGCGAAGTAACTGGTCTAGGTTTGAAAGAAGCTAAGGACATCGTAGATGGTGCACCAAAAGCTATCAAAGAAAACATGCCAAAAGCTGATGCTGAAGCTTTGAAGAAGCAACTTGAAGAAGCTGGTGGAACTGTAGTTCTTAAGTAACTATTTCCCCAGAGCTAATTCTGATCTAAAAAGACCTCCAAGTAGGAGGTCTTTTTTATTTACCAAAAACTTAAGAATAATTTTAAGTTAATTTTATGCGGTATTTTTTATAATCACTTATATATGATTGACGCATTTTGCAGACGTGTTAATCTATTATTAATAGCACTAAATATAGTGCGCAGGAGAAAAAAATTATGGAAATAGATAAAGAATATTTAGATCAACAGTTTGAAGCTAATTTTCAACGTACTGTGGGGTACCTTGATAAAACTCTAGATGAGAAGTTGGATAAGTTTGAGGAAAAACTAGACCAAAAACTAGACGAAAAACTTGCGGCTCAGACAAAAGACTTAAAGAGTTATGTACATGAGTCTTTTGAGACTCAGCAAGTGTATTTAGATGAGCGCTTTAAAGAGCTGACAGCTGGAATGGAAGTTAAGGTTAATTTCCCAGCACTGAAAACTAGATAAGCTAATTTAATAGATAACAAAAAACCTCCTTGCGGAGGTTTTTGAATATTTAGATTAGAATGAAACTTTTAATAGTTGATTATTGTTAAGCACGTAAATCGCTTTTGCTTTTTCATCAACATAGAAGTCTTTTAGGTCGTTGAATTGGCTGTTGGTAAGAGTTTGAAGTACGCCGCCTTCTTTATTCATTACTAGTATTCTTTTTCCGGCCGGATCTAGGACATACAAATTAGTAAATCCATTCTCTGTATAAATCTTGGTGTTATCTGGTAAATTGGAGACACCAACGTTGAATTCTTGCTTTGCCCCAGCATTGTATTTCAAAATTGTGCCGTTGGCTGCAATATAGATATTTCCATCAATAGTCATATCAGAAGCATTGGCGATTTCGGAAACATTTTCTATTGATGCAGTAGGTGCGCTGAAGGCAGTATCGCTTACACTATAACGCATCACTTTTTTATTTGCGCGATCTAGAATGTAAGCTCGGTTATTATAGACGGTAAGACCGCGAGCATTGTCTGTCTTAGGTACGCTGTCTGAGAATGCGCCTCCAATAACTCCAGTCTTCGTATTCCATAGTAATAGCTCAGAGCCATTATAAATTACTGATCTATCACCAGTAGAGAAGCTACTCAAAGTAATAGGCTCGCTAGTTTTTAAGGCAGAATCAGATATGCTTTCAGATGATTTATTGAAACTAACTACTGTTCGCCCAGTCTCGGTTGCTAGGTAGGTCGGCAATATAATCAAGTGCTCACCATTACTTAGTGTACCTAAGTTTTCTACACCGGCTTCAGCTACATTATTAAGCTTCTTATCTAAAGTGGATGCTTGTTCTCTAATGGAGTCTATTTTAGATTTTTGCTCTTCCGGAACTTCCCCTAAAGCGTCCAACTTTTCTTTTAGTTGACCCAATATAGAGTTAGCTTGAGATTCGTCACCGTAAAGAAGTGCGGCGTTGGCATCACTAGCTAACTTTTCCATTGCAACTATCTGATCATCTGCTACGGCCACTACGTTAGGTTTATTGTTTACATACTTGGCAATCGCCACATTTGTAATCACCGCAATTAATAGTATGGCTGCAGCAATCATAAAGATTTTCTTTTGCTTGCTATAACCTTTAATAGTAGTAGGTTGGACTTGCTTTGCAGCACGTTTAAACTGACTTTGAACAACTTGCAAAGCGCCGTCATTACCTTTAATCATGTCGGTTAGTTTTGGGCGTTTCTTTATCTTTTCTTTAACACTAACTCCAACATTCTTACCAATCGTCGCTGCGGTAGAGCTCATAGTCTTAATGCGGTCTAGCCAGTCAGCAGATTGCCTGCTCGATGCAACTTGAGGTGCTGCCATGTATGCAGCCAAGTCTACTTCTTCTTCCATATCCATGCTGCCAGCCGGAACTTGCTTAGCTAAGATAGTGCCACAAGCAACTTCTGGACCCATGACATCATTCAAAGTAGAGATGACTTCTTCGGCTGTGTCTGGCAAGTCATTTCGCTTTAAAATATTTTTGAATCGATCAATGGAAATATGATTGAATAATTGAGATGTAGAAAGAACTAATAGGTCGCCTAAACGAATTCTGCCCTCAGAAAAGTTTTCAAAAGTTTTTAAAGGATGATGCGGTGTACTTGGTTCAGCAATTGGTGCGAAGTTTGAATCACGATGAAGGAGCGCTGTAATTTTACCTACTGATGTTACAGAAAGTTTTGTACCAGCCTTAACTGCAATGACCGCGTTTAGTTTTCCTAGCCAATGAGTTTTGCCTAAGTTCTGTAGTTTGCCAAGTTCTTCATTAATTACTGCCAGGGCGTTTTCGAAGGTGCCATTTGCTGCTGGACGACGATAGCTGCGCCGAAGAGAAGCTGCGATTGCTTCTGAAATCCTTTGACATTCTTCAGCTGCCGCAGGATTAAATAAAGGCAACTCACAGATCATGTATAGTTCTGCTCCGGAGCTGTCCACAGTCTCGGCTAGCGTATAAACATAGCTAGTTGCCTGTTTATTGTCGCCGAGTTGGATTTTTACGACTTGGGTTTCAAGTTCTGCCATATTATTCATATTATATCACTTTTTGCCTGATCTTGGTCAATTTACTTAAAGCCTCTATTGACCAGGGTAATTTATTGTGTGATAATCTCGGCACACTCAGTCCTAGGAGAAAAGGTTGGTAGGAGACAAATATGCTAAAAGAGGGTAATAGGGATAGTGCGCAAGAATATTTTTGCGCTGATCATGTGGGTTTTGATTTTCGCAGTAATTATATCGAGAGCGAATTAAAAGCTTGTTTCGATCGAATCGAGATATTGCGGGCCGCGCTTTCTTACATTCCTATCAGGCTTGCCGCCGGGGGTGACGATGAAGAGGATGCAAAGGCTTTGCAAATCAATGCATCATATAACGAAAAAGAACTTCAGGAATTGGAACAATATTTTCATCGACTTACTGCGATGAATGGAGATCTGTGGGATGAATTCGAGCGCCTAGAATGCGACGACTGCTGGAACATTCATGGAATGGCTGCCGTGGTTGCGATCGAAGCATTCGAAGCGAAGCTGGGTTAATTTCCAAACCCATCAATCTTAATCGGTAGTGCCCTTGGCTACCGTTTTTTTATATCTCTTTTTAGTCGTATGATATACTAAATTCATGATGACACACGCAGATATATTAGATTCGAAGTACGGATCAGAACTTTTAGCCTTTCTTTTATTAGCACCAGCCCGCAGCTATTCAGCTAAAGAATTATCAAAGCGATTATCCTTTAATGAAAGGGTGCTTAACCCTTTGTTGCAAGAATTTTTGGATGACAGCATTATTGATCAAATAGTCCGCGACCGGGCAAAGTTGTATATTATTAACCAAAAACACAAGCTTCTTCCAGAAATCAAAGCGTCTTTAGTGAAAAATCAGAAGCCTTATGAAGACGAGCTTTTTAGTGCGATAGCTAAGCTAGGAGATATTAAAGCTGCTTTTTTATCTGGCGTGCTTACTGGCCAGCCGAACTTGCCAGTGGATTTACTACTAATTGGTAAAGTAAACCTAGCCAAGCTAGACACTTTCTTTAAGCAATGCAAATTGATGATGGGTATAGACGTCAATTACAGCATCATGACCCCAGATGAATTCCAATTGCGAATTGATACTTTTGACCGATTTATTAAAGACATTTTTGATTATCCACATATCGTTGTTGTGGATAAACTAAGCAAGGCCAAAAAGGGGACCAAGGTTAAATAATCGAAAATAATTTAAGTTTAACTTTATGGAATTTTTAACAGGACTTTATCAGCAGTTTTTAGGATTTTTTCCATCATTTCTTCATCCATTCATTTCTATTGCGGTAGTGATCTTTCTTATCTACTCGATAGTGCAAGCCATTAAAAGCAATTTCATTTGGATTATTGTATTAATAGTGCTGTTGCCCGCATCAATCCCGATTCTGAAGAGCGTTGTAGATATCTTGATTGGATTCATAAAGTATTTGTTGGGGATGAACTAAAGTGAATTAGATTTTGTGGATAACTTTTGAAACCGAACGTAATTGTTCGGTTTTTATGTAAGTTGACATAGGGTGTACGATTGTATACTATATAAATAGTTAAGCACTAGATTAAACATATTAACCATGAGCATTTCAGAAAAAATCACAGCCAGGCAAAAAGAGTTATTGAAGTTTATCGTCAGGCAAATTCGTGAGCACAACATGCCACCATCTATGTCTGAGATGGCTGAATACTTAGAAGTAAAATCTAAGAACGCCGTGGCTAAACTTTTATCTTCCCTAGAAGATGGGGGATACATTAGCACTAACGGCAAAGCTCGTGGGATTACAGTTTTAAATAGTTTATCAGATAGTTTAGATAAAGGTTTAATCCGAGTACCAGTTATGGGATCAGTTCAAGCTGGTAGCCCTCACTTAGCGGAAGAGTTTATAGAAGAGTGGGTGAACTTGCCTCAAACCTTAGTTAAGGGTCGGAGAGATGTTTTCCTTCTAAAAGTAAGAGGGGACAGTATGATTAATGCTGGAATCCATGAAGGTGATCTAGTAATTGTTCGTCCTACCAATGAAGCAAAGAATAATGATCTAGTAGTAGCCCTTCTCCATGATGAAGCCACGGTTAAGCGATTCATCCAGGTAAAGAACAGAGCCTACTTGAAAGCAGAGAATCCTGACTATCAGAATATCTATCCTAAAGAAGAGTGGATGATTCAGGGAAAAGTTGTAGGGGTAATTAGAAACCTCGAGTAAATATACAAATTTAACATCAAAGCCATGTCAGACTTAGAATTATCAAAAAAGAATATAGTTACCCAGTTGCGTAGCTTATGTGCACATTGCCAATCTGGTAGACAGCACTATTGCCCAATGCAGTCTATTGCAAGACAGGTTAAATCTATTTCAGGAGTACCTTTAATAGTGAACAATGAATTCAAAGGAGTGCTTTGGAAGCATGTACACCATGCTTAGTTGACTTGCTTATTGATTTGTTATACTCTTTTCTTGCAAACAATCCAAATGCGAGGTAAAAGCTATGTCCAACTTGTTAGGTGTTCTGCAACGCAATGACTATAGGGAGAATTTCTTTTCCATTGTCGGATTCGGCATAATCTTTGCCGTCATATTAATGGCAATGGTAGCCTTTCTTTCCAAGAAGACATTTCTTGCCTTGGTATGGTCTATTACTGTGGCAACTTTCATGTGGTTTTACAACATGACAGTTATCAGTTTTGGAGAGATATTCGGCAAAAAAGCCGGGGTTTAGCCATATTACAAAGGCGACTGTATTTATTAAAGGATCGATTCCCATCGTGGATATCGGTCTTTTTTCTTTTATTTAAGCCATAATTTGAGGTTCAAGAAAAATTCTGAAACCTTTCCCTACAGCCTTGACAAAAATGGAGAAATAGGGTATACTTATTGGATTTGTTAAGAAGTCGAAACTTTTAACAGATCTACTTTATAAGTATCTTATTAATTATCTTATCTTTTTATGCATGGCGTGCCAGCATTTAAAGGCAAGGAGAATCAACACATTATGCAATTCAAGCAAATGCTAAAAGCTAGTTTGAAACCAGGACGTAGCCTTTTGGTTACCTTGGTAATGGTTAGTGTTGTAGCTGCTGGCTTAGCTTCTATTCCTACTTTGGGTGGACGTGATACCTTAGCGGCAACCTGTGCTAACCCACCACAAGTCCCAACTTTCAACTACTGGCCTGTCACTTATGCTGACGACAACGTTCCGTTGTGTCACGATTTCCCGGCAATCGATGCCGCACTACACACTCCAGATCCTCAGTTCTCACAAAGTGAAGCTGATTGGAACGACGGTTTAACTTTGGCTGATGGCCAAACAGGTGCAGCTCTTATGTATCTTCATAACGGTGCCGCTAACAATTTGGACCCAGCAATCACTACGGCTAAAGATGTAAAAATCAAGACCGAAACTGATACAACTGTAGGTGCATCTCACCAAATTAAGGTGACTTACACTTCTAGTAATGCTGCTACATACACTAAGTCTTTCACTGTTAAGACTCCTGCTAACGCTAAGTTAGAAGTAATCCCTAACAGTGGAACTATTTACGACTACGAAGGTCGTCTAATCCCTGGTAAGCAAAATCTAAACATTGGTAACTCTACTTATGATTTAGGTAATCTACAAGCTTGTTTTGAGTACAGCTTATTCTTGTCTTTCAAGTTTAAAGTTGTAACTCCAACAACTGACCGCACTACTTTGTCTATCGACAAAGGTGTAAAGAACCTTACTTTGGATCCTAACACTGGTCGCGGTGCAGTTTATTCACCTTCTGTAAATGCAAAACAGAATGAAAAAGTTGGATACAAAGTAGTTGTAACCAACACAGGTTCTACAGTAGCTCAAAATGTAACTATGACTGATAACTCAGTTGCAGGTATTAGCGTTGATGCTGGTTCTACAACTGTAGGTACATCTGATGATGCTTTACTAGATTCAAGTCTATGGCAGGGAGCAATTCCTGGAACTGTAAACTTGGGTAACTTACAACCTGGTGAAAGCCGTGTAATCAAATACACTGGTCGTGTAACTGCTACCACTGGTACATTAGTAAACGTTGCAACTGCAATTGCTGCTAATGCTACTCAAGTACAGGACACTGCTTCTGTGATTATTACAAACACACCAGTTGGAAACCCTAACTTAACTATTCAAAAATTAGTTAAAAACAATAACAACAACACTGCTTTTGCAGAGTCTGTTAATGCTAAGACTAATGAATGGGTACGTTTCCAAATCACTATCACTAATACTGGTAATACTGATTTAACAGGTGTTCGCATCACTGATGTGATCCCAGCTGGTCTAGAATACGAAGCTATGACCGCTACTGATCGTACTGTTGTATTCTCTAATAACACACTTACTGTCACATTTAACTCAGCTATTCCAGCTGGTCAAAGCCGAACTGTTGAATTCAACGCTCAGGTTAAGGCTACTGGAACTACTACTATTTGTAATACAGCAGTTGCTACTGGCAACAATGTATCTCAAGTACAAGATAATGCTTGTGTTAATGTAACAAATAACACTACAAACAACCCGAAAATTTCTATCAAGAAATCTGTTAAGAATAACACTACTTCTACTTCTTACAATGATTCAAGTGTAGATGCTCGTACTGGTGAACGCGTTAACTTCAAAATTACCGTTTCTAACCCAGGTGACTCTACATTGAACAATGTTCGTATGACTGACGTAATTCCTAACGGATTACAGTTTGATGATTCAGTTTCTGGTGATGGTACATCAAGCATTAACGGTTCTACATTCACAGTAAACTTTGGTAGCATCTCTGCTGGGCAAAGCAAAACTGTTGAATTTGCAGCTAAAGTATTAGCTTCTAACTCAAACACTATTTGTAACGTAGCGAAAGCTACTGGTTCAAATGTAAATGAAGTTAGCGATGATGCTTGTGTAAGAGTTATCTCAACTCCAAAGCCTGGTGAAGCAAACATCATACTTTCTAAGCGTGCCTTTAATGACACAAAGAATGTTGATGCTACAACTACATCTGCTGCTCGTGGTGATTACATCACTTACACTTTGGTAACAACAAACAATGGCGGTGCTGATGCAACTAACTATGTAATTAGTGATGACTTGTCTCAAGTACTTCCATTAGCTGATATGATTTCTGCAAATGGTGGTTCAGTATCTGGTAATACAATTACTTTCCCATCAATGACTATCAAAGCTGGTGAAACTGTAACTAAGACTTTCAAAGTTCGTATTAAGCAAACTTTGAACACTGAACTTACATACCAATTACTTAATACTTACGGTAACACTATCGTAATTAACGTTCCTGGTAAGGCAGTCTACCATGCTCCATCTACTGGTGCAGCTGGTACATCTGCTGCTGCTTTTGCTGGACTTGTAACTGCTGGATTCGTAATCGCTCGTAAGCGTGATTCAATCTTGAAGTTCATCTTCGCTTAAGCCACGGCTTAAAGATCATATAAAGTAGATCAAACTAAAAACACTCTCCGAAAGGGGAGTGTTTTTTTGTATGCCAATTTGGTATGATGCCAGTATGAACATATTAGTAACAGGTGGTGCTGGGTATATTGGCGCGCATGCCGTTAGGAAACTATTAGAAGCGGGTCATCAAGTAACAGTGATTGATGATTTTAGTACTGGCAAAAAAAGTAATTTGCCTGATTCCATTACTCTGATTGAAGGCGACTTTGGTGACTCTAAATTGCTAGAAAAAACTTTTGCGAAGAATTCTTCTATCGATGCAGTAATGCATTTCGCAGCTAGTATTGATTTGAACGAATCAATTAAAAAGCCATTAGAATATTTTGAGAACAATACATTAAAGACTGCGAACTTAATTCAGACAATGCTTAAAGTTGGAGTAAAGAAATTAATTTTTTCTTCTACAGCTGCTGTCTACGGAAATCAGAAATCAATGCCTATTGCAGAAACAGCAATTGGTGAGAACCTTTCACCTTATGGTCTTTCTAAGTTATTGGTAGAACAAATCATTCAGGCATACGCTCAGTCTGCTGGATTACAAGCTGTAATCTTTCGCTACTTCAATGCTGTTGGCTCAGATTTCGATAAACAAATTTTCTCTAACCACAGCACAGGATTAATCCCTCAAGTAATTGATGTTGCTGCTGGTCGTGCCCCATACCTTACAATCTACGGAACAGACTTTGATACTATCGATGGAACCGGTGTGAGAGATTACGTTCATGTGTTAGACATAGCCCGAGCGCATGTGACCGCCTTGGCTTATTTGAATAAGCCAGGGAGTGAGAACGTAAAGATCCTTAACATTGGTACAGGCACTGGATGGTCAGTAAAACAGGTTGTATCTGCAGTGGAAAGAATCACTGGGAAAAGCGTTAGTCTGCAAACTGCCGAACGCCGTCCAGTGGATGTGGCAATAGCTGTGGCAGACAATACCAAAATTCGTACTGAACTAGGCTTTGAGTTAAAACATTCTGACTTAGAGACCTTGATTCAAACTAGTTGGCACTAGATATATTGACTAAACGCCTTAAAAACGGTACAATGTAGCCTGAATACTAAACACATGACAGATTCACACGAAATAATTTTATTCTACAAATACGTTCACATCGATAACCCTTCTAAGCTGATGATGCATCAAAAAGAGTTGCAGACCAGGCTTGGCATAAAAGGGCGCACCATTGTGGCCTCAGAGGGTATAAACGCTACTGTAGAAGGTACATCAGAGGCAATTGATGCTTATTTGGAAGACCTATTCAGCGATCCTCGTTTTGAAGGTACGCATATTAAACGTGACCCAGGCAATGGCCAGGCTTTCCCTAAAACCTCTGTAAAAGTTCGCAGTGAACTAGTTTCATTAGGCCTTCCAAAAGAATGTGATATCGATCCGAACAAGTTAACTGGTATCCATCTTAAGCCAGCCGAATTGCACAGTTGGATTGCTGAAGGAAAAGAATTTTACATTGTTGATATGCGCAATGCATACGAGCATTTGGTTGGATACTTCAAAGGCTCCATTTTGCCAGCGATGGATAACTTCCGTGACTTACCAAAGTTCTTAAAAGAGATTGAGCACTTACGAAACAAAACTGTACTAACAGTTTGTACTGGTGGTGTAAGATGCGAAAAGGCTAGTGGCTATCTACTAGACCAAGGTTTTACAGATGTGTATCAGTTAGATGGTGGAATTGTCTCTTACATGCGCGAATATCCAAACGAAGACTTTTTAGGAAAACTTTATGTGTTCGATAGCCGTATTGCAACAGGTTTTTACACTGATGACCCAAACCATGTAGTAGTAGGGAAGTGTCGAATTTGTAACCAGCCATGCGAGCGTTTTACTAACTGCGTAATAAACGATTGTAACCGTAAGATGATTGCCTGTCAGAGCTGCCAGGACAGCCTTGGCGACCAGTTTCTATGCCCACCCGAGCTTGGGCACAAAGAAAAAACCCGCGTTAACTAAACCGATTTTGATGTTTTAACCCCCAGTAATGGGGGTTTTTAAATGCATTGACAAAATAGCAAAAATATGATATAATTTTCCCGATATTGACTTCGGGTCAGTAACATCTTACGTTGGGGGAAATTGGAATGAAAAAAAATGTTTACGGAATTTTGGCGCTGTTAGCTTGTGCCATGTTTCTTGCTTCACTATCTATGAAGATCAGTGAGAACTTTAGTGTAGAGCTTTGGCTGGGATCCGTAATTACTCACTTAACGAGTGTGCAATTGCCGGAAGTTGCGTTGGCTATAATAGGTTTGTTTTGCACATTCTGCCTCGCCTTCATTTTCCTTGTCTTATTTTTTAATGAAATGGATAAAGAAAAGCAAGTCAAGATGCAGACAGAAATGAAGAATAAAGCAATGAATTATTCGCTGAACACATGGCGGGTTGCGCGGGCAATGCTTTCTTTGGACGAAGGTGATTTATACTCGATAGTTCTTTTAAAGCGCCGTGATGGTCAATGCAAAATCTTGCATGTTATCGAAGGCCATAAGTATTTTAACTCTTTTGCTTTTTTGGAAGAAGGTGATGAGGTGTTATTGAATTACAGCCAAGATAATCAAGCAGAAGATTGGGTCACTTTTCCTTCGAACTATCTTATTCCGACTGTGGTCGGTAACGATAGTTCGGGAAAATGATAAGTCATCGAAGACAATAATAGCTAAGCCGCGGATAATGTATTTCTACATTTGTCCGCGGCTCTTTTAATATCTTATGCTTTATTTGCTATGCTGCAAAGTTTTACTAGGCTCGTAGTTTGTTAGATAAACTTGTTAGCTTAGCTACAATTTTATTTGCAGTCTCTTTTTGAGAGTCAGGATGTTCAACGATTTCACCTTGTTCGTCAAATGCAGCCCATACATTCACAATTAGCATGTGATCATAAATATCGTACATAGAAAGTTGTGCTGCAATCTGACGCCAATGTTCGACGGAACGTGAGCCACCGCCAGCTGCACCGTAGCCAACTAGACCTAGTGGTTTTTCTGCCCATTCGGCATATCCGTAATCAACAGCATTTTTGAATGGTCCTGGCACGCTATGATTATATTCGGGAGTAATGAAGACGTAAGCATCTGCCTCGTTGATTTTATCTAGCCATTTTTGGACAGCAGGGTTTGCATTAGGATTAGTTCCACGCACAAGCGGAGATTCAGCATCTTCAAACAGAGGCATTGGATAGTCTTTTAAATCTACTAGCTCAATGTCGGCATCAGGAAAATCTTTTACAGTTTTCATGAACCAATCTGCTACTTTAATACCATTGCGGCCTTCGCGAATGCTTCCCAGGATAACTTGGATTTTTGGTTTGTTCATTATTTTTCTTTCGTTTCTTATTTAATTAAGGGCTCTAAACTTTTTACAATGGCATTAGTCTTTAACTGATAAAAAATATTATTGCCTTCACGTTTGCTCGTAACAAGCTTGCTGTCTTTTAGCAGTTGAAGATGATGTGAGATGCAGGCAACGCTCATACCCACACCTTCAGCGATATCTGATACTTTAATTGGCTTTTTCTTAACCAATATTTGGAGAATCCTCAATCTGGTGGGGTCTCCAAACAGTGAAAAGATCCGTGCCTTTTGTTCTAAACTGTTCATTTAAGTAGCTAATAAATTATTATGTAGTATTCAAGCGACTATTTGAATACTATATTTAATTCGGGGGCTTGTCAAATGATCATTTGAATAGTTTTCTACTAGCGCAACAAAAAAAACCGCCGAAGCGGTTTATAAAAGCGTTTAAAAATATTAAATTTAAAGCATGATCTCTTTTGTCAGAGCACCGGTACCAATCTTCTCTGTAACGGAGTAAGGGATAACCATGTGTGGGTGCATGGCAGCAATGATGTTGTCCATCTGCTTTTTGTATTCGCTTTTCTTAATCTTATCTACTTTGTTGGCCACGACAATGAAATTCTTTTCTAGCTCTTCAAGGCGAGTCATCATGGCAACATCTAAATCAGTGGGGCCGACTTTAGCATCAATCAATAGAACGATTAACTGTTTTTCATCTAGATCCGGATAGGTAAGATACCATTCAATAAGTTGTTGTAGGTTATCGCGCTCTGCAAAAGAGCCGCGAGCAAATCCATATCCTGGAAGGTCAACCAAATAGAAGCTTTTATTAATTAAATAAAAGTTAATTTGTTTTGTGAAACCGGCGTTAGCGCTAGATCGAGCTAGTTCTTTCTGTCCAACAATGGAATTGATCATGCTGGATTTGCCAACGTTTGACCTGCCGATGAAAGCAACGTGCTTTAAATCTTTTCCTGCTGCTTCGGGTAGCTCTGCGCCTATTGTAATTCCGGTAACGAATTGAGCAGTCTTTGCTTTCATGAATTTCTGTAATTAAAAGGGATTAGGGATTAAAAGAAGTTATTTCTTTTTATCTTTTTTAGGTTTCTTCTTTTCTTTTTTGTGTGCGTTATTGCCTTTAGCCATTTTGTTTATATTACTTGTCTTTATGCTATTATAGCATATTTTGTTGGGTTTGTTTAGTATTTACTAGCATTTTCACCAGCAAGAAAACCGGTTGTCCAACAAATTTGTAAACTATACCCGCCAGAAGGTCTATCAAAATTTAGAATGTCGCCGGCTAGGAACAAGTTGCTGTATAGCTTTGATTGCATAGTTTTAAAATCAATTTCTTTTAAAGCTACTCCACCCGAAGTGACCACAGCTTTTTCTACACCTAAGAATCCGCTGACAGACATCGGCATGGCTTTAATCAACTTAACGATTTTCATTCGATCAGCTTTTGTTAAACTGTTTCCTTCGGTCTCTGGGTCAATTTTTGTGAACTGCAAAATTGTAGGAATCATTTTTGGAGGGACAATCCCACCTAAGTTATTTTTAATTTGTTTATTCAAAGATTTGTTTAGTAGGTCTAGAAAGTGTTTGTCTAAAGTGCCAAGGTCCATGTCTGGATATAGATCAAGTTCTAAATTAACTGGCGCATACTTAAAGAGCTCAGCAATCAGTTTGCTCATGTTTAAAACTAAAGGACCACTAATTCCAAAATGGGTAAGTAGAATTTTGCCAACTCGCGACTCTTGTTTCTTGCCATCTTGATAAACTGTTAATTTGGCGTCCTTGAAACTTACTCCAGAAAGTTTTTTTACCCAATCGTCCTTTAATGACACTGGGACAAGAGCAGGATCTGATTCTTCCACGGAGTGGCCAAGCTCTTTCATCCATTCCATACCTTCGCCAGTAGATCCAGTTTCGGGGCGGGACTTACCACCTGTGGCAATGACATAATTTTTTGCAGTGTAAATTTGTTTTTTAGTTTTAATGCCGACAACTTCGCCTTCGCCATCAAACAATACCTTTTTAACTGGTGAGTCGGAAATAATTGTGACGCGATTATCTTTTAAATATTTCACCATCACTTTCCAAACATCTTCTGCTTTATTGCTTTCGGGGAATGCTCGTTGTTCCGCTTCTACTTTTGTAGGTAGGCTGCGACCATTAAAAAAACTGAACGTATCTTCTACGCCAAATCTGGCAAAAGCCCCGTACAGCGATTTACCTTTGACCCCATACTTCGCCACCAACTTCTTTACATCAAATTCAGCGTTGGTAATGTTGCATCTACCACCACCAGTAATAAGTAGTTTCTTACCAAGTTTGTCGTTCTTTTCTATGAGAGCAACCCTAGCGCCAAGCTCTGCGGCTCTACCCGCTGCCATCATTCCTGCTGGACCACCCCCAACTACAATTACATCGAAATCAGTTTTAATATCTGCTTTGTTCATAGGGTTATTATAGCTCGACGGCAGGTAAAGCCCCAAACGCCAAAAAATGTTAGAATAAAGTTATGAAGTCTATCGTTTTAAAGCCAGAACGAGATAAGCACGTAAAGAATAAGCACCCCTGGGTTTTCATGGGTGCAATTTTGTCGTATCCAGAATTTGAAAATGGTGATATTTTGAAAGTCGAAACTTCCACTGGTGGTTTTGTGGGCTATGGATATTTCAACAAAGGTCAGTCTATTTCTGGACGCATGTTCACTTTTTCTGATGAAGAAACAGATCCACAAGATGCATTTGTGCAGAATATTAAATCAGCCATTACCTTAAGGAAGAATGCCTTAGCCGCTCAAGCTGATGAAACAAACGCTTATCGTTTAATTAATGGCGAAGGGGATAACTTACCAGGCTTAATTGTTGATCGCTACGATAAAGTTTTAGTAATCCAAATTAATACTTTAGGAATTGAAAAACTCAAACCTCTAATTCTAAAAACTCTACAAGAAGAAACAGGGCTAAAATTGATATACGAAAAGTCCAGTACACAAACTCGTCGCAAAGAAGGTTTGCCAGAATTTGAAGGGTGGTTAGTTGGCGAAGCTGAACAACCATTCGAAATAAAAGAACATGGATTAAAGTTTGATGTCAACGTCACTGGCATGCAAAAGACAGGTTTCTTTTTGGACCAGCGTGAAATGCGTCAGTTAGTACGTGCGTACGCAAAAGATAAAACTGTTTTAAACTGTTTTTCATACACCGGAGGTTTTAGTGTTTATGCTTTAGCTGGTGGAGCAAAAAAAGTTGATACAGTAGATCTTTCTGAAGCAGCTGTGGAAGGGGCAAAAGTTAATGTGGCATTGAATGGTTCCGACGCTGAAAAACAGAATGGTTTTTTTGCACAAGACGTTTTAAGTTATTTCCGAGATAGCAAAAGTTCCGAGTATGACTTTATTATTTTAGATCCTCCAGCATTCGCAAAGAAGGCAAGCGATGTTACCAATGCTTCGCGTGGTTACAGAGATATTAATAGAGCAGCTTTGGAAAAGTTGCCAAAAGGTGGCTTACTTTTGACCAGTTCTTGTTCATCACATATAGACAAAGATATGTTTCAAACTATTGTGTTCCAAGCTGCAAAAGATGCAAAGCGTAAAGTAAAAATTCTGAGCTATCATGTTTTAGGTGCAGACCATCCAGTTGATTTATTTTTCCCACAAGGAGACTATCTAAAAAGTTTATTATTGTATATTGAGTAAAGGCTTTGCTATTAGCAAAGTCTTTATTTTTATCGTGATATAATATAAAAAAGGAAAAACAATATGCCGAAACAAAAGCCAGAACAGAAATTAGAGCCAAAATTGAGCCAGGGAATAGATCAAAAAATTAACAGAAATGCGCACGTTAAGAGAGATCCTAAGCCAAAGAAGGGATCACGTTTACTAACAAAGTTAGTTGAGGCTACCGGCGTTCAAGAGGGTTATTCAACAACAGTTGCTTGGTTTGCTGAGCGTTTGATTATTGCTAGTCTTGCCTTGGCTGTGCTTTCATTTGCTGCAGGATCTATGTTTGTACTACGCTTGTCTGAACCAATCGCAGATAGCGTTGTCTACACGGCGGCAGCTAGGAGAGCTCAATTAGCTGAAGATGGCGTAAAAGTATTCTCTCAGCAAGTAATCGATGTAGCATCTCCAGTGTTCGCCAGTTTAGTTAAAGAGAACCGCGCTCCAGATGTAGAACCTCCAGTCGATCAGTTAGCAATACGAAAAGAGAAATTGCGTACATACTTAGAATCTAAAAATTCTCCATTCGCAAAAGAAGAAAGCGCTTTGGATGCATTCGTTGCTTCGAAGAACATGAAGTTAATGGTGGCTATTTCTTTCGTCGAAAGCACTTTCGGAAAGAATTGTTACTACTATAACTGTAGCGGTATAGGTGGCACACCACCAAAATTACGCAAGTACAATAGCTATGCAGAATGGATCCGCGACTTCGATGATCTGCTAGAACGTCGTTATAAAGATGTTCCACCGGAAGAATTCATTGGACTATACGTTCAGCCCGGTAGCGCTAATTGGCTTTACGGTGTAAAGCAAGTTATCCGCGAGTTTGATGAACAAGGGATAGAGGCTTAAAGGTCTTATCACTTGAATTTCATAGTTAAATAGGATTATAATTACAAAATAGATTATTATTGAATCTTTTAAATATGCCTGAAAACATAGTAGAATACGCAATTGAGATAGAAAATTTAAAGAAGTCCTTTAAGGATGTCGTGGTTCTAGACGGCATCAATTTGAAAGTGGAAAAAGGTACCATAATGGCGTTGCTTGGTCCAAATGGAGCAGGGAAGACTACAACTGTTCGCATCTTGAGTACACTACTTAAGTACGATGGTGGTTCAGTGAAAGTAAATGGTTTTGAAGTAGAACAAGATGCAGATAAAGTCCGTCAGAACATTGGTTTGACGGGTCAGTATGCTGCTGTCGATGAATATCTAACTGGTTATGAAAACTTAGTAATGATGGGGCGACTGTATCATTTGAGTAAAGCAGATGCAATCACTCGCGCTTATGAGTTGCTAGACCAGTTTGATTTAACAGAAGCAGCGAATCGTAGTGCTAAATCATATTCTGGCGGTATGCGCCGTCGTTTGGACTTGGCAGCAAGTTTAATTGCAACTCCGCCAGTTATCTTTTTAGATGAACCAACAACTGGACTCGATCCCCGCAGTAGGATTGCAATGTGGGAAGTAATTAAAAAGTTAGTTGAAGCGAAAGTGACAATTTTACTTACTACTCAATACTTAGATGAAGCGGATCAATTGGCAGATAAAATTGCAGTAATTGATGATGGAAAAGTTATTGCGCAAGGAACTGCGGATGAACTGAAGCAAAAAGTAGGAAGCGATAGACTTGAGCTAACTGTGTCCCCTCAAAGCGATTTGCAAACAGCAATAAAAGCGCTTGGTGATGTAAAAACTCAAGTGAATGAAAAGAGCCGCACTGTTAGTTTGGCTGTCAGTCAGGGCGTTAAAGACATTCAAAGAGTTTTGGGTCTTATGGAGACGAGTCAAATTAAAGTAGATTCTTTGTCTCTACATAAGCCAACTTTGGATGATGTATTTTTACAGTTAACAGGCCGTTCTGCTGAAAAAGAAGAAGCTAATGATGATGAAGCAAAGCAAGAGAAAGGAAATAAATAATATGGATAATTATATTGCAGGCGCTATCAAGCCTCAAAATCATTCTAAAGCCTATTGGGTAGTTGCAGATTCTTTGGTTTTCATTCGAAGAAGTGTTAGTCACATTTTTAAGAACTCAGATCAGTTGATTGGCCTAATTGTTCAGCCGATTATGTTTATGCTGTTGTTCCGGTATGTCTTCGGTGGATCTATTCAAGTACAAGGAATGAGTTATGTAAACTTCTTAGTACCCGGCATCTTAATTCAAATGGCTGCGTTTGGTGCTTTAACTACATCACTTTCCGTAGCAAATGATATGCAGAAGGGGATTATCGATAGATTAAAGTCTTTGCCAATTGCTAGTTGGACCGTATTAACAGGACACGTTGTCGCAGATTTAGTTCGTAATATTGTCTCTTCTTTAGTGATGATTGGTGTTGCATACATTGTTGGTTTCCGTCCAAATGCTAGTGTCAGCGATTGGTTATTGATTGCTTTAATTGTTTTGATGTTTACTTTTGCATTGTCTTGGTTGTCTGCAATTATGGGTTTACTTGCTCGAACCGTTGAAGCTGTGCAGTGGATGGGGTTCTTACTGATATTCCCTCTAACTTTTGCTAGTGCAGCGTTTTCACCAACCGAAACAATGGCAAAGGGTTTAAAAATCTTTGCAGAGAACCAGCCAGTGACGCATGTTATTGAAGCTATTCGTGCGTTAATGAATAACACACCGATGGGTGATCATGGCTTACTAGCTGTTATTTGGTCCGCAGGCATTACTATTGTCTCTATTCCAATAGCGGCTTACTTATTCCGCAAGCAGATTAGTAAATAGATTGCTATGACAAAAAACCGCCGAAAGGCGGTTTTTATTTGGTAGCGATACGGGGAATCGAACCCCGATTACGTGGATGAGAACCACGCGTC
>CAZLNP010000009.1:0-25898 GCA_964561085.1 uncultured Candidatus Saccharibacteria bacterium
CTACTTTGCATTTCACTCTTTTTTGCTTTTTCGGCTAAGTAAACAGATACGAAGAAAGAAATGATTAGTACACCGATGACTAACCCAAAGGTTAAGGCTACTTTTAAATGCTTCATAGTGATTCTAGATTAATTTTAGTTTTAGCGGTTACACCTTGCCCTAATTTAACGTTAACAACGTGTTGACCTAGTTTCTTTAGAACATGTAGTGCTTCAAATTGATTTTTATCAAGTTGAATTTTAGTCTTTTGAAAAATTGCAGCTGCTATATCTTTCTCATGGACACCACTAAATATTTGGCCTTTGTCCCCCACTTTTACCTTTACAGTAAACACACGTTTCTCTAGCTCAATCTTATTTTTTTCAGACTTGGCCTTGGCTTTGATTTTTGCGTCCTCAGCAGATTTAACTGTTTTGAGGGCTTTATCTTTTGCTTCTTTGGTGGCAACTATTGCCAAACCTTTTTTGACTAGCATATTAGTACCAAAGCCATCAGAGACTTTTTTAATTTCTCCTTGTCGGCCAATTTTTGGCACATCTTTGAGTAGAATTACTTCCATAAATATATTTAAACTTAAAAAACAAAAAAACTCCCTTTTGGAGAGTTTTGGCTCTTTTTTATTATACACTATCAGTCGTAGACTGCAAATCTAAACTCTCAAGTACTTTCTCATGGCTAGTAAGCTAGAGATTGTGCTTAGTATGAATGCAATCACTAATTGAATAGCGATTAATCCAAGGAACAAAATAATGTTTCCGTTGAAAGTATCCCCAGCAGGAGTTAGGTAGTTGCTAATCTTAGGAAGCAGTTGCGTATACACTGGGAAAATCAAAGCACTGGTAATGATTGTAGCTAGGACACTATAAATGATTGCTTCTACGATGAATGGCCCACGAATGTACCAGTTAGTTGCGCCAACAAAACGCATAATTTCTACTTCTTCTTTACGGTTATAAATAGTAAGAGTAATGGTGTTGAAAATGACCAAGACAGCAATTGCTGAGAAAACTCCAATTAAAATCACACCAGCAGTAATAATGAATTTCAATAAGTTATTTAAACGTGCAATTAGAGTGCGGTTATCTTCAAAGTTAACCTTTTCAATAGAAGCTTGGTATTTATCTGAGTTAAGTAAATCTGCTACTGCAGGATAATCCTCTAGGTTTCGTGCTTTGATTTGCAAAGTCGCAGGCAATGGATTTTCGTTCAGCTCTGCAACAGACTCTAAGAGTAGTGGGTCGTTAGTGTGGTTAGCTTTGAATTTTGCCAGGGCTTCTTCAGCCGATACATAGCGAACTTCTTCAATTCTACTATCCCCTTCAAGCTGATCTTTAACTACTTGGATCTGGCTCTCAGCTAAACCGTTTTTAAAGTAAGCGCTAATATCAACTCTTTCTTTGATGGTATTTACTGATGAATTTGTAATAACGAATAGCAAAGACAATACTGAAAGTATTATCAGAGTAATAGTCATAATCAAGGTTGATGCTCCAGCTAGCCATAGGTTACGGCGGAAGTTGGATAAACCCATTCGAATTATACGAAAAAGAGAAACAAAGTTCATGAAATATTTTTAGAGTTTGTACTTACCTTTTTGCTGTTCTAAAGTAATCTGACCACCTTCAATGGTAATAACGCGTTTGTTAATTTTATTTACTAGTTCGGCAGCGTGAGTTGCAAGAATTACAGTGGTGCCAAGTTTATTAATTTTTAAAAGCAAATCTAAAACTTCTGCAGCGTTAACTTCATCTAGGTTGCCTGTCGGCTCATCTGCTAATAGTAGAACAGGGCGATGTGCCAGAGAACGAGCAATTGCAACACGTTGGCGTTCTCCACCAGACATTTCGTTTGGGAAGCTGTCTTTTTTGTGAAGCAAGCCAACAAGTTCTAAAATCTTTGGGACGTCTATATCTATTTTATCTTTACGATGTCCTGAAACTTCCATGGCAAAAGCCACATTCTCGAAAGCCGTGCGGCGTGGAAGTAATTTAATGTCTTGGAAAACCATCCCGATTTTGCGACGCAGGTATGGAAGGTCCGACTTTTTAACGCGAGACATATCTATTTCATCAATTAGGATTCGGCCATCATCAATAGTCTCCTCACCGATGAGGATTTTCATTAATGTCGACTTCCCTGCTCCAGACATTCCCACAACAGAAATAAACTCCCCATGGTTAATGTGGAGGTTAACGTTGTTTAGCGCTTTGTTGTTTCCGTAATATTTTGTTACGTTATCGAATCGGATCATGTGAATTAATTATACCATATATTCTTTGCGCAAATTGATCAATATATTGATAATTGACTATATTACTCTAATATGATATAATGCTGAAGTTATTTTATAACACCTGAGGGAACCCCCTCAACGAACTGGCGTTTCCAGGATTTTTTACGGAGGAACATTTATGACAAGTTTTCAGACAAATAAAGTGGCGCTTATCGCGCCCGATGATAATTCTGTCCTTGCTTTGAATAGGACTGATAAATGGGCTTTGCAACAGCTCCGTCGGACTTACGATGAAAGCAATGTAATGATTTTAACTAATCTTACAAGAGCTTCGAAAGTCTTCGAAAACAACACGCCTAAGGCGGTGTTCGTTTGCTACGATGGCAGCAATCGCAGGTTCGTCGAGCAGGCTTTCGGGATGGTCGAAGATGTCAATCGAAAGATAAAGAAAGTGCTAATCATTCCGGCAGGGATAAAGCTCTCGGAAGCTGATCTTCGCCTTTTTGATGATCCTGAAACCATCTCTTTTTCTACGAGCAATCTGTTTAGGTTTCAACTTTTGGACTTAACTGGCGGACCGCTCAGCGACGACGAACCAATTAAGCCCCGTCTGAACATTGCTGACATTCGCGCTTTTGCAGCTCAAGCGGTCGCACAAAGGAATGCGAGTCCCATCTTCTCAGGCGTTGCCCATTGATCGCCGAATAGGCAGAATCAGTAATCTTAAAGGCTTGGTCATCTAACGATGACTAAGCCTTTTCTTTAAGTTCAATTATTGAATCTGACTTTCTAAATATTTTTCTACAAAATTGTCGAGTTCACCGTCGAGGACTTTATCTGGATCTGTTTCTTCATGGTCGGTGCGATGATCCTTAACCATCTTATATGGATGTAAAACGTAGCTGCGAATTTGATTCCCCCACTCCGCAGATTTAAACTCTCCTCGGAGTTCTTTTTTTTCTTCAGCTAACTTTTCATCTTCTACGGCTTGTAAACGAGCAAGTAAAATTTTCATTGCCAGCTCTTTGTTCTGATGCTGACTACGTTCGTTTTGAATACTCACTTTAATTCCAGTTGGAATGTGAGTAATGGTAATAGCACTATATGTAGTGTTTACACTCTGCCCACCTGCACCAGATGATGTGCTGGCTTTGATATCCAAATCTTTTGGATCAAGTTTAAGAGCTTCAGCTTCCTCTAGTTGTGGGAGTAATTCTAATAGAGCAAAAGATGTTTCTCTAGTATGCGCTGGGTTGAAAGGTGAGAGCCTCACTAGTCTGTGCACTCCTGCTTCACTGCGAAGTAATCCATAGGCAAATGGCCCATGTACCGAAACAGTGACAGACTTTATGCCCGCTTCCCCGCCTTTGCTTTGGTCAATTATGTCTGCGCGCAAACCTTTTCGCTCGCAGTATCGCAAATATTGGCGAAGCAAAATTTCTGCCCAGTCTTGTGCATCTGTTCCACCTGCGCCGGCATGAATTGAGAAAATTGCATTGTGATCATCATGTTTTTGAGACATCAACACAATCAGTCTGTTTTTTGTGTAGCGTTCTTGAATTTCTGCAACCTGCTTTCCTAGATAGCTAACTGTCTCTTCTGATTCGTCTGTGTTGCTAGAAATTAACTCTTGGAGTTCAGTTAAGTTGTTTTCAATACTCTCCCAGAACTCATTAAATTCTTTTAGTTGATTGTACTCTTGAGTGACATTCTGAGCATTTTCCTGGTCATCCCAAAAGTTGGATTCTTGCATATTTTCTTCTAATTCCAATATCCTCTGTTTTTTCGCAGCAAGGTTGAGCTGGGATTTTAACCCTTGGACTTGCTCCAAAAGTTCTGTAAGTTGTTTTAAGAGTTCATTCATATAGTAATTATATATAAAATAAGCGGCCTCGTACATTAAAATGTTCGAGGCCGGCATATGGTTGACTTAGCAAATTTGTTCGTAGATTACATGCGTAATATCTAGTCCAGATTTTTCGTCGGTTATTCTTTCGCTTCTGTAAACCTCTTTCCACACCCTGGGATCAATTTTTGGGAATCGTCTGACTTTGGTCATACCACTTGTGTCTATCTTTGTATGAACCTCGGTGACAAACAGTTTTTCCGCAAAAAGCATGCCTTCATTGTAGACCTTTTCTC
The DNA here is from genome assembly GCA_964561085.1 of uncultured Candidatus Saccharibacteria bacterium. GTDB lineage: Bacteria > Patescibacteriota > Doudnabacteria > UBA920 > UBA920 > UBA920. The sequence goes on from CAZLNP010000009.1 coordinate 4,376, forward strand.
CACCGATAAGAAAAATGTCCTGGTGTGCAAACTTTTTGGTCTCTTTTACAATGTGCACTGCACCCATTATGGATTTTGCAAGAACTACACCATCAGGGACTTTATAGTCTGGTTTGCTAGTGAGAACAATGTTAAACCTCTCATCAAGAGGTTTTTTTTGATCCGGTATAGATTCCCAAGTATCTCGACCCATTGCGACGGAGTTGTTAGTGGTCTTGCTCTTGAAATACTTCATATCCGTCGGGATTCTCCATAGCAGATCCCCATTTGCTCCAATAACCCCATTTTCGTCGAAAGCGACAATCATATTTAAGCTCATATCTCTGTATTCCTCCAGTTAAACTGCGACTTCTGCCTTTATGGCTTCCTGGGGATTATACCCTATCAGCTCAATGTCTTCAATCTTGAAATCAAAGATGTTTTTGACCTCAGGATTAAGCTTTAAAGTAGGCATGTCCCCTGGTGTTCGGGCTAATTGTTCGTTAACTTGATCTAGTTGGTTTAGATACACATGAATATCATCGTAAGTAACAGTTAGCTGATGAGCTGTTAGTCCTGTGACTTGCGCCATCATGTGAGTTAATAGAGCGTAAGACGCTATATTGAATGGTACTCCCAAAAATGCGTCGGCGCTGCGCATCCACATATGGCAAAATAGCTTGTTGTTTATAACAGTGAATTTAAAAAAAGTATGGCAAGGCGGAAGAGCGACATCATCTACTTCCCCAGGATGCCAGCCGGTTACAATAATCCGAGTACTTGTCGGATCGTTATTAATCATTTCGATGGCCTTAGAAATTTGGTCAACTCCATCATTATTAAAACTACCATCTGCATTTTTAGTTGCGCCAAAGTTACGCCACTGTTTTCCGTAGACAGGTCCTAACTCTCCCCACTTCATAGCAAATTCGTGATCAGTTTTAACTTTTTCAACAAACTCAGCAAGGTGTTTATCCCACTCTGCTTTATATTCATCCGACCCTAAAATGTGAGGGATTTTTATATTATTAGCTTCCATCCATTTTTTTGCAGGCCACTCGTTCCAAATCTTTACATTGTTGTGCACCAGCTCTTCTATGTTAGTACTGCCTTTTAAAAACCAAAGTAATTCTTTGGCCAGAGTTTTGAATGCAACTTTTTTGGTAGTAAGGATGGGAAAACCTTTTTGCAAATCAAACTTCATCTGATACCCCATCAGTTTTCTACGACCTATTCCAGTTCGATCGCCAAGCAAATCCTCACCTTTTGCCATAATGGCTTTTAAGCCATCTAAATATTGTTGCTCGGATTCATTAATGTTGGACATGTTGTATTTATAGATTGCGAATTAAAGTGGGTTCAACGTCTTTTAAAGCAATGCGGCGAACTAGTTCCCACACTTTTGCGTGAACTTCTGTTGGAGAAAGTAGTCTGCCATTTTCCACACACTCAACTAAGCGCGTATTAGGAAATAGCTCGGCAATTTCTAAGTAAACTTCTTCTGCTCGTTTTAGGTGCTCAGGATCTTGTTCATGAATATCCTTTTTGCGATTTTCTGAAAGCGATCGAGCATCAATTAATTCCATGGCCATGTCGGAAGGAATATGTAAAATAATATTCAAATCTGCCTTAGGTACGTTGTAAGTGCCATACTCTAAGTTATCTAACCATCTGTAGAATTTAATGCGCTCGTCGTAGTCAGAAATCTTTGCACCCTGATGCCCGGCGTTAGAAGTAACATAACGGTTTGAAAGAATTATTTTCCCTTTATCTAGATGTTCGCGAAGTTTGAAGCTAGCATCAAAACGATCAATTGCATAGAAAATAGAAGCAGCTTCCGCATTTAGAGACCCATAGTCACCGTTAAGATATTTTTCAAGCATCGCCGAAGACACTCTTCCGTACTGTGGGAAATCAAACATCATGCCATCATAGCCAGATACGGCTAGGGTTTGAGCTAGTAAGTCTGTTTGAGTTTTCTTTCCTGTTCCGTCTGGACCGTCTATGACAATGAACTTCCCTTTTGGAGTAGGCTCATCTTTTTTTGATTTGCTGAATATAGACATTCTAATTAAGTTATTTGCGCTTCTTTGCAGGACCTGATTTAACTGGCTTTGATTTAAAATCAAGCCACTCATTGTTTTTCTTAAAGTTTTTATGATACTGAGATGCTTGCGGCTTCATCGCTCCAAAGTATTTACTACCTAGTTTCCCAGATCCATACGGAACGTCTGCTTTGGTGGATAGCGGGATGAAAGTCATCTGTCCAATCGGCATCTTGTAGTACAGCTTGATCGGTAGCTCGGCAATATTATGAAGTTCTAAAGTGATCTTCAGACGGTTGCCAGGATCAATATAGCCGGCTGTAGCGTGCACAATAAGCCCGATTCTACCTAAACTAGACTTACCGTCTAGGTGGCCTACTACATCGTCCCCTAGGCTGATAACTTCATAAGTCATACCTAACGCGAATTGGCCAGGGTGCAAAATGAATTGAGTCTTTTCATCGATTTTCACCTTTTCCATCATGTCGTCGATGTTTTCTTTAGGGTCAATACAGATTTGATCACGAGTTTTGAATACCATGAAATCTGCCCCAAGGTGGACGTCCACACTGGCTGGCTGAATAGAGTTCGGGAATAAGGGCTCAACCCCTATTCTACCTGACTTCAGGAACTTTTTTATATCTCGATCTGAGAAAATCATAGAGTTTTATTTTAATTCATTATGGTCATTGTATCATAAAAGGCGTGGTCTTAAAATCGTCAATAAAACGGCTATTTACACTAATATATATGATAAATTCCTGACAAAAAAACAGCCCATAAAGGCTGTTTTTTATGTAAGTTCTAAGTACTAGTTTTTGAATTTGATTCCAGGACCCATTGTTGAGTTTAAACTCATGCTGACTAAGAAGTTGCGCTTTACAGCAACTGGCTTAGTAGCTTGCAATGCTTCGATGAAAGTTTTCAGGTTTTCAGCAAGCTTTGCGCTATCAAAATCGGTCTTGCCGATTATTTGATGAACGTTACCAGTGTTGTCGTTCTTGAAGTTAACTTTACCGCCAGCAATTTCTTTAATTGCAGCTTCAATGTTTTCAGAAACTGTACCAGTTTTTGGGTTAGGCATCATACCACGAGTTCCCAAAATTTTAGCAATCTGAGCAAGCTTAGGCATCATTGCAGGTTCACAAACAGCAATATCGAAATCAGTTTTTTCTGTTTCTTTGATTTGCTTGATTAGCTCTTCCCCACCAACAACTGTTGCACCAGCCGCTTTAGCAGCCGCTTCGTTTGCTTCAGTTACGAAAGCAGCGATCTTACGAGTTTTACCAGTACCGTGAGGTAATGTTACAGAACCGCGAATTGCTTGATCTGTTTTCTTAGCATCGATACCAGTTTTTATGTGAACTTCGATAGAGCCAACAAACTTTGTTGTGGCTGTTTTCTTTGCTAATTCAATAGCTTCTTCTGCAGAATAAACATTATCTTTGTTTACTAGTTCTGCTGCGCTCTTTGCGCGTTTAGATACGTGTGACATTAGATTTCCTTTCGTGGTAGGACGAGTGCTGATTTTTGCTAGCGCTCTCCCACAAACGGTTAGTTAATTAGTTTGAGATTTCCTTCTTGCGTATGCCCAGTGGACAGCAAATACAGGAGCAGATAAGGCCATCATGGCAATACCTATTGCAATATTTGCAGATTGAACATAATTATCATCGGAATATATGAATAGGCTTATGATAGTATGAGCGATCATAATTGCACCTACCAGAAAAATCCCGGTTGATACTAAATAAATTAGATATAAATATGCTTTTTTGACCGAACCCATATTAAGCTTCCTTTCTAGCAAGCTTCCAGTGATATAGAAATACTGGTGCAGCGATTATGATCATTGCTAGGGCTTGAGATGCATCACGTTGCTTTTGGGCAGAGCGGTCGTCCATAGCTCGACGCTCTTCTTTTTCAGCGTAATCGGGGTCAGTACAAGCCGGTTCCATCTTTCTACTTGTTTCATCTATAGCTTCGCAATTCACATACATAGGTGAAGCATAATAATTTTGATCCGCTTTAGTGAATACCCAAGTCGTTAAAGCTAGATTAATGAGCATTATTCCAGCGATAATTAGTATTACTAGTGAAACCAGCGACACAAGATACAAGTAAACCTTTTTGATCCAAGCCATATTCATATGTTTTTTTGTTAATTACGTTTTATATTACGTAGTAAACGTTATTCGGTAACATCAACACCCATAGATCGGGCTGTACCACGAATAATCTTTTCAGCTTGTTCTAAACTGTTAGCGTTTAGGTCAGGCATTTTCTTTTCTGCAATTTCACGAATTTGTGCTGCAGAGATTTTTCCAACTTTTGTAGTTAGAGGGTTTCCGGAGCCTTTTGCAAGACCTATAGCCTTCATGATCAAATTAGAAGCTGGTGGAGTTTTTAATATGAATTCGAAAGTACGATCTTCATAAATTGTCATCTCAACCGGGATGATTAGATCACCCATTTCACGTGTGCGGTCGTTAAACTGCTTTGTGAAATCCGCGATGTTTAGACCATGGGGCCCAAGGGCGGTACCTACTGGAGGGGCTGGAGTTGCTTTACCCGCAGGTAGTTGCAACTTCACCATTGCTTTGACTTTCTTAGCCATGTTTATGAGTAGTAATCCTTATTAGGGACGAGATTCCAAGTCTTAACCGGAACCGACTACTTATTTAATTATCCAGTAAATTCTGGATTTGATAGGGAGCTCTATTATATAAAGCTCCTCACAAATGCGGAATTATGACATTATCTTATTGATAACCCAGTACCCTGATATCAGGATGATTGCAATACCAATTAAGGTTATCCAAAAATGATCTCCCTCGAACCTATCATAAGGACTCTGCTCCTCACTAAAATACGAAGTTTTTCTTTGTTCCTCAGGAGTTTTAGACATTTAACTCTTCTTAACCTGCAAGAAATCTAGTTCAACTGGAGTTTCGCGGCCAAAGATAGTAACCATGACTTTGACTTTGCCTTTAGCTTGGTCAATGTCGGAAATCTTACCTTGATATTCTTTGAATGGACCATCGCTTACAGTCACTAGTTCCCCTACCTCAAAGTCTACTTTGAACTTCGGTTCTTCAGTACCCATGCGCTTCTGTAAAAAGTCCCATTCTTCTTGAGCGACTGGAGTTGGGATTGTTCCTGATCCTACGAATCCGGTTACGTTAGGTGTGTTACGCACTACATACCAAGAGTCATCAGTTACAATCATGTTTACTAAAACATATCCTGGGAAAATCTTTTCATCAAAAGTTGTACGCTTACCGTCACGGATTTTGATCTTCTTTTCTTTCGGTACGATTGCATCGAAGATCTTGTCTTGCATTTCTAAGCTTTCAATACGTTGCTTCAAGCTTAAAGCCACACTGTCTTCGTATCCGCTGTAAGTATGTAGAACGTACCAGTTTCGCTCACCGGTGATTTGTTGTTTCGACATTTAAGTAGAAATTAAAATAATAAAACTATTTGATAAGAGCTTCGAAGCCCTTAAGTAGACCGAAGTCAGCAGCGCCTAAGATGGCTGCCATAACTAAACTGAAACCAATTACAGTTGCAGTGTAGCGGATTGTATCTTTGCGCGATGGCCAAATTACTTTGCCCATTTCAGCACGAACGTCTTTAAAAAATTGGATGATTTTACGCATATTTGTAAGGTTTTTAACCTAAATTAAGGCTTTTTTAAAACCCTTCGCAGGGCTTTCCAATATTATACTATATATTTTGTAGGAAAGTCAATTGATTTGACTTTAACGAGGAAATATTGTAGAATAAGTTTTCCCACATGGGAAATTCAGACATCAAACAAAAAGGAGAACGAATGAAAAGAATATTACTACTAGCACTAGCCGTGCTATTTTTATCGTCAATAGGATTTTCGCAGCAACTGTTTTTTTCGGAAAGCGGAGGCTACGGAAATACGCGCGGTTACGAAGAAGGTTCGGTGAGAGCGCCGATGGCTTCGTATAACGTCAACAAACCTTTCATGCCCAACACGATCATACTGATTTCAATGACGTTCGAGCAGATTGGCACCTATCCGGGTGCGCCCGTAGCGTTGGAAATTGGTGATACTAGCTCTACGCCAACCTCTGCAAATAGAGGTCAACTTGTGTCGATCGGGCAACAGGTTAATGGAAACAACTACACGGTCTTTCTGGGCACGAGTTTCAGAAAAGGTTATGTCATGACAAATAGCAATTACGGCTTTGATCTGACCGCCGATGTGCCGACAAGTTTTGTCGGAAATACTTTAGGTTTTCGACTGATTGGATACCAAACCATGCAGACCAACGGCGTGAGATCTAATTTTACGGTTAATCCCTCAGGGATCTTACCGTTTAATATTGCGTCGGCAGGTTCAAACGGGTTCGCTCCAATCCCCCTCGACCTAAGTTTCACCTTAGCGTTTAATGGGCCGCAAGTTGATGCATTCATTTTGCAATCAACCACAGCCGGGTCGTTTAGCCTTATGGGATATCCCACTTGGTGGGGGCCTGGTTCAAACTCTAGCCCTTCAAGCGGTGGGATAATCGTGGGTGGCAGCACCCAAATTAGGTATCAGGCGAATAATGTTCCGATCGGCAATTACGTCGGCTCGCAGGTGATTCAAGGCGGCGAACCATTAAGGGTCGCCAGAACAACTCGAATCGCTTGGACAGTTCAGTAATATTTTCTTAGACCGGGAGAAGTGTAAAAGCTTCGCCCCGGTCTTTTTTTATTGACTAAAGCTTGCATAATCTGTATGATTGGTTTTGGAAAAGTTCTATTTTATATTACTGAAGACATTGGAAATAGCGGAACACTTACGGAGGTTTTTATGGAGAGATTGATTGGGTCAACTACTAATGGGCTGAAACCTATGGGTTTAAACTTTCATACCCGCGGGGAAAGAGCGCGGAGAATCAGCGAAGAGAATTCGGAGATGCTGGAACTGTTGCAAAAGTCCAACCGAGGAACATTGCTGTGCAACGACGAGATACTTGTTATTTCAATACAACGCACAGCCGTGCCAAAGTTTGAAACTAATCCCTTGAATCACCAAGGAACTAAGTTATTCTTAAAGGAGTTGCTGGATCCTAAGAACGGTCACTCTTTTGGGGACCAGGAAACAAAGAACATCGAGTATTTGTTGAGGAATTTTCATCGACCTGGTCAATGGTGGCATGGTCTGACTGAGGAGAAATGCACCAAAAGTCAAATGGTAAAACGAATTGTTAAACGTGCTGAGATCATGAATTTTGTTAACACTCGTTTTCAAGACGTTTTGCGTTCCAAGACTAATGGTAATATTAGGGCTCGGACCAGGATTATTTCAGAGTCAGAAGCTATGAGCCATCCTGAAAAAATTGGTTTCGAAGTTCGAGTCGGCAAGATCGTTGATATTGGCACTGTGGGTTAATTTCTTGGGTGCGAGGTTTTTTTAAAAGCCGGTTACAGGTACTTTCGTACTTGTCCCGGCTTTTCTTTTTTGAAAAATTATTGTGGACTACAAGCGATCCCTAAATGTCCAAGTTTTTTACAGCTTTAGCGTGGGTAGTAATAAAGCGTTTGCGTGGCGGCACTTCATCGCCCATCAATGTTTCAAACACTTCAGAAATTTTTTCCACATCTTCAATTTCCACTTTAAGCATTACGCGGTTTTCAGGATCCATAGTTGTTTCCCATAGCTGATCCGGGTTCATTTCTCCCAAACCTTTGTAGCGTTGGATTGCGTATTTTATTCCACCGACGACAGTTGCTTTTTGTCCGCCTTCATCATCTTCTTCAGAAATGATAGGCTCACCGTTTTCATCTAGTTCAACTTCATCGTTTTCCTCAGTAGCAACAGCTTTCTTTTTACCCTTAGCTGCTTTTGCGCCTGCACTAGCATCTTTCTTTTCCTGAGCTTCCTTAACCATGTCGCCTAAGATTTCTGTGCGCTCATCATCTGAGAAAGCGTACTGATGAACTTTCCCTACCTGCACCTTATACAAAGGTGGCTGTGCAATGTATAAGTGACCGTTTTTAATAATATCCGGGAAATATCTGTAAATTAAAGTTAGAAGCAAAGTTCGAATGTGAGCACCATCAACATCAGCATCAGTCATGATGATAATTCGGTGGTAGCGAAGTTTGGCAATGTCGAATAGATCCCCTACTCCAGTACCAAAAGCAATAATCAAGTTTTTGATTTCAGTTGAAGAAAGCATCTTGTCTAAACGAGCACGTTCTACGTTCAAGATTTTTCCACGCAACGGCAGAATAGCTTGGAAACGACGATCACGACCTTGTTTTGCGGAACCGCCCGCAGAGTCACCCTCTACAATGTAAAGTTCGCAGTTCTCTGGATTTGTTTCTGAACAGTCAGCCAATTTCCCTGGCAAAGCTAAACCGTCTAATACACCCTTACGAATAACGCTATCGCGAGCAGCGCGGGCAGCTAATCGGGCTTTAGAAGCCAAAATACCTTTTTCAATAATCTTACCAGCATCTTGTGGATGCTCTTCCATGTAAACTTCTAGTTCGTGCGCCATAACCGATTCAACCGCAGAACGAACTTCTGGGTTACCTAACTTACCTTTTGTCTGACCTTCGAACTGAGGGTTTGGTAGTTTAACAGAAATAATTGCGCTTAATCCTTCGCGCAAATCTTCGCCAGTTAACTTTTCTGATTCTTTAACAAAGTTGTTTTTTACAGCGTAAGAGTTGATCACGCGAGTAAGTGCAGTACGGAAACCAGTCACATGCATACCACCTTCAACGTTGAACTCGTTGTTTGCGTAAGCTAAAACTGTTTCATCAAAGTCATCTGTATATTGCAGCGCAATTTCTACTAAAATATCTTCATGAGTTTTGTTGATGTAAATCGGCGCGTGTTTAACTTTCTTGTTGCGGTTAACTTGTTTGATATAGCTAACAACGCCACCTTCAAAATAATATTGATATGTTAAACCAACGCGTTCATCTGTGATTACGAAATGCAAACCTTTTGTTAGGTATGCCTGTGAACGCAAATGCTCTAGAACTGTTTTGAATTTAAAAATAGTGGTTTCAAAAATTGTGCCATCTGGGTAAAAAGTTACAGATGTTCCACTTTGACGCTCGTCTTTTTTGTCTACTTTGCCAATTTCTTTAACTTTGCCTTGAGGAACACCAATTTTGTATTTCTGTTCGTAGATCTTGCCATCTTTGCGAACTTGGGCAGACATGTTTGTGGAAAGCGCGTTAACTACCGCAGCACCTACGCCATGAAGACCACCAGATACTTTGTAGCCAGATGCATCGCCACCAAATTTTCCACCAGCATGAAGAACTGTCAGCACGGTTTCAAGTGCAGACTTTTTAGTTGTCTTGTGAATGTCTACCGGAATACCACGACCGTTGTCGTGAACAGTTACGCCACCATCTTCTTGGATGATAACTTGAATAAGGTCGGCATGACCGGCCATCGCTTCATCTACTGAGTTGTCTACAATTTCCCAGATAAGGTGATGTAAACCAGTTTCCGATGTGGAGCCGATGTACATACCAGGACGTTTTCGTACTGGGTCCAATCCTTCTAGGACAGTGATATTGGCTGAGGAATATTCGGCGGATTTTGCTTTCTTGGCTGCAGCTGCGTCAGCGGCATCTTTTGCGGATTTTGGCATAAAATACGTTGGTTTCAGTGACTAATTTATACAGGAATTATAGCATATTTGAGTCAGCTTTTCCACTAAAAATTTGAGAGAATAATACATAAAAACCCGCTAGATTTAGCGGGTTTTTACAAGAAATATTCTAGAAATTTGGTACTACTTCAGTTTTCATATTCATATAAATTAATTATACACTAAATGAACAAAAATATCATAAAAATTGAGAACAATAGCAATATTGCAAGTCCCAGGCAAATGGTCTGAATCACCCAAGTCCAGAGAGGAGAGAATAAGACTGACGGATTTAGCTCCGCTACTCCACTATGATATGCTGACGCTTGTTCATAAGTTTTAGTTCCACGCATTACGTCATTCCAATTCTTTTTTAAGTTTGCTCCAGATTTAATTAGATCATCCCAAAACTTTTCTTTTCTCTTAAGATGTAAAAGTCCAGTAGCTAATGAACCAATTAAGAAAAATATACTAAGAGCATATGAGGATTTCATGAGGATTAGAATACTGCCAGACAGGGCTTGATTCGCCGCGTCACTAAATGAGCTTACAAAGACAGCGCTAAACGCAATTAGTACTGTGGCTATCTGCACTTCTAATCTGGTGAACTCATCCGCTAATTCTGATGATCGCTTTTCGGAAAACTGAACTGTATGAAATAGCATTTCTCGCATACCTTTTGCTTGTTCAATCTTATCCTTTTCAGACATAACCTTTGATTCTTCTCTCTTATCGGTTGAGGATGAGTTGCTTTTTTGCTCGTCAGTCATTGTAATATCCTTTACTTATCTAGTTTAATATTTCCATAGCATGTTGACCTTGTCAAATATAAATTAGGCTAAATTTTATCTCAACTCTGCATCAAACTGCGCAGCAGTTTGTTTGTAGACTTCGTCTTGAAGTGGTTCTACTTCTGTAGCCTCAAGTGTGCGGTCAGGGCTGCGGTAAAGAACTCGGTATGTGTAGCTCACTCGGTCTGCGCCGAATTTCTCGGCATTTTCGTATTTATCCATTAGCTGGACTTCTTCAACTAAGTCGCCACCGATGTCACGGATTAAGTCGAAGTAATTGTTTGGCTCAAAAGTATTTTTCACAATGAAGGAGATATCGCGTACTACTGGTGGGTACTTGCTTACCGCTTCAAACTTCTGGCCTAACTTTAGCTGTTTAACAACACGTGGGTCTTCACTCCAAAGCAAGCGAATGTCTGGGAGTTCCATGCCAATAATAGCCAAGCGTTCTAAACCAAAGCCAAATGCCCAACCGTTGTACTGTTCTGGATCAACGTCTAAACGCTTAAGGACTTCTGGATTTACCAAACCAGCACCAAGCACTTCAATCCATTGCCCGTCTTTATCTACTTCCATTTCCAAAGAAGAGTGGGTGTAAGGGAAAGTGTCATCGTTAAATCGGTATTTTACATCTGGTCCAAAAGCAGCTTTAACAACATTAGCTAAAACTTCTTTCAAATCGTCTTGTGTAATCATCCGCTCAGAAGTTGGATGCAAATACAATCCATCCATTTGATGGAAAATGTTCATGTGGTTACGGTCGATTTCGTCTTTACGATAAACTTTGCCGTGAGATAGAACGCCTAGTGGTGCATTTGCAGCAATCTTAGTGCGAACTTCTTCCTGTTGGAAATAGTAGTACCACATAACAGTGGTGTGAGTGCGCAAAATATTCTTATCATCTACATAATATGTATCTGACTTTGAACGAGCAGGATGATCTGGTGGGAAATTAAACAAATCAAAAGATGCATCAGCAGGAACGATTTCTGGAATAGTAATTACATCAAAATCTTTGAATTGTTCTAATCCAACAATGTTATTTACAAGTTCTCTAATAGGACCGCTATCTTTGCGAGAAAGATCAGCCATTTCTAAGTAGCGCTTAATGCGCGCTGCCTCTGCGTCGGTACGTTTATCTAGCTCGATTTTTAATCGGTTTTCTTCGTCTGAAGGAATAGTTAGGTGGGACATCTGGTTACTTTCGGTTATGCTGTTTAAAGTAAAATCGTACCAAGTTTAGTGTTGCTTGGCAAGATCATAATTCCATCGCCTATTTCGTCTGATTTACCTATTTCAAAAGCTGCGCAAATCATTCCCTGGCTCTCTACGCCTCGAATTGTTGCTGGTCCAAGAATAAAGCTCTCGTGTTCCTCTGAGTGAATGTTGTGGGCAATCTGTGCTTCTGGGAGCGCTAATGCTACAATGTCACCCACTTCAAAGTTAAATGCTCCACAAACCACTGGAGAAATAGTGCGATGACCATCTGTTAAAGAAATGACACGCAAACGATCTGCATTTGGATGTTTATCGATTGCAGTAACTTTTGCGGCAATGACGTGGCCAGTATGAGGAGCTTTTGCCTCTTTTATAAAATATTTTTTAAGAAAATCTAACATGGGATTGAAGTTATTAGTATTTAGTAATTTTTACATTGGTTCTCATCACACATATAACCTGTTGTTCCTGGCGCTGGGCTTTGTAGTACTGCCTTTAGTGTAAATTTGTCGAAAGGATCTGGGCTTGAGTATTGATACTCAGCGCCGGTTGGATCTTTAGGGACTGAAGTTATGTAGCGCGGAATTAAAGCGAATGGATATTGATCTTGAGTCGGGAACACATTTACCATGCTGCTGTTCGAATCTGCATTAGCACTAGAGTAGATCATTAAAGCGCTTTTAATGTTTTCTAAATCGGCGATCCTCTGTTGATCGTTAATTAGCGCGCCATCTTTGGCGGCAGTTTCTTCTGCATTTTTGGCACTGTACTTAATTAGTTGATTTTGAGTTTCGCTAAAGTAAGTTAGTGTAAAATCTAGTCCATTATTAATAAACTCATAACCATAAATATACTGCTCTTTATTAATTGGGTCATTGTAGTTTGTAGCGACTGTGTTATATGTCGAAATAGCTTCGCTCATGGTAATAAAGTCAGTCACCTTTGGATAGAACTTCTTTTCAGCTTTGTATTTTAGTAAAGCGCCACCAATCTTTTTGATTGTGCTTTGTCTTTGTGTGTCACGATCTAGCTTTGCTTGAGGCGATAGATCAATGTTTAATGCTTCTAACGCTGTAGAATTAGGATCTTTAAAATCATACAAAGAAAGCGCCACTGTACCAATAGTGGTCAATGTTGGCTGGTGCAATCCACGATCTTTAATCTTAGATTTAATATCGGCTAGTTGAGTTTCGTTGTATGGAACATTAGTTTTTATATCATAACCACCTTTAATGAAATCTGAATCATTATATTCCCCTTCCCGGAAAGTACGAGAAACCAAAGGCTCACTTCCAAAGATATGATGTTCATCGCCATCGGCTAGTCCATCGCTGTCGCTATCTGGGTTGTTTGGGTCTGTGCCGAGCTCAAATTCTTCTATATTAGTTAAACCGTCTCGGTCAGGATCTGCTGAATCACCACAAGTTGTTTTAATAGTACAGGTTTCAGATCCAAAGAAACGAGCTAACCAATCAGCTGGAGTTGTTGTATCTGCATCAACTTTTTCCTCATTAGCTGGAGTGACATTTTCAGCGACGTTCTCTACTTTGTCATTTGAGCCTAAAACTTTCCAAACTACAAAACCTAAAATAGCCAATAGCACGATTGCTAGAGGAATTAGAAATTTTATGCTCCAAAAGAAACTTTTCTTCTTTTTAGAAATATTTAAAACTGTTGGTGCAGCTTTGTTGGTACCAAAAATCTTGTCAGCTCCAGCCGAATTGACATTGCGGTCAGTTAAAGGCTTGATTGGCTTAACATTGGTTGCCTCTGGCATGACGTTAAAGAAAGTTGATTCTGATTCTGTTTTAGCCATTTTTGTTTATATGTTCCAATTAAGCGTTTAGAAAAATTTCGACCGCGATGATAAATAAAATTAAAGTAAGTCCTACCCACCAAAGTAGTAAGCCAAAGACTTGGAGAATGAGCAATCCTACTATCAGAATAGAAAGAAGGATTGCTTGCCTGGAACTAATCCTAAGCTGCTCAGTGTACATGCCAGGCGAAACTTTTTTTCGTAACGTTATTCCTGCAATAGTGATGATTCCACAGAGACTAAGAAATAAAGTTATATAAAAGAATGAGTGCCCTAAAATTCCAGAGGTAAAAGGATCGATAGAAAGGATTACAGAAACCAGTCCAGCTAGAGACAAAATAGTTCCAATGCTGATTGGAATGAGGTAAGTACGTGTTGTGTGGTGCATCTGTCTAGATTGCTTTAGTGCTTCTATTATACCACATTATTAGTCCATTCTGAGTCGCGGTTGTATTTGTCAGCTTTCCGTTCAATGTCGTTTTCATCAAACTGACCATTTGTAATTTCAAAGAAAACCAAGTTTTCTGTTTCCGAAGTGTTTCCTACTCGGTGCCATGTCTCTGTCTCGAAAGATATGATATCACCTTTGACGTAAGTTTTATTTACTCCATCCAAAGTAATCGAAGCTTCTCCACTTAGAATTTCCCATTGTTCTCCACGAAGCTTATGTTTTTGTTCAGAAAGAGTTTCGCCAGGAAAGACTGTAATTATTTTCATCACAGACTCTTCTTGCCCAACCTGACCCGCGAAAACTACACGAAATGTTCCCCATGGTCTTTGTTCAAAGACTTTGGCATTCTTCAATATACTTTCGTCGATATACTTGTTCATAACCGTTTTAGTTATTTTTTAGGGATAATCCGGTTAATAACTTGTTTTATAAACTTAACAGTTTCATGGCGCAGTTCTTTGTTGGTTATGAACTCCTTAATGTATGGAGAAATTGAAATTAAGATAATTAGCGCAACTGCCGGTAGGATATACTTTTCGATGTTATCAATTTTTAGTCCTAGATAGTAACCAAGCATTGTTAGGCCAACAGCCCAAAGAATTCCTCCAACTATGTTGTAGGTTAAAAACTTCCAGTAGGTCATTTTCCCTACCCCTGCTAATGTTGGTACAAAAGTTCTTACGATTGGAACAAATCGAGCAATGATAATTGTTTTAGGGCCGTGTTTCTCGAAAAACTTTTCAGCCTTTTCCAGGTGGCTTTTGTTAAACAGAAGAGAGTTTTCACGAGCAAAGATTTTGGGGCCGAATTTCTTTCCAATTGAATATCCAACACTATCCCCTATGATTGCTGCTGAAACTAAAATAATGAGCAACAGTGAGATATCTAAATACCCTTCAGCGGCAAGGATTCCTGCTGTGAACAAGAGGCTATCACCAGGAAGGAAAAAGCCTACCAATAGTCCAGTTTCAGCGAATACTATTCCAAATAATCCCAGGTAACCTACTGCTTTAATTAGTTCTATTAAATCAAAATGTGGCATATACAGTTATTATATCAAATTTAGTTTAAGTCTGCGTAATTACAATTGTGTTGCTTGGATTTTTTATGCAATTCAGCGAATAAATCGAATTGGACAGCTTCGCGAATCTTTTCAATTGTTGAAAGCAACTTCTCTTTTAATTCTGTTATCTCTTCTGGTTTAGCCAATTTCATGTCTTTGAACTCATTTGGAAACACATACCAATACTGCAAAGATGACACAGGCTTGTTGAAATACTCTTCGCATGACCACTGATAGATCCTTAGCTGATCTACATCGTTGCCATCTGTTTTCTTTGGAACTTTTTCAGAAGTTTTGTAGTCAATGATTTGTAGCCCACCGTCTTCGCCTTCCGAAACATCAGCGCGGTCAATTTTCCCATTAAATTGATACTGTCCTTCATCACCTAGCTTCATAGTAAATGGTTGTTCTATGAATAAAGGTTTCGGTTTACTCGCTAACGTTTCAGCATAAAAAGATTTTAAAATCTGCAAACCCCGCTTGCGATACTCTTCCTTTTGAGTTTTATCTTTATACCAATCATCTATCCATTCCTTTTCGTAAAGTTCAAACAGTAATTCCTCTGGCGGAAACTCTATGGCTACATCTTTTGTAAACAAATCTTGCTGTGGCGCAGAGAGCTTTTGCTGATAGTTTTCCATCCATTTTTGCAAAACAGTATGAATGGTAGAACCAAAACTTAAGTGATGATTCCCTGGCATTGGTAGCCTTAGGTAATAACGATATTTGTAATCTAGTGGACAGTTGAGGAATTGGCTAATTTGGCTGAAAGAAAAATTTGTTGGCAGATCTTTGTAAATTGATTTGCGCTTTTTGCCTTTGTTATCGGGACGGTCAAAAACAACTTTACCAGTTGCCTTTTTTGCTGAGTCACTAGGTACTAAATTTGTTTCGCTTAAGAAAAGTGAAGGTTTCTTCATTTTTGCACCGCCATAGTCTTGACCCCAAGATAGATACAAATGAGTTTTCGCACGAGTCATCGCTACATAGAACAAACGACGCTCTTCTTGAAGATGGAAATCTCCCTCAGGGAGGATGTCTTTAATAAGCGGTTCAGGCAATGCAATGGCATCTCGCTTAGCTCGAGTTGGAAAGCGTTGGTCTACCATGTTAATGATGAAGACGAATTTAAACTCCAATCCTTTAGAGCTATGAACGGTCATTACTTTTAAGCTTTCTGGACCGCTATTTGGATCGAATTTTAAAGCACCTTCTTCACCCGCTTCAAGCTCTAGTTTTAAATAATCAAGAAAGCCGCGCATGGTGCGGTTTTCTTCGTTTTGTGAATACACTTCTACTTTCTTGTAGAACTGCTCCAATATTTCTCGATTTTGTGCGTTCTCTAAAGTATCTGGTGTAAGTAAAATATCTATTTCTAAATCGGAAACTAACTGCACAAATAGTTCTACTGCAGACTTTTCAGTTGTAAGCGCGCTGTGTTCCGAGAGTAGTTTTAGTAGCTCCGCAATTTTAGCTTTCGCGTCTTCAGAAACAGTTTCCAAAGCTTCTTCGGAATGCATCGCTTCATAAAGCGAAATTGTTTTGCGATTTGTAAATTGTGTTAAGTGCGCAATATCAATTGCTTCCAGCAGGAACTTAGGAAAATTGAGGACGCGGTAAAGAGCACTTGATTCATGGTAGTTATCAAGAAGACGTAAATAATTTATCAAGTCGGCAATTAACGGTTTTTTGTATAACCCACGGTTAGCAACGAAGCTATAAGGAACTTGTTTGGCTTCTAGTAATGGAATAATTTCTGATGCAGCAGCATTGGCGCGTGTAAGAATAGCAAAATCGTCCCAGGTTGATTCTGGAAACTGTTGCTTTAATTCTAGTGCCGTGTTTATAACTAGATTCAACTCTTCGCTTAAATCTTTACCTTCTAAGACTTGAACGTGACTTTTTTCGGTGTTATGGCCTTTGAGTCGTTTATCTATTTTAAGTTGGGTCTCTAAACGATTTGGATTATTCGCTTGAATAAAGTTGTAAGCTAAGTCTAAAATTTCCTGATTACTTCGATAGTTATCTACTAAAGTAATGTCTTTAATTCCAGGATAGTCGTCTTTGAGCTTTAGGATATTAGAAACAGATGCACCTCGGAACTTGTAAATAGATTGGTCATCATCACCTACAACAACTACATTTTGTTCAGCACCAGCCAGTAGTTTGATAAGTTCGTATTGCGCAACGTTAGTGTCTTGGAACTCATCTATCATTAAATACTTAAATTGCTTTTGATAGTATTTTAAAATGTTCGGACGCTTTTTAAATAATTGAATGCAGTAATGGATTAGATCACCAAAATCTAAGTAGGCGTTGTCGAGTAAAAGCTTTTGATATGTTGCGTAGGCTTGAGCCAACTCTTTAACTCGTTTTTTCTCAACTTCTCGTTCTTCATCTTCCCCGCCATCAATCGGGAGTTCAGGAGCCTTAATATTTAGCTGGAACTCTTCTGCGTAGTTTATGTAATCTTCAGGTGTGATTAGTTCATCTTTGCACTTTGAAAAATGATCTAATAATGCATCTATAAATTTATTAGGACTACCAAGGGGTTTGTAGTAGTCGAGTTCGAATTTATCAAAATTACGGAACATGAAAACCCACTGCCTGGTTTTATCTAAAAGTTGATAGTCATTGGAAAGACCCATGTCTATTCCGTGCTGTTTTAGGATGCGCTCGCAAAAACTGTGGAATGTGGAAATCCATAGGTCATAGCTACCCAAAGGAAGGTATTCTTCGACTCTAGCCTCCATTTCTCCTGCGGCTTTATCAGTGAACGTTAGAGCCAAAATCTCCTCAGGTTGAGCCATTTTTTGCTCTATAAGCCATGCAATTCGCCTGGTGATGACTGTAGTCTTCCCTGTTCCAGCCCCCGCCACAATCAAAAGCGGCCCATTATCGTGGGTTACGGCTTGAAGTTGTTCGGGATTAAGGCCTTCTAGGAGCTTTGACATGTGGTAATATTAGGACTATAATTTTGCGGTACGAATTTAGACTTTTTAGGGGGAAAATCGTATGCACGACGGACATAAAGCTGTTCCGGTAATTCGAACTATGACTACCCCCAAAAGAGAAAAAGTTGGGGATGACAAGTATTGGACTTGCACAGTCAGTGGTATTGATGGAAAGAGTTGGGTTAAACCGATTGGTAAGCCATTCGTTTCGACTAATTTAGAGCTTGTGACAGATCCTCCAAAAAATTTTACTGACCGATGGGTTGGTGAATATATAATGGGGAGTCAAGAAAATAGATTAACTTTCTTGTATCAAGCTAATGCTTGCAGGCCAGTAGGAAAATCTTTCTACGACCCAAAGGATAAAGTGAGGAAAAGAAAGTATCAATTCTATAAAATGATAAACAGACCAAGAGGCATTATTCAACCAAAGTTTTGGAAAGATTAAACCTTTTCCAGGTTATAGGGCAGAACATTAATTTGTTCCGCCTTTTTTATTCTTTTCCTGAGAAAAATCCTGCCCACTGTTTCCACAAATCATTGCCTTCATCTTTGTAGCGAACCCAGAACTGTGATGGGTTAACAATTTGCACGTTCTCGTACTTCTCAAGTGAAAGCAAATCATTGTCTCGGGTCACTAAGTATTCCGCGCCAGCTTCCACCGCACTCTCTAGAATTTTATTATCTTCTGGATCGCGCACAATATTAATTTGATGGCGGTTCACAACCATATTAATCTGCGACATCAAATCGTTAATCTCGTTCTCGTACTCAGGATTTTCGATTAAGCGACGCATTATCAATTTATTCTCTTGAACTGTCTGATGATTAGCGTAAGCTTCTATCTCCCCTGCCCGCACTGCATCAATAATCTGCTTTTCATAAGAATAGTCGTCTTTAATCCCATCTATAATTACATTCGTATCTAAAACAATTT
Source organism: uncultured Candidatus Saccharibacteria bacterium (assembly GCA_964561085.1). Taxonomy (GTDB): domain Bacteria; phylum Patescibacteriota; class Doudnabacteria; order UBA920; family UBA920; genus UBA920. Next base: position 23,276 of record CAZLNP010000009.1, read on the forward strand.
TCATTCTGAGGTTTTGTCTTTCTAAGTCAGCTAATTATTTTTTAGATGCAGAGGCACGACCTGAACCAGTGCGACTATTTGTACGTGATGGATTAGAGCGACTGCCAGTTCGACCACCTTTAATAGCCATTAAGAAGCGGCGTGGGTCTTCGTCTAGGTCGATGAAGTTATCTGTTAGCTCTTTAATTTTACTTGATGTAGATTTACCGAAAGCCACTGTTTCAGTTAGCTGGCCAGTCATTTGCAAGTATTCTAAGAGAGGCGCAAAGTCACCGTCGCCGCTTGCTAGCACTACAACGTCTAACTTGTTCATCTGCTTGATGATGTCCATTGCAATGCCGACATCCCAATCACCTTTTTGACTACCACCAGCAAATGTTTGTAAATCTTTGGCTTTTACTTCGAAGCCAGCTTTTTCTAATGCATCAAAAAAATTCTGCTCTTCCGGCATATCTGCTTTAACAACATAGGCAATGGCACGGATTAGTTTTCTGTTGCCAAGAGCCTCGTTTAAAACTTCGTTAAAGTTTACGCGCGCTTGATAAATGTTGCGCGCTGAGTAATATAAATTTTGGACATCAACGAATATTCCTACGCGTTGATCTGGGTTTCTTATGGACATATTATGGTAGTTCTTCTAATTTTTTAATTGCTTCGATTGTTTTGGGAAATAACCCATTCGATATTTCCTCATCACTTATTTGATAATTTTCATTATTAATCCTTCTTCCTTTATTGAAATTGGCGCTCTTAATTATTGCACTAATAGCATCTTTAAACTGACCTTTACTTTTGTAAAATGAAGGGTATAAATCAACAAAGTATAGTTTAGGATCTTCGTCATTATTTGTTTTGCCGTATACATAGTTACTTGGTTTAACTATATCTGGCGTGAAACCTTCATTCCCGTACCATCCTTCCCCATTATTATAAGTTTCTAAATATATATTAATTACGTGTTCTAAGAACTCATCTAACTCATTTAAATATTCATTAACATCCTTGGATTCAATCCTTTCAGCTTCATGAACTTTTTCCATCAGAATCAAAGGAATTTTGGCTTTTGAGTTGTATCCTATTTGCCCAGCGCCATAAACAAGTTGAAAATCAGGAATATAACTTGCAAACTTTTCTTTGAAAAATTTATAATTTTTCTCAAAACGCTCTAGTCTTTCTTTGTATTCTATGGCGTTTTCAAAAGAAAGATTAACTTCTTTTGCAACATAGTTTGGATTGTTTCCAATTTCATGCACATCTGAAAATCTTCCATCGCCTTTGATTTCATCACCCTTCATGTAAGGTTCGCGTCCTTCTTTGATCATACTATTCAATTAAGTTTTTAACTTCTTCAGCTGCGAGTTCAGTCACCTCTGCTTGTTCCATTTGCAAAGTAGCGGCATTGGAAATGCTGGACTGCAATTTTGCAAAGTCGTTGGTGACAGTTCCCATGGTGTTGCCGGCGTTCTTAATGTGATTGTTAAGCACGCCCAGGTTTTTACCGAACTTATCTGACTCTTGTTGTATACCAGAAACCATGTGAAGCAACTTTTCTGCCACTTCATTAACTTGTTGGCCACGAAGTGCAATCAAAATAATTTGAAGATGATGATACAGTGTGTTTGGGCTAACCATGTACACTTTTTTGTTGCGTGCGTATTCAACGGTTGCCATATCTTCCAAAGCTTCATGGAACACACCTTCGCTTGGAATGTACATTAGGGCAAAGTCAAAAGTGTTCTCCTGAGGGAGAATGTATTTCTTGTGAATTTCATCAATACGTTTGCGGGTGTCGCGCAGAAAAGCTTTCTTTAAGTTTTCCGCCGCATCGTCTTCATTCGCTTCCTTATATAGACGGAAGTTTTCCATGGAGAACTTGCTGTCTATAGCTAGAATTTTTTCGCCAACAAACACAGCCATATCTACCACTTCACCATTTTTAAATTTGTACTGACTTTTGTATGAGTTCTTGTTTAAAACTTGAGAAAGCATATTCTCTAGCATTTCTTCACCAAAGTTACCGCGCGCTTTCGGACTAGCTAAGACTTCAGATAGACGGCGTATGTCTGGACCAATTTGAGACATCTCTCCAAGCTTGCCTTGAAGTAAACCGATGACCTTGGCAGCATTATCTAAACGCTCGTTAATGTCTTTATTGGTCGCAGAAATAGACTTCTCCATGGAGTCTTTAGTTGCTTCAGTTCCTGTCTTAATATCGCGCATCCATTCCATCATTACCTTCAGAGACTCGCTTTCATCGGCAGGTTTTTCAGCAGCTTTCTTTAGGGAGAAAATCATATACAAAAGGACGCCAAACCCGGCCACTAGTAGAACAATAATTATGTATAAAAATGTAGTCATATATTCAGTATACCAGAGCGACACTAGCTCTACAAAACCAAAAGCATGGCCCTCTAGAAGCCATGCTTTGGAATATAACTTATGTTAGCCTTTCGGCTGTTTATATAGTATCAAAGCCTATTTTTATTGGCAACAATATATCTGGGGATATCCTTTATATTCAGATAAAAAAACAGACCCCCTCTAGAGGAGTCTATTTTTATATATTTCGTGGCGGACTGAACGGGACTCGAACCCGCGACCTTCCGCGTGACAGGCGGACGCT
>CAZLNP010000010.1:0-22977 GCA_964561085.1 uncultured Candidatus Saccharibacteria bacterium
GTAACAAGGCATCGGTAGCGGAAGCTGTCGATGGATCACCTCCTTTCTAAGGATAATCACATCTCCAAAACTTTTCGAAGTTTCGGTCATGTCATTCTGATGGTCGTCAATTTTCATTTCGATGAAAATTGCACTGTTTATAACTGATAAAAGACGCGTAGTTGGTGGAAAACATTTCAGTCACTATATAGTTGTTAAAGATAAATATTAGAATTTTAAAAATCGCTCAAGAGGCGGTTTTTTTTGTTTTATTTAAAGGAAATAAAACTGCTTGACATCAAGACGTAAAAGCTATATTATAAATATAACAAAATTGTTATATTCAGAAAACAAACAAATGACTGTGTATTTTTACAAAACTGACTCGGGAAATGCTCCAGTTGCAGACTTGATTGAAAACTTGAGTCCACAAGAGCAGAAATATTTTTATGCGATATTAAACCGATGTAATAATTCAACGGTAAATATCCTCCATCGTGTGAAGTTTTTCAAAAAATTGAAAGGCAGTAAATTACATGAGTTAAAGATTAATATGCCTGATAAAACTTATAGGATTCTTTGTTTCATCAAAGGGGATGTTTTGTACTTATTGCACTCATTCATTAAGAAGACGCAGAAGATTCAATCTCGAGAACTTAAAACAGCACTACTTAGATTGAAATTGTTAAACAAGCAGCTAGCATTTAATTAATATTTTATGAACTTTAAAGATTTTGAAAGAAAACTATTTAGTAATCGTGATTTTAGAAAAGAATATGAACGGAAAGATTTACGATTTGAAATAAGCCAGTCTATTATTGAGTTACGTTTATACAATGGGCTAACGCAAGAGCAACTTGCTGTTAAGCTTGGGACACGACAGCCCAGTATCGCTCGGATAGAAAGTGGTAGAACACTTCCCAGTCTTTCTTTCTTAAAAAAAATAGCGGATGAGTTCAATACTGAATTAATACCTCCAAAGTTTAGCTTTTTAGAAAATATTAAAGTTATAAATAACACTAGAAATAAATCAATTAGTAAGACAGTCGCATGGGCTAATGATAGTATTGCGCAAAACCACCAAAACTTTGTTTATCATACTATCGCAAGATAAAAACTTATTAAAATAATCATTTAATTTATGAAAAATATAAAACATATATGGTCAGTCCTTTGTAGTAACAGTAGTATAGATCAGACTAGTAACACAGTATCTCTTTTCAATATTATTGAGGAGCTAGAAGTTCAGGTGCCAGCATCTGTTCAAAAAACTAAGGAACCAATTAACTTAGGATTTAACTTTGACTTAGTCACATTATGGAAGCGCGAAGGCGGTATCTTGGCCTACGATCAAAAAGTTGAGCTATTAAGCCCTAATATGGATAGTCTTAGTATGATAGAGGCGCCCGTTAACTTTACTGATAAATCTAAAAGAGCAAGAATTAACTTAAAGATTCAAGGTATCACCTTGATAGGTGAAGGAGAATATCTTTTCAGAGTTAGTGTTAAAGAGAAAAGTGAAAAGAAATTTGAGTTTGTGCACGAAGTACCTTTCCAGGTTAAAATAAAGTCTTCAGATTAAACACCCGAAAGGGTGTTTTTTTATATGTATTGACACTGCTAATGTTTTTTGAGAAAATGAAAGTCCGTGATAATTAATAAAACATAATATGGATCTAGTTCAGATAGTCGCTTCGATTATATTCGTGTTGGCTTACGTAGGAATTGCGTTAGAACATAAGTTGCATCTAAATAAATCGGCAGTGGCTTTGGCTGCTGGAGGAGTTCTGTGGTTGCTTGCATCAATTTCTCATGCTGAGCACTTGAGTGATGAGTTGATACACGCTGGCGCAGACGTATTCGCTATCGTAATCTTCTTGTTAGCGGCAATGTCTTTGGTGGAAATTTTAGCCCACTACCGCTTCTTCGATGTTCTTCGTGGCAAGCTTTACGCCTTAAAGTTAGATGATAAAAAACAGTTTATCTTACTAGCTTTAATTGCTTTTTGTCTCTCTGCAATAATCGACAACTTGACCACAACAATTATTATGATTCAAATTGCTCGCCAGTTCTTCAAAGGCCGCAATTTGCTATTGATGGGTGCTTCAATTGTTATCTCCGCAAATGCTGGTGGTGCTTTCTCACCTATCGGTGACGTAACAACGGTAATGCTTTGGTTTGCACAAAAGTTTTCTGCAGCTCAAATTATTTTACAAGGTATTTTGCCATCTCTAGCGCTTTGGGCAGTGGCTACAGCTTTGATGTACCGCAAGTTAGACAAAGATACCTTAGACACAAATACTGAGCTAGTAACAAAATGGTCTAGATCAGAAAAGATCGTCATCGCTACTGTTTTTGCTTCGTTCCTTTTGCCGTTGGTTATGAGTGCATTCAGCTTGCCACCATATATGGGGCTTTTGTTAGGGTTGGGTATAGTATGGCTTGCTATCGATTTGTTAAAACGGTACGTTCCTCGTCAGACTCATTTAACTGCTTCTATTGAAGACTTGATTAAGAAAACAGATATTGCATCTTTAAAATTCTTTATTGGGATTTTACTTGCTGTTGCAGCTCTTCACACCATGGGCGTATTGCAAAAATTGGCTTCTTTGGTCTATGGAAGTGCTCCAACTGAGTCGGCGTTAATTGGTGGAAACATTTCTTTGGGATTCTTGTCAGCTATTTTAGACAACGTACCTCTAACTGCTATTGCGATTCAAATTTTGGACACTCCTAATGAATCTCTGTGGGTACTATTAGCTCTTGCTGTTGGTACTGGTGGATCTTTGTTAGTGATTGGATCTGCTGCTGGAGTAGTTGCAATGGGTATGTTAAAAGAACTAAACTTTGGTAACTACTTTAAGCTAGCTTTCTTCCCAGCCTTAGCAGGGTATGTAGCTGCTATGGCTGTATGGGGAGTCCAATACTTCTTATTCTAAGTTCTTGTAAATAGCCATTCCAAAAAACACCCACACCCTTCTAAAGAAGGTAAGGGTGTTTTTTTGTTTGTGTGATTTTATTTTAGTTTGGGTTTTTCTTGACCGTGGCTTTATGTAAGAACTGTTAAAGTAAACTCTTAACTTGAAAATAGTTAAGAAAATATACGGAGGAAAAATTAATGAAAAAGAAAATTGTGCAAGCAATTCTGCTTGTGGGTGTTTTAGGTGTAGGCGTATTTACTGCGCTAGGTTTCAGCTTGGAACCGACTGGAATGGCTAAGCCGTTATCAGGACTTCGAGATTATAATGGCACTTACGATGGCGCCATTAGCACTGGTTCATTCGGTTATGCGGGCGGAACTCTATATCGCGATAATCAAGACAACGGTGCTGCTTCGGGGTGCATTGGTGAAGGCTGTGGTAAGCATCCTGGCGTAGATATCCCTGTGGCCTCGGGCACTAACTTGTATTCGGTGGCTTGGGGGCAAGTCGTAATCAGTCGATGTGACGAGTCTTGGGGTGGACTACTGGTTATTCGTGGTCAAAACCCATGGAATCCTAGTGAGAACGTTTTTTATACTTACGCGCATTTAAGTGCGCGCGTGTATTCAAATAACACTCCTGTGGAAGTAGGTCATTATGTTTCCGCTGGTGTGCTCATTGGGAAAACCGGAGGTGATCCAAAGCGTAATAAGTGCAGTGGTAATTCTACGGGAGCGCATCTGCATTTCCAAATCGATCGTGATGATGGAAATCCTGAACCATACTATCCTGTTTCAGGTCAGTTGAATCAGCGGGATGACAGCTTTCAAGTCAGTGGGCGAACACATAATCCAATTCCATTCTTGACTGGAGGTTACAGATGGACATTCGCAAACACAGGCACATCGGCAAATAGTCGAGAACTGTGGGATCTGTTCAATTTACAGTCATGGGGAGTTGGGAATGGCGCTTTGTATGTAGATGCGGGGAATGATCCATATATTCGCCGTGGGGGACTAACAAATTGCAGTAGGTCTAAACCCTGCAGTAGTAGTATTGCTGGCGAAGCTAATCAGTTCCGCCAAGTTTACTTAGACCTTCATAACATGTGCAGCACTGGCGTTGGTAAAGTTTATTTCACTACTAACTCAAGCACAGGTTGGTCAGAAGATAAATCTGTTGCCTACTTTGCTAGCTACGGTGCTCAAAGAACGCATGTTTGGATGGCTGGGAACCCCAAATGGAATGGCATCATCACTGGTTTGCGGATAGATCCTGCAGAGAATTGCTCGCTTTACTCTTACGATCCAACGTACTACGGAGAAATTACTTTGGAAAGATAGGAAATTCTTTTGTGAGATTAATGGCGTGATTAAGGCAGGGATTTTACCGATCCCTGCCCTTGATTTTTTCGTTTATCTATGCTATAATACCAATAGAAGTTAGTCACGTGTCTTATTTGGCACTTCGAAACAAAAACACAATTGAATAGGCTTACTAAACCAACAAAATAATTGGTTAAGCCACAAATAAAAAAACAAAAATCAATGCAATCAGTCTCAGCCGTATTTTCATATGGATCTAATTTTCGATCTTTGGAATTTCCAACTTTTCGAAAGTTTTTTGTATCTGCACATGATCATATAATTCCTCACCCTCGAAACAACTATCATCCCCACATTCTTAGTCATAGAATGCTAGCTTTGCTTTCTCTTCTGTTGTTAACAGTTAAGATTGCGGCAGTATCTTTGGTAGCTGTTGGGCCAATTGTTAATGTAGAAGCTTCGGCAATTACTTCGAGTACAGTAATTAGCTTAGCTAACCAAGCTAGGTCAGAAGCAGGTCTAGGGACTTTGACTGCTAACAGCCAACTGGCTAGTGCGGCTCAAGCAAAAGCAAACGACATGCTAGCTAAGCAATATTTTTCTCACAACACTCCCTCTGGTGATACTCCTTGGACTTTCATTAAAGCTTCTGGGTATAGCTATGTCACTGCTGGTGAAAACTTAGCTATTGATTTTACAGAAGCTGAGAGTGTGCAAACAGCTTGGATGAACAGCCCAGGTCACCGCGCTAACATTATGAATAAAACTTTCCAAGAAATTGGAATTGGAATTGCAAAAGGAATGTATAATGGTCATCAGACTACAATTGTAGTTCAGATGTTCGGAACACCGATTGCGCAGAAAGTTTCTTTGCCAGCAACTCCGACTCCTGTTGCACAGCCGGCAGCGCCACAACCTGCTCCGGCGCAAGTAACTCCGGCACAGGTTGCCCCAGCACCAGCCCAGCAACAACCAGTTGCTCAGCAGCAGGCTGCCGCTCCGCAAAATAATGCGACTGTAGCACCTTCAGCTCCAGTAGCAATAGAGCAACAATCTGCTCTGCCTTCAACGCCAGTAGGGCAGCAACCAGTAGAAATTAAGTCTACTGAGACATCATTACAAGGTAATCAAATTTATATTAATGTGACGGCTTCAAGTGAAGCTACTAAGTTGCTTGCAAACTACGGTACTAGCAGCATCATGTTAGACCCAGCTGGAAATAATGAATGGTACGGATACATCCCGTTGGCTAGTTTAAATTCAAACATCAATTTGTTGGTCTATGCTTTCGATATAAATGGCAACTTTGCTAAATCGGAAGTTAGTCAATTCTCATCATCGTTAAATCCTACTTTGGAAAGTGGTAACGTTGAAGGGGCTTCAATTAGTGTTCTAGGAAAAGTTATCAATCCAAAAGAATGGGAACAGAATGTGATTCTTGCAGTCCTTGGATCTTTGATACTATGTTTGATAATAGCGATTGCTATTCGTCGTCATGTTCAGCACGTTGGCTTAGTTGCTAATACTGCATTCGTAGCTATGCTCGCGGCATTTATGCTGATGGTTTAAAACTTCATTGTTGATCATCGTTTAAAAATAAAAAATACAGCCAGATGGCTGTATTTTTTATTGGTGGACCCTACCGGGATCGAACCGGTCACCTCCTGCTTGCAAAGCAGGCGCTCTACCAGATGAGCTAAGGGCCCCTCTCATTTACTTTAGATATTATACACTAAACTCCGGGTGTTGTCGTGGCCGGTCCGAAATCTAGGAATCCACCCATCCAGAGAGCCGCCAAAATGATGAAGGCTAGTCCGACGAGTTTCCACCAGGTGTATGTTCCCGATAGAGGAGATGCTAAATACTTTTCGGCAAAATCAATTTTACCTGTCTGTCGAGTTATCCAGAATGAATACTTCATTATAGCTATCCCGAGAACGATTACTAGCGGACCTAGGAAATATCTCATAGTTTTGTTTTGCTACCCTTTTTATAATAGGGGTATAAATGGTGGGCGATTCAGGAATCGAACCTGAGACCTCGTCATTATCAGTGACGCGCTCTAACCATCTGAGCTAATCGCCCTAAAAAATTATCTTTTTGTAGTGACTTTTCGTATTGTAACAAATCCCTTTAATTTTGACAATAGTGACCTAATATAGTATTCTTAAAAAGTAAATTTCGACAGTTTTGAAATAAAAATCAGCTTTTCAAGCAATCTCAAACAAATATAATACAGAATGTTTTTCGGACAAAAAAATTCCATGTTAGGGGTAGATATCGGATCATCTTCCATCAAGATTGTTCAGGTAGACCGTGGCGATAGCCTTCGTCTAACTACTTATGGCATGGTAGATATTGGTGATCCTATTTCATCTCAAACGACAGATGAAGAAGTTCATAAGTTAGCCGATTTACTGAAGAATCTAATGGAAAAGGCTCATGTGACTACAAAGAATTGTATCATGAGTTTGCCTAATTCCGCAGTATTTACTTCTGTTATTGATATGCCGAAGATGGGCGACAAAGAAATGGAATCTGCTATGCAGTTTGAGGCAAAAAAATATGTCCCTCTGCCCTTTTCTGAAGTCACTTTATCTTGGACTATCATTTCTGAAAATGATGATGGAGCAAGTTTGAAAGTTCTGTTAATTGCAGTACCTAATCAGATTAGAGATATCTATATTAAGCTGTTTCAGTTGGCAGGATTGAACTTAGAGATTATTGAGATTGAAGCTTTGTCTCTAATTCGCTCGTTAGTTGTAGATAAAGAAAAAAATGATGTTATAATAGACATAGGAGCAAAAGTCACTGGGTTAAACTTTGTACGCCACGGAACTTTGCAACTGACACGCAACCTAAGCATTGGTGGAGATACAATTACAGATCGAATTGCGCAAGCCTTGAATCTAAGTGTGCCAAGAGCAGAACAGTTCAAAAGAGACTTCGGATTGCAAGGCACTGACTTTCTTCCTGAAGCTGTAAAACCTGTGTTGAGTGTTATCAAAACAGAAGTCGCTCAGATCATCGGAATATACAGCGCTAACAATGTAAATACTGATAGAATAGTATTAGTTGGTGGCGGCGCTCAACTTCCAGGAATTCTAGAATATTTCCAAAATGAACTTTCAGTAAAGACTGTACTAGGAAATAGCTTAGCCCAAGTGAATTATGATGACGCAGTTAAGCCGATAATTTCTAGATATGCCCTCCACCTCACAATAGCGGTTGGGTTAGCGATCCGAGAAGAGACATAGAAACCAAATAAAAGAATCAAATAAAAATAGATGTCTGAAATAAACTTATTACATAGCGATGCAGTTAGCGGGGAATCCAGTGGTGGCTATATAGCTACTATCGTTTCCCGGGTCCTTTTGGTTTTGCTAATTGTGGCAGTAATTGGCTATGCCTTTTTATATATTTACGGCTGGAGCACTGAAAAAACCTTAGCTAGTGTAAAGCAACAAGTTCAAACTTTGCAGTCTGAAGCTTTGGCTAATACTGATCGTAATGAGTTGGTAACTCGCCAAGAACAAATCATTGAATTAGAAACTTTAATTAGCGAACATGTATATTGGTCTTATCTACTTCCTGAATTGGCTAGAGTAACCTTAAGATCAGCTCAATATACAGATATAGAAGCAACCAAAGATGGCAAGCTAAACCTGGCTGTCAGTCTAGCTACCTACCCTGATGTAGAAAAATATATGCAGATCTTTGATTTGCCTGAATATAATCAACAGTTTAGCAATGTGCGCATTTTAGGAATTGATACAGTTCAAAAAGAAGCTTCAATTGAGATTCTTTTGCGTTTGCAATTGAACTTTAATCCTGAATACATTAAGGGAAGAATGTAATTATATGCCTTTAACAACACCTCAACCTCAAAATACAACTGAAACTCACAGCAAGGATTTTGGTAGCCCAATAGTGCAATCTATACTCTTAATTATTGTATTGGTTTTGTTCTCTTGGTTCATCCTACGTCCTAAGCTTTCAACATCTGCCGAGCAACGCAGCAACCTTAAGGCTGCCCAGACTCAGTTAGCAGGAATTAAGAATGATAAGCAAGAATTAAATAGACTTGTTGATGATTTGCGTGCTGCCTCTGACGAAGTAGCTAAGGTAGATGAGGCTTTACCTCTTACCGGACGCGTTAGCAAGGTATATGTACTCCTAGATAACTATGTTCGTTCTTCTGGTATGACTTTAACTCTTATCAGTGCTGATGATACTTCAAAAGCAATTGCAGCAGGGGAAAAACAACTATTAGAAAATCCATACCAGCCTGGCCGTCAATTACACGCAGTCACACTGACAACTTCTGTCACTGGAACTATGGAACAATTTAAGAACCTGCTTCAATTAATAGAAACAAGCGGCCGTGTTTTGGATATTGATTCTGTAGAAGTTATTGGCGGAGAGCCTTTAACGAAGTTTAGAATCACAGTCAAAGCTTACGCGTATGAAAAATTAGATGGAAAAATCACTGAATAATGAAAATTAAACAAACCATAATTTTAATAGTAATTGTTGTCGCTTTAGCAGGAGCGGGAGTCTTTGCATACATGACTTTTGGTAGCCCTGTTGCAGAAGTGCCAGCGACTCAAGAAACAAAAGCTATCATTCTTCCGCACGGGAACAATTTGGATTTTGATGATGTAAATAAATTTAATGAAACTGGTCGTCAATTCCAGTACCCAGTCACTCTTCAATCTGATATAGGTTTGCAGTTAAACGAAATAATTAGTCAGTAGCCAATGGAAAACAAAAGCGTTACAAAGACGCCTTCTTCTAACTTTAGCCAATTTTTACTAGAACATGGATTCATCAATGAAGACAGGTTCGAGAAAATGATTCAAAAATTAGCGGCTAAATACGGCGGTAAAGGAGATCAAGCAAGTCCTCAGGAAGTGACTGATTTAGTTCTTGATCAGAAAATATTGGATGAAGAAGATGTCGCTAAAGCTAGAGCGGCTTTTTTAAACTTGCCTTATGTTGATTTGCGAAACGTTAACATCTCTCAACAAGTTTTAGCAATAATCCCGGAAGAGTCCCGCACCTTCTACCGAATGATTCCTTACGAATTGAAAGGGACAGATTTGAAAGTGGCTTTAGAAGATCCTAGCCATATCCAAGCTTTAGAAGCTTTGGAATTTTTGGGTCAAAAGGCTAACTATCAAATTCATATTTACTTAGGTTCTCATTCATCTATTGGGACTGCTTTGAAGGGTTCAAAAAATCTTTCAGTCGTAGTTGGTGCAGCCTTAGAAGATATTCAGAAGACAGAAGAAGTAGAACAAGCTGCTAACTATGATGTCCGAGACGAACTAAAGAAAACTGCCGATGAAGCAGCGGCTGAAGATGCGCCAATCATTAAGATCGTAGACGTTATTCTATCTAACGCGATTGAAGCGAGTGCTTCTGACATCCACATTGAACCATCTGAAAACGATGTCCGAGTGCGCTACCGCATAGATGGCATTTTGCATACGAGTTTGCGACTACCGAGAAATGTTCTTAATGCCATCGTATCTCGTATTAAGATTTTGTCTAACCTGAAGATTGAAGAACAGCGCTTGCCTCAAGATGGTCGTTTTCATGCTGAGTTTGGTAGTAATTCGGTTGACCTTCGTGTGTCTACTTTACCATTGATGCATGGCGAAAAGATTGTTATGCGTATTTTAGATAAAACTACTTCTGTACCGACTTTGGATCAGCTTGGTTTGCGTGGCAAAGGATTAGAGTGGGTAATGGAAAACATCAAAAAAACTCACGGTGTATTCCTGATTACGGGTCCAACAGGATCTGGTAAATCCACAACTTTGTATTCTATCTTGTCTTTGCGTAATAGCAGTGATGTAAACATTGTAACGTTGGAAGACCCGGTTGAATATTTCATGGAAGGTGTGAACCAGAGTCAGATTAATCCTGATATTGGATTAACTTTTGCATCCGGTTTGCGTAGTATTTTACGTCAGGATCCTAACATTGTAATGGTGGGAGAAATTCGTGATGAAGAAACCGCTGAGTTGGCTATTCACGCCGCTTTGACTGGTCACTTAGTATTCTCAACTCTTCACACTAACAACGCTGTGGGCGCTATCCCGCGTTTGGCTAACATGGGGATTGAACAATTTTTGCTCTCAGCTTCTGTGAACTTAATTATGGCTCAGCGTTTAGTTCGTAAGCTTTGCGAAACTTGTAAAAAGCCGACTACTCTTACGGATTTGGTAAAAAAAGAAATCGATATCGCCATGAAAACTGTCCCGAAAGATTATTTAGATAAGATCGACCTTAAAAATTACAAAGCTTTTGAAGCAGTAGGTTGTAAAGAGTGTGGTGATATTGGCTATAAGGGACGTATGGGTATTTTCGAAGTAATGCCTATGATGAATGAATTTCAAGAAATTCTTTTTGCCAAGAAACCTGCTCATGAAATCTATGAGTTAACCGTAAAGTATGGAATGATCACAATGAAGCAAGACGGAATAGTTAAAGTTTTACGAGGCGAGACAACTATGGATGAGATTATTCGTGTCACGACTGAATAAATTATAAATTTAAAGAGATGAATTACATCGTTCAACATCATCATACATTAAGAAGCCAACCATTTGAGGCGCTAAACGGCATAACTGTTTTGCTAGTAGAGCCAGAGGCTGAGGATCGGTCTTTTTATTCTAATCAGCTTTCGGATGTTAACGTTAATGTTGTACCAGTTGATGATCTTAAAACTATGCATGTCATGGCTCAGGAATCTAACCCCGATGTTGTGATAGTGAACCCTTCCAGGGACATAACTACAGGTATTCAGCTGGTGAAGAGTTTAAAGCAAGAATTCCCTGATTTACCAGTGATAACAATGAGTATGACTATGCGAGAAGACCATTTAGATGCTATTATGGAGTCAGGAGCATCGGTTCACATTAATAGAGGACTGACTAGGCCACGAGATTTACTTCTAGCCTTGGAACAAGTCATCGTTATTAAGTAGAAACAAATACAAAAATATGTACAAAGCAAGTGAGTTAGAACTAAATAAGTTATTAGCTGTTACGTTAGAGCGAAATGCATCTGACCTTCACTTAACTGTCGGCGAGCCACCGATTTTGAGAATTGATAGTGCGATTAATCGTTTGGAAGACTATCAGGTGCTAAGTGCAGATGCAATTACAGATTTAGTAGGTGTAATGCTTACCCAGCCGCAAAAAGATTTGCTAGCAAAGCAGCTGCACATAGACTTTTCATATTCCTACAAAGATAACGCTCGTTTTCGCGTAAACATTTACCAAGCGCAAGGGGTATTAAATATCGCTTTTCGTCTTATCCCAACTCAGATTAAGACTTTAGAAGAACTTAGCTTGCCCCCAATGTTAAAGCAGTTTACTCAGAATCGCCAGGGCTTAGTTCTAGTTGTAGGTCCAACTGGGCATGGAAAATCTACTGCATTGGCTTCTATGATTAACGAGATTAACCTGACTCGCGCAGAACACATTTTAACTATTGAAGACCCAGTTGAATTTTTGTTTACTCATCGCCAGTCTTTTATTTCTCAACGTGAAGTAGGTGGAGATACTCCGGATTTTGCCCTAGCACTTAAAGCAGCTTTGCGTGAAGATATCAACGTTGTACTTGTTGGTGAAATGCGTGATAAAGAATCTATCGCTGCTACTTTAACCTTGGCAGAAACAGGTCACCTTATTTTCGCTACTATGCACACTAACGATGCAGCACAGAGCGTTGATCGTATTGTTGATGTGTTCCCAGGGGACCAACAAGGCCAGATTCGTTCACAGTTAGCCAATACTTTACTGGGAGTTGTTAGTTTGCGTTTATTGCCTAAAGTTGGCGGTGGCAGAATTCCATCTGCTGAAATTTTAGTTGTTAACCATGCAGTCAGAAACGTTATTCGAGATAATAAGATTTATGAAATAAATAATATCATCCACACTAGCATGGATAGCGGTATGATCCCTCTAGATAAGAGCCTTGCCAGTCTAGTTAAGCAAGGGTTGGTAGATATGGAAGTCGCCCGAAACTATGTTTTGGATCCAGAATACTTCTCTTCATTGCTTGCAACGTAATATCAGCACTAATTTATGAAGTTTTTATATCAAGCGCGAAATAAAGCAGGTGACTTTAAGAAGGGTACGGTCACAGCTGCTAGCCAAAGCAAGGCTGAACAGCTACTAACAGATAATGGTTTGATCATTATCTCTTTAAAGGAGCAAAAAGTTAGCTGGTTAGATGGCCTTCAGAATTTTTCTAATAGAGTTGGATATAAAGATTTAGTACTATTTTCTAGACAGTTTTCTACTTTAGTTGGTGCGCGAGTTCCAATTGTGCAATCGCTTCGTATTTTAGAAAGCCAAGTTTCCAATAAAGGCTTGGTTAACGTTACGAAGAGCTTGGTGCAATCGGTAGAAAGCGGAGATAGCTTGTCATCGGCGTTAGCAAGACACCCTCGCATCTTTGGAAATATTTATGTTAGCTTGGTTCGTTCGGGTGAAGCCTCAGGAAAAGTATCTGAATCGCTATCATACTTGGCTGACCAGTTAGAAAAAGATTACGATTTACGTTCTCGTGTAAAGAGTGCGATGACTTACCCAACTTTTGTGCTGTCTGCTTTGGTGTTGGTGGGAATCTTGATGTTTAAATTTGTTCTGCCTAACCTGGTTGCTGTTTTGAAAGAGCAAAATGCTGAACTGCCTTTCGTTTCTAAAATTCTGATACAGTTTACAGATTTCTTCCAAGTATTTTGGTGGGTAGTTATTTTGGCTTTGGTTGGCCTTGCTGTTGCTGCAAGATATTATGCCCATACTCGTGCTGGAAGGTATGCATGGGATAAGCTTAAAATGAACTTACCAGTTATCGGTCAGATTTTGGAAAAGATTTACTTGGCACGATTCGCTAGAAACCTAGCGACTTTAGTAGCTGGTGGAATTCCAATAATTCAAGCTTTGAGAATTATTTCAGAAATTATTAATAACGTTATATATAGAGATATCCTTTTGGATGTTGCGATGCAAGTTACCAATGGTAAATCAGTCGGAGAGTCTTTAGCTAAATACAAGCAATTCCCGCCTCTAGTTACTCAGATGGTTAAAGTAGGTGAGCAAACTGCTCAGCTCGACACCATTTTACTTAAGCTAGCCACTTTCTACGAAAAAGAAGTTGATGCTAAAGTTGGAATGCTTTCAAGTTTGCTAGAACCGATTATCATGTTGATTCTTGGTTTGGGAGTTGGTATTTTGGTAGCCGGCGTTTTGCTTCCGATATACAACCTAGCAAGTGCGGTTTAACCCCCTGTGTATAAACTATATTGCCAAAACATTAGGTCTGTCTTCTATTATGATATAATATAGGCAGACCTTTTAATATAGATGAGCGGCCAATGGCTGTTTATTCTTACCCAAAAAAGAGAAGGGTGGTGAAAAAATTGAAACAAAATCAAAAAGGATTTACCTTGATCGAACTTTTGGTAGTTATTGCTATCATCGGTTTATTGGCCTCGGTGGTACTCTTGGCACTGAACTCTGCTCGTCAGAAATCACGTGATGCTAAGCGTCTCGCTGATGTACGTCAGATCGCTACTGCTTTGGAACTTTACTATGATGCTGCTGTTGGTGGCACTAATGGTTACCCGGGCACAGCTGGTTACACTGCTGGTCTTGCACCTGCATACATGGGTGCTATTCCTACATTCCCATCACCAGTTGATGGCGGTTGTGGAGCAGCTACTTACGCGTATACTTCTACAGCTAGTAGCTCTTACCAAGTTGTATTCTGTTTGGGTGCTGCTACTGGTGGTCTTACCGCTGGAACTCACACTCTATCTCAAGCTGGTATTCTTTAAGCTAACAGATATTATAAAACCTCTGCCTTTCGGCAGGGGTTTTATTTTTACTTTACTAATAGGTGGCTCTAATTTAGACTGTAATAGAGATTAATATTTTTATATGATTCACATACCATTTCGCGAGGATAATTCATTTAGTATTGTTTTTTTGATTGCTTTAATAGTTCCTTTGATTTTCTTGCCGCTACTCCCGGAAGGGTATGAGACAGTTAAATACCCATTAACTTTATTCTTGTCAGGAATCGGAATACTAATATTACTGGTTCGTAAAGAGATCCATATTCATAAAGGCGCTTTAGTAGCTTTATCGGGAATAGTTTTACTACACATTTTATCTACAGCTTTTTCTTTAGATGTAGGCAATAGCTTGGTTGGTATTTACGGAAGATATTCTGGTTCTTTGTTTTTCATACTTTCTTGGGCTGCTCTAATTGTTTTGGTATGGAATGCTATTAAAGGAGATGAGAAACGTCGCCTGGCTTTGCTGAGAGTGTTATTCTTTGATGCATTTGCTATTTCAGTATTGGGAATTTTCCAGTTCTTCGACTTTGCCTATTACAGTAATACTGAATCTGCTAGACAGATAATTCCTAGCTTCATTGGAAATCAAAATTTTTATGCCATGTTCTTGGTCGCTGTTATACCAGGAGTTCTAGTATTGTGGAATAATGTTCAATCTAAATGGACCAAGTATTATTTGGCAGTTGCCTCAATAGTCATTATTTGGGGAATAATCTTATCTGGTAGTAGAGGCGGAGTGTTGGGATTGGCGATTGCCTTGGGTGTTCTGTTGGGCATCGCTCTGTTCAGGAAATATTCAAAAGTTTTCTGGGTAGGCTCTTTAGTTATGATTGTTGTTTCTGCAGTGTTTTATTTCGCTTTTTTTGGCACTACCAGAACAGATAATATCGGTGGTTCATCAGCTAATGCTCAATACACTACTCAGGCTAGGTACGTGCTTTGGAATGATGCATGGCAAATTACAAAAGATAATCCACTCCTTGGAACTGGGCCTTCGAATTTCTTTATTTCCTTTCAGCTATTAGCAAATCCAAAAATCACTAGCAACGAAAGATTTGACGATGCCCATAACATAGTTTTAAATACCACCGCTACAGTTGGGATCCCTGCTTTATTGGCCTTCGCTGCGCTTGTTATGATTGCATTCTTTGTTGTTTGGAAAGAGTCATTCTACAAAAGAGATTCTGCGCTTTGGGCAATCTCTGGCTTAGTGGGATTGTTGGTTGCGGCAATGTTTAATCCTGTAAGCGTTTCGGTATGGGTGCTGCTGGCAATAATTTTGGGGTTCGCAACCAGTTACGTTACAGTCATTCGACCAATTAACATTAGAATCAAAGTCTTATCCCTAGGTTTAGCTATTGTTTTTATGTTGTTTTCTGTTGGGTTCCTGTCCGCGGAGTTCCTGGCGAATAAAGGTGTTTCCGCCTATCGCAAGCATGAAGATGTAAAGGCTCAATCATTGCTGAGGAAAGCTACTTTCCTAAATCCGTTCAATACGAATGCTAAGTTTTACCTGATTGCTTCAAATATCAATGTAAAAAAGAATTATGAAGAGTCTGCAAAGGAAATAGACTCAATTGTTCGAGCCCATAAGTATTCTTCTCAAACTTATAAGACTGCGGCTGACCTTTACTATAGAATTTACATCAACACCAAAGATGACAAGTACAAGCAAGCAATGACCGACCTCTATATTGAGGCTATTAATCTGGAAAAGAATTCAGCACCACTTTACGGTGCTGCAGCCTATGCTTTCTACAAAACCGGTCAAAGTGATAAATCTTTAGAGTTCTTAGATAAACAGCTAAATCTACCAGATAGTACCGACTACCCTTATTCTTGGGTGGTGCGTGCTAAAATATATTTAGAACGTAATCAGAAACAAGAAGCCCTGGTTGCCATGGAAAAGGCATATGAAGGATTGTCAGACCAACCTTTGATAAAATACTTTATAGTTCAATTAAAAAATAGCGCTGAAGTTGATAAGCTGCCTTTCCCGGTGATACTTCCAGACTTAGATATATAATATGATTTACCAAAACCCGAATTATTGCATGGGCAATCGCTCAACTTGGCAGAAGCTAATGGTAGCATTAGGCATACTGAAGAATCCTTGGATGCTTTTTCTCGACAAAGTTGGTTTTGTGAAAGATCCTATGTACATCACTAGGACCACCACCCAACGCAGCAGTTTACAATTTGTAACTCGAGGTAAAACTACAGATATTAATGATGCGGTAGTGGTTTTGTCTGGTAAAGAATACCCACCAGAGCTAACTGGTTTAAATGAGTTAGTTAAATCTAATAACGCTAATTCCACTACTCCAGTGGTACTAGACTGCGGTGGCCACATCGGTTCGTTTTCTATGTATATCAAATCATATTGGCCACAAGCAAATATACTGGCGTTGGAGCCTGTGCCAGATAACCTAGAATTGTTTAAAGCTAATATAGCGCGTAACAAATTTTCTGATGTGACTGTAATCCCTTTCGCACTATATGGGGAGTCCGGAACTTTTTATATTGATTTAGCGGGCAAGCAGTTTGATGCTGTGAATATTACCTCAGATAAACCTAGTCACAATGAATTCATAACAATTGAAGCAAAGACTTTAGATCAAGTTATCGCTGAGAATAACATCCCAGTGATTGATTTAATGAAGCTAGACATTGAAGGGGCTGAGTATAATTTGTTTGAGCACAGTACTATGGCGCTCTCAAAGCATGTCCGAAGGATAATTATGGAGTTTCACCCTGCAGGGGACATGGCAAAGCGAAACGAAATAGTTGATCGCTTATGTAAAAGTGAGTTTGGCGGGTTCGAACTGGTTTATGAAACTAAAAACATCTTGGGATTTCAAAATTTAACTTTACTATAGCTCAATGAAGCAGCTGCTCCCGTATTCAAAATCAATCGTTGCATGGATGCTAGTCATCCCAACCTTAGCTTGGTGCTACATTGGGTTGTTTTTAACAATGTCGCTTTGGTATCCAGCAGGACTGTCGATTAATGCCTGGCAATCGCATCTTCTCCATTTCTCGGTCATCTATGTTCTATGGTTGATCGTATTTTTCTCGTATCGATTATTTGATTGGGAGTCACTACGAACAATACAAACATTATTTGGCAGGCTGGCCGCTGCTTTAGTGGCTTGTCTAGTGATCGCAGTGCTGTACTTTTACTTTCAACCAGCCCTTTTAATTACCCCTCGCCGTTTTCTGCTAGCACATCTCTTCATTAGCGGTTTTGGAATAATTGTCTGGTATTTTCTGATGCGCAGGGCTGTATCTACTAACCGCCGTAGGAATGTGTACGTGCACTCAAGCCAAACTTCTTCCGATGAAGTGAGGGGTTTAATAGAAAATTATAAATTACTTGGACTAAACTTCGCTGGTTCATTAACAGAGGTTGGTAGTCTGAGCCGGGGAAGCATTGTGATAGTGCCGGTTCAGGCAGAACTTACCTCTGAAGATAGCCAATCGCTATTAAAACTGCGCAATCATGGCGTTCGCTTTGTTGAATACCATGAACTTTATGAAAATTTGACCAGGACTGTGCATCTAGCGGCATTGAGTGATTTATGGTTCATCCACTCGATTGACTATAGGTCCCGTCAACTCTTTGATTTGTTTAAAAGAATGATCGATATCGCTTTTGGATTCATGGGCACGATTGTATTTTTGGTTTCATATCCTATTGTAGGTCTAGTAACTAAATTAACTTCAAAAGGTTCTGTAATTTTTTCACAAGACCGGGTAGGAGAAAACGGAAAAATTTTTACACTATATAAATACCGTACTATGAACTCTTTTTCAGAAAATAATACTTGGACAGCCCCAGGAGATTCACGCATAACTCGTTTTGGAAGATTTTTAAGAACTCTGCGAATCGATGAATTACCCCAGAGCCTAAACATATTGAAAGGCGATATGAGCATTGTGGGTCCTCGCCCAGAACAGGTGAACATTGTGAGAGAATTAGAGAAAGAAATTCCCTATTATAGCGAGCGCCATTCCGTTAAGCCTGGTTTAACAGGATGGGCTCAACTCCATGTTTATGCGGGTTCTTTGGAGGAAACTCGTCAGAAGCTGCAATACGATTTGTACTACATAAAGCACCGTAGCTTATTGTTTGACTTGGAAATTATAGCTAAGACGTTCTACAGCGTAATCACTTTCTCAGGCCGTTAATCTGCCTAGTAGTGGTATAATATAATCATGATACAATCACGTTGGTCACAAAATATATTAGTAGGTTTACTAATAGTCATATTAGCTTCTCTAGCTTGGTGGGGTTGGGGGAATGGTATTGATGCTGCCCGCGCCAAACGCATCGTCAAAGATGCCCGCGCCATGTCTGCTGGTTTTGCTGAGTTTTACAAAGACCAAAATCGTTATCCTGCTACAACAGAGTTTGAAAACAATAATTTGCTACGTCCATATATTTCAAATTTCCCTCCACAAACTTTCCCGTCTGAAATTTGCCCTAAAACTTTCGAATACTATAACGCCGCACCTCAAGTTTACGAGTTAAGATTCTGTTTGCCCAAGGCGGTTAATGGTTTTCAGGTTGGTTGGAATACTTTAAAACCGTAATGTTTTTTTCTCTATCAGATTTGCCTGTGTGGCTACCGATAATTTTGGCTTTCGTCTTTGGCACTGCAATTGGCAGTTTTTTAAATGTTCTAATTTGGAGATTGCCTCGAGAAGAAAGTATTCAAGGACGCTCTCACTGCCCTAATTGTAATCATAAATTAGTTTGGCATGACTTAATTCCGGTAGTTAGTATCCTCGTGCAAGGCGCGAGGTGTAAATACTGTAAAAAACCAATCTCTTTACGCTACCCTTTAATAGAAGTTCTAGTAGGATTTTTGTTTGCTTTGACGATGTGGTTTTTCCCTATAGTTGATTTACCTTCAGCGATTTTATTCGCCAAAGTAGCCGTTGTAATTGCCATTTGTGTAACAGTATTTATAATCGATCTAGAACACTTTTTAATCTTAGATAGAATTGTTTTCCCTGGATGGGTCTTAATGCTAATTTTTGCTCTCATCCTTGACCTCCTGGCTGGCGGATTTAACAATTTAACTTCAAGCGCTTTAGGCGCGCTAGTCGCGTTCGTCCCATTTTGGATTTTATGGTATGGCTCAAAGCTTTTTGGTGGATCTACAGGAAAATGGATGGGTTTTGGAGATGTAAAGTTTGTTGTATTCATGGGGTTGGCATTGGGGATGCCAGGCGTAGTAGTCGCTCTTTTTCTATCTTTTACAATTGGAGCATTAGTAGGAGTGGGTCTAATACTGGTTGGACAGAAGCGGTTTAGTAGCAAATTGCCATTTGGCACTTTTCTTTCTTTTGCTGCGCTGATTGCCGTATTTTGGGGATCTCAATTGTGGAGTATGTACTGGAGCCTATTTTCGTTATCCTAGAACTTTTTGTGTTATAATTTAAGGGATAAAAACAATAAAATGAAACAAAAACAAGACAAAACTATATCTCAAGCAGGCTTTACTATTGTTGAGTTGTTGGCTGTGCTAGCAATCATGACTTTGCTCATGGGAGCTTTGGTACTAGACTTTGCCTCTCAGAGAGGAAAGCGCAACATTGTTTTAGCAAAGAATGAAACAATCACTAATTTGCGTAAAGTTCAGAGTTATACCCTATCTTCTAAAAATCTACCAACAGGTGAGTCTGTAAAATATTACATCGCCACTTTTAGCGCCGGCGCTAATTCTTTTACGGTTGATGCAATAGATAGTGATTATGTCTTCCATCCAGCTGTTGAAACTATTGCACTACCTAGTGCGATTAGTATTGAGAATATTACAACTATAGATAATAAAGACTCTGGCCAAGGTACAAAATCTGAAGTAGCTGGCGGAGGGGTTGTGCGAGACATTTCAACAGGCATTGCTCAAGATAAAGGGAATGTCTATAAATGTATGCAAATTATTTTCAGTGCACCTTTCGGAAAGATTTATACCAATGGCTCGTCAGTTTGTGGTGATTCTGTAATTAACTCTTTAAGAGATCCAGTACAACGCGCTGCGTTAAGTGAAAAGACTGCTCGGATCTATTTCAATGAAACTTCTGAGAACGTTGCTAAATCACCTTCCTACTTAGAAGTTGTTCCTGTCACTGGTCAAATGACTATATATTAGAATATAAAATATAGATGCCTAAATTCGGAAAAGCCCAGAAAGGGCAAACATTAATTGAAACTTTAGTAGCTTGTTTCGTTCTTACTATGGGAATTAGCTCGGCTTTGATTTTAGCTAACTATTCTTTGCAAGCAACTTCTGGCATCAAGCAACAGATAATCGCTATGGGATTAGCTAGAGAGGGAATTGAAGTTGTTAAGAACATGCGCGATACAAACTGGCTCAAGGCTCCATATAATACAGATTGTTACAACTTTTCGACCGGGGAAAATAACGCTATCTGTTATAGAGAATGGCTTAAGACTTCAGAGGGCTATACATTAACACCTGGTGATTATTCACTAAGATTTACTTTTGGAAATAAGCTTCCTTGGTCTTTGGTAGAAACTAAGGCAGATTTTGGATTAAACTTCGCTAAAGGAGAAGGGGTTCTATATAACGCAGCTGATGGGCTAACTGCTTCAACAGGTGGTTCAGGGTTCGCCAGGAAGATTTCTATAACTGAAGATAATTTCCCCCCATTTGATACAGATAATGGCTCACGCATAAAGGTTTCTGTTAAGGTTTGGTGGTCAGATAAAGACTGTGTAATCAACGACGAGCCCTCAGATGACAAAAATTGCACCCTGACTTTAGAGACATATCTAACTAACTGGAGGGTGTTCTAATGAAAAGATTTAACAACAATTCCACAGAAAAAGGTTTTACTCTGATTGAGATTATCGTCTCAACCGCTATCTTTGTTACTGTAATGGTGGCAATGCTAGGCTTGTTTAACTATACTTTGCAAATTAACCGTCGGGTCCAAGGCTTAAGAGAAGTGGTGCAAGGAACTAGGACTTTTGCCGAAACAATAACTCGAGAAATTCGTAATGGAAGGATTGATTATAATTCCTGGGCACCTGAATGTAGCGCTAGTCTTTATTCTGAGCCTGGCAATACCTCTCTTGGGCTTGTCACAAAATCAGGAGAGAGTCTTTGCTTCTATTTTGTAGGTGATGATATGTATCTAAAGAAGCTAACCGCAAGTGGAGAGGTTAACTCACTTCTATTTAACTCTCCAAACTTTAGCATTGATAAAAAACTTTTCAGCTTCATGGTTTGGCCACAGGCAAATCCGAACGAGGAACCTTACCCTCAGATTCAGCCTTTTGTAACAATTTCCGGAATGTTCATTGTGAATGAAGCTGCTGGTAACCCTACTTCAATTAGATACCAAACAACAATTTCAACAGATGTCTATGATATTCGAAAATAAAAACAACTATCGAAATAATTCCCAGTCTGGCGTAACTTTAATGTTGGCAATTTTGGTTTTGGCTGCAATCACAGCGGTTGCTTTAAGTTTGGCAACAATTGTTTTTATTGAAATTAGATCAGCCGGGGATTCTTCAAGAACTGAGCCCGCACTTTATGCCACACTTGGTGTAACTGAAGAAGCCTTATTCCAGTACAAAAAAGCATATGAACCAGTAAGAGGTTTAGAGTTGAATGTCCCCTCATGCTTTCCTAAAGGGGCCGGGGTGTGCGACATTAATGGTGTAACTCTATCTATGCCAGGGACTCAACCAATTGCATTTGACGAGAGTCCTCGTGAAGAATTTATTGGGGCAAACGAGACTAAGATCCTCCCAATGTATGTCATGGATAATTACGATGATCAGCAGTATGATTTCTTGCAAGTCGATGTGCTTCCAAATGAATCTAGCTCTGGAGTAGACATCTCCTCTAACATTTATTATTCCGACCAAGCAGACCCAGTTCCAGGATTCTCTGGCGTGGCTTTACCTGGAACACCATTCTCTACTACAGGGTTCCAATCTTCTGGTCAATATGAATTAACCATTACCAATAATTCGTCACAAGATCTAACAGTGAGCATTACTACAGAGCGAGTGGGAGACCAAGAGCCTGCTGGATTACCGTTCGTTGGCGAACAGGTATTGCGAATCATGGCCAGCTATGCAGGTTTAACTAGAACATATCAAGTGAGAATTCCGATCCCGTAAGCCACTACCTCTATTTTTGGATAATTTAAAACTCCCGTTACCGGGAGTTTTTTTATAACTAAATTATTGCTTAGGAATCTTCAGAACTTGGTCTGGTTTTAAAGTAAATGGAGCTTTTAAATTGTTCAAGGTGGCTAATGCAGCCCAGTCAATATTGTATTCTTGAGCTATGGAAAATACTGTTTGCCCTTTCTTAACTGTGTAGTCTATAAATAGGTCTTGTTCTGGAACTGTATCAACTGCTCCTAGTACAGATCCACTAGTTTGTGTTGATGGAGTAGAGTCTTTGCTTAGCACTAGACTGAATGCTCTAACGAAGAATCCAGCGCTTATGACCAAAACGATCATTGTGGCGTAAGGCAATATCCTGTTTCGGCCGCTTGCTCGACCCACTCCTAGTTCGAGTCTTGGAGATAGTTTTACTTTGTGTTTCAAAATCTACTTTTACTGAATTAGTATCTATATTTTATCATAATTTTATCATCAATGTGCTATGGCGTGGGGATAAGTTGCTAGGTATAATGTATATATGAATGAAGCCCAAGCTAAAGCCAGAATATCAAAACTCCAAGAGCAAATAGAAGACTTGCGGTACAGATATCACGTGCTAGATGACCCTGAAGTAACCGATGAAATTTACGATTCTTTAACCCGCGAACTCCGCGCTCTTGAAGATCAATTTCCAAAATTAAAAGATCC
>CAZLNP010000010.1:23077-25000 GCA_964561085.1 uncultured Candidatus Saccharibacteria bacterium
AAGTTGGATTTTGTGGCATGGGACATTGCTCAGATTGATGAACAGATTCAAAGCAAGCTAACTAAGCATTCAGATGAGCATGGCCTTATGACTCAGCTTGGTTTTAGGGTAGATAGTCATGATCAGGTTGCCAAAAACCTTGCCGAAGTAATGAAATATATAGAGAAGATTGGCAAGCTACGAGACTCTTTTCCGTACGGTACAGATGGTGTAGTGGTCGCTGTAAACGATTTGGCATTTCAAGATCGATTGGGAGTTGTTGGCAAAGCCCCAAGATACATGGCGGCATATAAGTATCCGGCTGAAAAGGCTACCACGCGCGTGCTAGAAATTAAAGTTAATGTGGGACGCACCGGCGTGCTTACTCCATTTGCCGTGTTCGAACCAACTGTAGTAGCCGGCTCTACCATAAGCAAAGCAACTTTGCATAACATGGATCAAGTAGAAAGACTAGGTGTAAAAGTTGGCGACACTGTAGTAATTGAAAAAGCTGGTGATGTAATCCCTGCGGTTGTTCAGGTCCTGCCAAAGCTACGTACCGGTAAAGAGAAAACTTTTAACATGCCTAAGCAATGTCCAGTTTGTGATTTTCCAGTTGAGCGCCGAGAACTCGGTTCTAACGCATCCACTAAGTTAAAATCTGTATCAAAATCTTCAGCAGCATATTACTGCACAAACCCAAGTTGCCCTGCTAAGAACCAGCGAGGGATGGAACACTTTGTAAACGCCTTCGATATTTACGAAATCGGGCCAAAAGTAATTGCACGTTTTAAAGATGAGGGTTTAATTTCTGATGCCGCAGATTTATTTACTTTAACCGTAGGCGACATAAACACACTAGAGCGCTTTGGTGAGAAAAGCGCTGAGAATATTATTAAGTCTATCCAAGACCACTCCCGGGTTTCTTTGGCACGCTTTATTTATTCACTTGGCATTAACAACGTGGGCGAGCAAACCTCGGAAGATTTGGCAGAGCACTACCATACTCTAGAAAATTTGATGGCGGCTTCAGCCGAAGACATCAACACATTAGAGAACATGGGTCCAATAGTTTCGAAGAGTGTCGCAGATTGGTTTGATCATAAAGAAAATAAAAAATATGTAGCCAAGCTATTGGCGAACGGCGTAGAGATTATAGAACAGGCAAAAAAGAAAACCGGTAAGTTTACAGGCAAGACTTTTGTGGTGACCGGGACATTGGAATCCATGTCCCGTGATGAAGCAAAGCAGAAGATAAAATCCCTCGGCGGGAAGGTTTCTGAGAGTGTTTCTAGTAAAACTGACCATGTTGTTGTTGGCTCAGAACCTGGTTCGAAGTACGAAAAAGCGCAGAAATTAGGGGTTTCTATCCTCTATGAAAAGGACTTCCTAAAAATGATCTAAAAGTAGTGAAAAAACTGCGAAAAACCCTTGACAAGCCCCACTCTATATATTAATATTCCTATACGATTTAACTCCTTCAAAAGACACATATATTTATGTTAAATTACTCAACTAATCTCCACTTTACGCGGCTTATGTAACTAGCGTTTTTTCTTACGCTCCTTACAACCGCTATCGCGGTTTTTTTGTTGCCCAACGTATCTCACTCGGAGTCGCTGGGAAATAGTTGAGAACTTTTGAATCGTTTACATCGCAGTACATTTTTAAAAATTATTGTCACTATATATTTACTGCTCTCGGACCTGCAGCCATTCCAATTTTACTTTGGGAATCCAGGCAAGACAGATACGGACCCTTAAATGGGAAGAGCGGTAGTTACATGGTTGCAATAAACATAAAGTTAGAAAGTAAGAGTCGCATGCTATATCTTAAGCACGAATGCGCATTGCGTTAACCCTTTATGGCACCAAGCACTTTGCAAATTAAATAGTGGTAACGTATTCTGAAATTCAACCGTTCAGAATATGTAATTGTAAGTAA
>CAZLNP010000011.1:0-21912 GCA_964561085.1 uncultured Candidatus Saccharibacteria bacterium
TGGCTGGGGTACCAGGATTCGAACCTGGGATCAGCGGACCAGAACCGCTTGCCTTACCGCTTGGCTATACCCCAATATTTTCTAACGAAACTTTGATGTAGCTTACCAATTATAAGGAAAACTGAAGATTCTATCAAGATTAGCTGAAGACATCAAAATTGTGATATAATTAATGAAAGTTCAGGCTAGTAAAACTGCACACGAAACAAAAATGTTGAAAATCGGAAAGTACGTAATATATCTTTTGATCGCCGCTCTCATTTGGGGACTGTTTTGGTTTTTACCAAAATACTCTTATGTCCAAAAAAATCCTGGGTACTGCGCAAACCTAACAAAGAATCTATATTACTGCGGGACTCAAGCCGACCTTAAACAAATGTTCGAAACCACTTTAGAGAACAAAGATCTCATTCGCGACAAGATTGAAAACAACGTTGAAATAAATACAAACCAATGAAACATATCCCACGTAGTTCCAGAATCTTCATAGGTCTCCTAGTAATCTCTCTACTATTAACCTACGTTGCATTGCACTTCGCCACTTATGTAGCAGATTTTTCTTTGCGCAATGCTCCACCCCTAAAAGATAAAACTCAAAAGCAGGAAGTGATCAAAGAAAACCCAATAGTTAAATTAGAAACTACGGATTGGAAACAGTATCAAGACAAAGCATACCCACTCGCCTTTCTCTATCCAGCGAATTGGACTATCAAGTCTTCCATAAACAAGATGGGTTTTTATGACATAGTCCTAAACCCAGGAACAAAATTTCCTGATATGCATATCTACATATCCGAAGATGGCTACTTTGGATTAGATGGCTTAGAAAAAACACCAATCAAAATTGGCGGCCAAGAAGGCTTCGGCGTTGCTCAAAGTTTAGTTGGTTTGAAAACAGGGGAGTACTATTATACTTTTGACGGCAGCACAAACACCACTCAAATCAATGAGTTCTATACCCTCTTAGATACAGTTAAATTTGATCAGACCCTTGAGTAGAATCAGTGCTAGCGGGATCGCCGTCTAATAGACCGCTAACGATTCCCCAGAATCCTAGCAGCAATGCCCCACCCAAATATAAATCGGGCAAAGAGTTGTCGGATCGAAAAGCGAATCCAATTAAACCAATAGCAAATAAGATTACGCCTACAATTCGGGCGTAGTTTTTTGTTTGCCTTAATATAGGCAAGATTCTTTGTAATATCGAAGGTAGTTTCATAGCTGGAGCATCATAGCACAACTAATCAATTTACACTATTACCCCGCCTCCCACACAAACTTTACCATCGTACATAACTAAACTTTGACCGCTAGCAACTGCTTGCTGAGGTTTTTTGAATTTCACAAGATAGCGATCCTTGTTGATTTCTTGAATGGTTATTGGAACAAGCTCACCTTGATGTCTGAACCGAGCTTGCAACTTAGCTTCTGGCTTAACTGATGGCTTTGAAGTTTTACCGTCAGAATTTTTTGAAAGAAAAGACAGGGGAGTGGTAATAAAATTTACAGAGTGTATCTCCACCTCATTAGTTTCCAGAAGTTTATCGTTTGGATCGTTAGTGACCAACAGTTCATTCTTCTTCAAATCTTTACGCGCCACATACCAAGGACCACCGGCACCAACACGCACACCCTGACGCTGACCAATTGTATAATACGCTAGACCTTCATGCTCACCTATAACTTTAGTTGTGACTTGCCTGCCTCCATCTTTTGCACTAATGGCAACGATTTTCCCACGCTTAGGCTTTAACTTTTGATCCAAAAATTCCTTAAGACGGATTTTGCCCACAAAGCACAATCCCATACTTTCTTTTTTATCAGCATTAGGTAAACCAATCTTCTTCGCTAGCTTCTTCACCTCGTCCTTCTTCATCCCGCCAATTGGAAAAAGAATGTGGGGGAGTTGGGGAGTGCGAATGTTATATATGAAATATGTTTGATCTTTAAAATCATCGGCACTGCGAAGTAGATGGAAGCCGGAGCCTTCATTAGCGCCACCGTCTGCCCCAAACTTAGCAGGCTTTAAAGAGGCCTTTTTAGAAGATGGCCACTTCCCCACCACTTTTTCATTTTTTGAAAAGTTATCCACAGGTGCAGTTTTTGCTCGTGTCGCTTTTTTAATCTCGACAACTTGAGCGTAATGACCAGTAGCTACATAGCCAAAGCCGTTTTCCATAGCCCAGTTGTACAACATTTTAAACTTAATTTCTTTATTGCACATTACATCTGGATTCGGCGTTCGCCCTGCTTTATATTCCTGAAAGAAATAATTTAAAACATTCTTCTCGTATTCTTTTTCATAGTTAACGGTATGCATTGGGATGCCTAAGAACGCTGCCACGCGCAACGCATCTTGGCGGTCTACTAGCCATGGACATTCATCGTACTTCAAACCTTTAGTAGATGACCAGTTCTTCATGAAAGCCGCTTCGACTTCGTAGCCATCTTGAATTAATTTCCACGCTGAAACCGCAGAATCAATTCCGCCTGATAATGCCATTAAAACGCGCTTTTTAGTTTTAACCTGATTTTTAGCTATTTTTGTAGACATAATTGGTATTTGAAGCCTAATTATACAATATTTAGGCTTTTTTGGCCATATTTAGTACTATTCCCTATCTTCATTGACATTTTAGCTAGTTTGTGCTATAATACTTTTAATAAGGTTTGAAATAGAACCTAAATTTTGTCTACAATTTGGATCTGGGAGGATTTCAATGAAAACAGCAGAACGTTATCCAATGAGTATATCACTCATACTATTCGGCCTTGTCTTGTCATTTCTCGTTATTGGCTTGAACGACAATGCCTTTGTAATGTTTGATAAAAAACTGGTGGTTAGTCCACTAGTGGCATTACCAGCCCTGCTCTTACTAGGCCTCGTAACGGTATTTTACGAGAGAATCCTGGCAAAAAATCTCTTAAGCCTCACGGCTTCACTGATTTTGGGCCTGGTGGTAGGAACTGTGGGGATCACAATCTACCATCACATCGGCCTGGGCCTTTGTATGATAGTCGGAGCGATCACGACATTTCTCGTCCGTCACTTCGTTCACACGGGATTCGCAAAGACTACACGCTGAAACTTCTAATTTCAGAAGGATTGGCGACATTATAAAAGCGGCTTGAGATTTTATTCTCTCGCCGCTTCTTCTTTTTTTCTAAAAATTTCGCGTTTGCCTAACTACCCCATCATGCTGCCAAACTTTGATTGCAGCATTTTTTTGTGCTTATTGTTAACGTCTTCAAATGCTTCACGGATGTTGCGAGCAATTTCGCCTCTATCCCCTACAATGGAATCCGAAACTTCAACGCTTTTTACTTTATGATTACCGTCGATGGTAATTTTAATCTTTTCACCAGGGGACTTCCCTACTACTTCTTCTTGGCCAAGCATCATTTCTATTTGCTTTGCCTGCTTACGCATTTCGTTAATATCTTTGATCTTATCAAACATTCCCATAAATATAAGTTCTATATTACTGATAACCTACTAAGTATATAAAAAAAGGCCGTGCTTTTCAACACGGCTCCTAAGAGAATCGATCTAGCTTTGCGGCGCATGCCGAGCCATAAACCGCTCAATGCAGAACTTCGGAAGAATGCCCAACAAAGGGATTAGAGAAGTTACTATCCATTGATACTGTTCAATTCGATGTTTACTGCAAGATTCACTCAATTCGGAGTTTATGCAGAGTTCGGCGTTACCAAAGATTAACGTCGCAATTGAGAAGATACAGGCACCAACTGAAATGGTTGTGATTAGGACTTTTGCACCACTACCACCACTAATTGAAGCAATAAACCCGATGCCAAATGCGATTGAATATACAAACAGCATGAACGGGGTGAACAATTCAGACATATCCAGAACCTCCATAAAGTTGAACTAAGCCGCAAAATAAAGGCAAAAAGAGCTGTATGTGATTATCTCCACAGCTCCTCCTGCTGGGAGTATAATCAAATCGAAATACCGAGTCAATTCAATATTCGGACCTTAATTTAAAACAAAGTGTTGCCTGGTTGTGGTTTTGAATTTTTCTTAGCTGCTGTTTTCTTGGGTTTTATTTCGGCAAATTTGGTTTTCACTGCAGGTGCTGGAGTAGTAGGAGTAGCAGGTTTTGCTTTAGCGCCAGTTAAGTCTTCAAGCTCTGCGCGAGTGTTAAACCACATGCAGTATTCGCATCCATCCCCTGACTTTGGAATTTCTGATGAGTCCAAACATTTTTTTATTTCACCAATTACACCACTAACCCAAGAGTCGTTTCCTGTGTAAGGAATTACAACTACATCGAACTCAATTTTCTTGTCGAATGTATCTTGATTCGCACGGCCGGTACAATATACAAAATATCCTGTATCAGAAACTTTCAAACCGTTTTTGCGAAGTAGCCACTGATAGATTTCCATCTGCTTTCGGTAAGCATCGTCATAGCCACCAACTGTTAATTCAGTTTTCGGGGCATCTTTTGCAGTTGCTTTGTAGTCCACTACTATATACTCCCCTGTCTTCGGATTAATCCAAAGGTCATCGATTGCGCCAGAGATTGTCATGCCAGTGGTTTCATCTTTGTAAATTACACCTTCAAAGTTTTCTCGCCAGGTGTTTAGTAATTCATGTGGTGCAGGAATGGCATCTATCTTAAATTCTTCTTGAAATGGATGCGCCTTGCCTGCCTTACGAAAAGCGTCGAACTCGTTTTTAAGCTGAGTGTCGACTGCGGTGTTAATTAGAAAAGACGGCATTGATGGTCGTTTGGTGCCAAGCTTGTTGTCTATATAGAAGCAACGAGGACAATTTGTGAACAGTTCAATTTTGGAGCGGGATAGTTTCCATTTTGGACCACCGTAATTCCAAAGTGCGGATCTTTTAGGGTTATAACCGTATTCTGCCATGTTTTGTGTTTAAATATATATGGATTATAGCATATTGATAAGTCCGAAGGGGTTGTCAAAGTGATGAATTTTAACTATAATACTGAAGTTACGGAAAGTAATTGCTCTGGAATGAATAACTACCATGAACCTTCAGAAATAATTAGTGACTCGCAAATTGCTGAGTTAACTAAGAAGTTTGAAGAATCCTGGTCGCTCGAAAGTGCTCATCCTGAATCGCAAAACCAGTGGTCGAATGAAAATAAATCACTTGGACAATGTGCAGTTACTGCTTTAATAATTTATGATATGTTTGGTGGAGAGATTGCTAAGAATAAGCAATTCAACCATCTCTGGAATATTCTTCCAGATGGATCGCAGCAAGATTTTTCTAGGAATCAGTTCAAAGGAGATAACGTTGATTTTACAATCGACGAGATTACTACCAAAGATAAAGAACTCAATCATGAAAAAGCCAGTGATGCGAATACAGTTGAACGTTATGAGTTACTAAAGCAAAAATTTTCTTACTATTGGGGTATCGCCAAGTGGTAAGGCAGCGGCTTTTGGTGCCGCCATTCGCAGGTTCGAATCCTGCTACCCCAGCCAAAGAAAAATCGCCTGATGGGCGGTTTTTTGTTATGCTAATAAAAATTGGCGTGGGGCTTTGTGTTTCTACGCTAGCAATCAATATTAAGCGAAACACAAATGATAAAACTTTATGTATTGTTAGCAGTAATCGGAGTAGCGATTGCTGTTTTTAAATTTCTAATGGAATCTAAAACTGACCAACCCGAAGAAGGTACTTACGAGAAACGAAAAATATTAACTGACGCTGAGCAAAGTTTTTACCTAAAACTAAAAGAGTTAGTTGCTGACCGTTATTATATTTTTCCTCAGATACATTTAGCAAATTTGCTAACAGTTAAAGCACGAGGCAAGAATTGGAAAAGACTATTTAATAAAGTTATTCAAAAATCTGTTGATTTTGTACTAGTGGACAAGATAACATTTGAAACTAAATTAGTTATTGAATTGGACGATTCCACTCATTTAAGAAAAGTTAGAATTGAACGTGACAGCTTTGTGAATAGTTCGCTTAAATCTGCGGGTATTGCCATTCTGCATGTAAAAGATCATAATCTAAAAGAGATTGAAGCACTAATTAAAGATTATGGGCAAACCCACTAAAAGCGTAAAAGATAAGCTTCTTACTAAGCTAGTCAAATTAAAAGACTTACCTAAAGTCAGAGTAACTTCGAGACAGGTTAGCGTAGAAGGTAAAATCTTATTCAAATATAATGAGAAGGAGATATCATATACAAAAACACGATATTTTCCTTCTATGAAGGAAGACGTCATTGAGGAAGATTTTACAGTTACCATCCTTTTAGATCATCTCACTTTAAATATTGTTGCTGGTCAAATACAAAACCCTCCGAAAAGTTCAAAGAGAATCTTGGATTTTATACGCTCCCTTGAATCTCAAGTTACTTCCATTGTAATCGGGGGGAATAAAAATAAGATAGAAGGTAATAAATTTTATATCACTTACGAATTATACATTACCTTTGTGGCTATAAATTCAGAAGAAGGTAAAGAAAAAGCTATCAGAGTACGGAATCGTTTAAATCCTTTTCTACAAGAGTATTTTGGTCTAGAGACAATCGAATCATCTAGTCATAGAGACTATTCATTGCTAATGAGCGAACTAATAGCCAGTAATGAATTTACACAACAAGATATTTTAAATCTTACAAATCAACTAGAAGTTGGTGAGGTAAATAATGTTGTCATCGAAAAGCAGATTAACAAGCAAGCCGAATGGTTGCTTGATTCCATGCAATCAATAATTGACGAACCTAACCTAAGTACTCCCAAAGCAAAAGATTTGGGTAAACACTTTTTTGGGTTCTCAAAAAATTCAATTTCTGGCCCTGAAGATTTAATGGAAAAAATATTAACTGTGTACGGTCAAAATATAATTTTTGGCGTACCAGCATTATTGAATGTGGATGGATTTGTTTCTTCCAGTACTGGGCTTCCTAAATCGCAATTTGATCTCTTGTTAGTAACAAATCTTTCGGACATAGAAATAGTAGAGTTAAAAAGACCCGATGATTATCTGATGGAATATGACGCTAATAGGGGTAAATTCTATATGTCTAAATCTCTTGGTACTGCAGCTGCTCAATGTGAAAGATATATAACAGCAATATATAAAGAAAATGACAGCGAACTTAAAATCAAGGGTAAAACAATCAGAGAGTATCTTCAATCCGAACTTGAAGGTACTATTAACCTTTCTATCTGCAGGCCCAAAGCTTTGATTATTATGGGTACAATCCATGGTAGAGCTAAAAAATATGAAGATCTAAGTTTAAAAACTAAAGCTAGAATTACTAAAAACTCATATGAGAATAACTTAGATAAAGCTTATAAGGAGTTAAAGTCAACGTTTAGGAATATAGATATTACTACTTATTCAGAATTAATAGATAGTGCTCGTTTAAGGTTGCAAGTAGAAGAAGGTAGAGTTTAAATTTTATTTTGCAGATTAAGTTAAACCTTCAATTCCTGCCATATCAAAATCGCCTATTGGGCGATTTTTTGTTATAGTACTTATATGAAAGAATCAGTACCAGATACATTCTATCGAGTTAGTTCCAAGGCTCTTGTTTTTGATGAGACAAGAGAAAAGTTTTTAATTATAAAAGAAGATAATGGTTATTGGGAACTCCCAGGCGGTGGACTAGACTGGGGAGAATCAGTAGTAGAAAATATAAAGCGCGAAGTGAAAGAAGAGATGGGCTTAACTGTTTTAGAAGTAAGCACTACTCCTTCCTACTACATGATTGGAGAAAACATGTCAGGCAATATGAGTTTAAATCTGGTATTTGAAAGTAAGATTGAAAACTTTGACGACTTTACCCCCACTGACGAATGTGTTGAAATGAAGTTTGTAACACCACAAGAAGCTCTAGGTATGAATTCCTGGAGGAATGTGAAAGAGCTAGCCACTCAACTGGCGCAAACTAAAAGTTAATTAATTCTGTTCCAACATGATCCCATAAGTCCAGCCAAAAAAAAGACCCTTTTCCGAAGAATTGGGTCGTCACTTTCTGGTCGAAAGCCGCTGTTCGTAGTTTTGAAAGCTTAAACTAGGACTTTATTTTTGGTAAGACTGAGTCTATACCCCTGGCATAGTCCGCGCCAAGGAAAGCGATTGCAAGTGTCCCGCTTGAACAGGATTCCGATTAACGTTTTCAATCGTCGGAGCTATTCGAGCAGCAAGTTGGTATTAAATTATTATCTTGAGTACTAACCAACATCGTTCCAAGATAAAGAGGGCTAAGCATAACCCATGCACTTTTTAGAGATAACCCTTTCTGAAACTTCCCCTAAAGTATTGCATGAGCCAGTGGCTATTTTCGAGCAATCAGCTTCTTGATGGTCATAAAGACCACGTGACGGCTTAATATCTGAACCGTCAGAAACATTGTATCATACTATTGATATTTTGTCAAGTATGGTATAGACCTGTACTTTAAGTGTTTTTTGTTGATATATCGATCGCTGAGGTGGCGATTTTTTGTTATCATTAAGCCATGAAACTCATATTCTTATATGGAGCACCTGCTTCCGGAAAATTTACAGTCGCAAAATTATTAGCCGACAGGCTTGGCTATAAACTTTTTCATAATCACGTCAGCATTGATGTCGCAAAGATTATTTTTGAATTTGGACAACCTGGCTTTTTTGATCTAAGTGATAATATCCGCGTCGCAGTTTTTGAGGAAGCTGCAAAACAAAATGTTTCTGGAATAGTTTTTACTTTCGTATATAAACAGGATGAAGCAAACGACAAACTAGTCCGCAGATTCATTGACGCAATTGAAAAATACAATGGCGAAATTCAGTTTATCCAAATTTACTGTGATAAAAAAGTTTTAGCCAAAAGAGTATCAAGCGAGCAAAGAAAAGAAATGCGAAAGCTTGTATCGCCAGAGGAATTACAAAAAATAATGGAAGGAGCCGAATTCCAAGCAGAGATTCCAAATGTAAGCAGCATCAAGATAGACAACACAAACTTAAGCATTGAGGAAACGGTTGATAAAGTTTTAGAAGCTATTAACAAATGACCCCAACCCAAATCAAAACCCAGCTAGCTGATGAAGGCTTTAAGTATATTTACGAATGGACTGATGAGCCGCAAACTGACTATCCCCCGCACGAGCATCAGGATAAAGTTACGTTCTACATTATAGACGGCTCTATAGATTTCTTCATGGAAGATAAAACTTTGCACTTTGTTGCAGGTGATCGTTTTGATGTTCCTCCAAAAACTCAACACACCGCCAAAGTCGGCGCAGACGGATGCAAATTCATAGTCGGCGAAATGATCGAAGGTGATTCTTAAAACATAAAAATGAGCAATGTAAAAATATTTCACAAAACTAAATTACCTACGAAACAAGCGCTAGCTCTTAGCGATGCCCTTGAAAGAAATGGCATAAAAACAAAGCTAGAATTATTTGATGGACATAAACATATAGACATAACAGTGCCATCTGCCAGATTGGATATCGAAATTGATGGGATAAGTCATTTGATTAACCATAAACAAATTGTGGCAGATCTTAATCGCGGTTATTATTCCCATCATAGCGGCTACAACACAATGCATATTCCCAATGAAATGGTAGATAAATATCTGGAGAAAATAGCAAAAGCCTTAGCTGAAACCTGTAAAATCAGAGCAGAAAAACTGCATATACACCTTTCCTAAAATCGCCTGATGGGCGGTTTTTATTTATATGATATAATCATATCTTATGCTTATATTTATTGACGACTCGGGAGATCCGGGATTTAAAATTAGTAGAGGGTCGTCAACACATTTCGTCATCGCAATGGTCATTTTTCACGACCACCTTGAAGCCGAAAAAACCGCTATAACCATAAAGGAATTAAAGCGCGAATTCAAAATGCACGCTGCTTCTGAGTTTAAGTTTTCAAAATCAAAAAAAGAAATAAAAACTAGATTTCTAATTGCCATTAACAGCCACGATTTCGATATTCGATGCCTGGTGGTAGATAAAAAAATAGTCAGAAGTTCTGAATTAAAAAACAATCGAGATAAATTTTATGGTTATTTCATCAAAGAAGCTCTAAAACAAAACAAGACTTCTATCATAAATGCCAATATAAAAATTGACGGTGGAGGTGACCGGATATTCCGAAAAAGTTTTATGACTTATTTACGCAAAGAGCTAAATAATGACGATACAAAACTAATAACAAACTGTAAGTTAGTCGATTCTAAAAAGAATGTTCTAGTGCAACTAGCAGATATGATAGCCGGAAGTATAAATAGATCTTACAGTTCCAAGTCCGACTCATCCTCATATAAAGCTATAATTCGAAAGCATATTAAAGATGAGTGGAAATTTAGATAATAAAAAATAACCCATTTCTGGGTTAATTCCAACCACGTCTCTATACTTACGAGTCGTAAGTCACGCCACCATCCGGTGACAGTTCAAGATACAGGTTTATGTATCTGTATTATATCACTTTTCCATGGGTTGTCAAGCAATCGCCTCTCTGGTGGTTTTTTTGATATAATATGATTATCAATTCAAAGTATAAATATGAAAACCTCAATCTTCGTTAATATCGCCGTGCGCGACTTAGACAAATCAAAAGCCTTCTTCGAAAAACTTGGCTTTACTTTCAATCCGCAGTTTACAGATGAAACTGCAGCTAGTATGGTCGTCGATAACAATATCTACTTCATGCTGCTTACTGAGCAAAAGTTCCAGTCTTTCATTAAGGACCGCGCCATTTCCGACACATCACTCACAACCGAAGCACTTTACGCTCTAACTGTAGACAGTCGTGAAGAAGTTGATGCTTTCATAGACAAAGTAATGATGGCCGGCGGCACAGTCTTCCGAGAACCAGAAGACTACGGATACATGTACGCCCGCTCTTTCACCGACATCGACAATCACATCTGGGAAGTCATCTGGATGGATCCAGCTCACGTGGAGAAATAAAGCTTGTTATAGTTAAGGTTATAGTACGCTATGAACTTAGATACCTCCCAAATAATCGGTAAGAAAATATTAGTACTTACTGCTCACCCAGATGATGAGAGTTTTTTAGCTGCCGGTACAATTTATGAAAATCATAAAGCAAATGGTGAAACATATTTAGTCTGCGCGACACTTGGAGAAAAGGGCAGCTCACATTTGGAAGAGGAATTAACTTCTGAGGAACTACAAGAAGTTCGCAAAAAAGAGTTGCATACTGCTTGTGCGGAACTAGGTATGACCAAAGATTTTATTTTAAAATTTCCCGACGGAAGAGTAAATGAGCACGAAGATGATCTTCTCGTTCAAGCAAGCAAACTATGTGAACAACTTAAACCTGAACTAATTTTAAGTTTCGGAGAAGATGGAATTACGGGACACAAAGATCATATTGCAGTAAGCAAAGTTGCGCAAAAGCTAGCTGACAATTTCACCCTCCCCTTGGCAATGTTTTGTATCCCCCACGAGCTAGCTTCCGAAGCTGAAGAATGGCTAAAAACTCGTCGCAAGACTGAAGGACATTACGATGCTAATCCAATCAACTTTCAAAAGGAAAATATTACCATCCCAATTAACGGCGAAGTTAAGTTAAGAGCATTAAAACATTACTGCTCACAAATAGATAGAGAAGACCCATTCCACGGCTTCCCCGCTCACGTCGCCGACACCCTTTTGAAACAAGAATGCTTTCATTTAAAATAATCATATGCAACAACAAATTTTAGACTACATTAAATCTCAACGCATTGCCGTTCTAGGAATGCAAAAATTAGACAGTGCTCCTCACTCCGCAACTATTCACTATGGCTATACTGATGATCCATTAAGCTTCATCATTCTGACTAGTCGAACTTCAAAAAAGTGCGAAGCATTAGTAGCCAATGGAAAATGCAAAGGATCACTTGTCCTGGGTACAAGCGAAGAAGATATGAGAACTATGCAACTAGAAGGCGACGTTGAATTTACAGAAGATCCCACCATACTAGATGCGTACTTCGCAAGGTTTCCAGAGAAATGGGATAAATACAGCCCAGGTGGCCACGATGCTTTCTTACTATTCACACCTACCTGGTGGAGATACAGTGACTACAAGGCCGAAGGACAGAAAATTTTTAGTTCAGAAGAATAGAAAAAAACCGCCATCCGGCGGTTTTCTATTATCCTCGAAAAATTCTTAGTAATTCTCCTCCCCATGATTGCCACCACGGCGCACCGTATCGCAATTTTGGTTTATCCGCTTCCACAGCCTTAACTACTTGCCTAACAATACTATTTATAGATTTAGTTTGAGCAGAAGCAAAACGCGCATCATCTTTTTGGAGACTAGGAAGAATTTTAAAATACTTTGATCCTTCGTTAAGCCATTCGTACTTCTTTGCCATCATTAGTTCGTTGAAACCAGTAGCGTAAGCTCCAGGTTCTACCAACGCAACATGAACATTTGCCTCAACTCGAGAAACTTCCTTGCGCATCGCAGCAGCACCTGCAGATAGAGCAAATTTTGTCATTCCGTATGGAGCTAAAAATGGCAATGGGATTCTTCCAGCTATTGAACTAACTATAATGACGCTGCCACGCTTTCGTTGCATCATTCCGCGCAAAGCAATTTGAGAAAGCGCAATAGTCCCAAACACATTTGTTTCAAACACATCTCTCAAACGTTCCATAGGAATTTCTGCTAACGGCCCTGTTTCTCCAATACCAGCATTGTTCAGCAATACATCAATTTGAAGATCACGAATTTTTTCCGCATCTTTTTCGTTTGTAATATCTAAAGTAAAAATTTCTAATTTGCAACCTTTTTCACTAGCGTAAATTTTTAGTTCTCTCCCTTGCTCGTCTGTCTTGGTGGTAGCAATAACATTATGGCCACGTTTGGCCAACGCAATTGCAGATTCCCTTCCAATCCCACTCCCCGCACCTGTAATTAGTATTGTTTTTATCATAGTTTCATACTAACATAACAACATAACTACTCAAACAATATGTACATATTCACAGCCATTTTGATAGCCGCTGGGCTATTACATTTCACCGCTTTTCCAGAAAGATATAAAGTCTCTAAAGTTATAGCTTATGCTTATTTTTTTGCAGGATTAGGACAAATAACTCTTGGTTTATTTTTCCTTGATGTAAGTAATTTTGTGGTTTATTTATTCATCTCTTTGATAATGAACTCAGCCTTTCTTATATTTTGGTTCTTATCAAGAAGTTCTCTGTTCAAAAAGATTAGCATTCCTCCCGAGCCAATCACCTTCTCAGTTGTTTTAAGAAAACTACTAGAGTTTGTGTCGGTCATATTGTTCTTCGTGTGATCATACAATAATCACGGATTTTTGATACAATTAAAATGTTAGAAATTAAACTTAAAAATATGAATGGATACGTATCAAACATCGAAAAAGAGACATTAGAAAATAGTAACTTCCGCAAGGTTCTATATACTACTCATAACGTGCAATTGGTGGTTATGAGCCTAAACCCAGGCGAAGAGATTGGCCTAGAAGTCCATGGCCAAGACCAGTTTATTCGCATTGAATCTGCTAGTGGAAAAACCATTTTAGACGGCGTTGAGCATGAAATCGCTGATGGATCAGCTGTTGTTGTTCCAGCAGGAGTTAATCACAACATAATCAACACCTCTGAAGAGCACATGAAGCTTTACAGCCTATACACTCCCCCACATCACAAAGATGGCACCGTTCACAAAACCAAAGCAGAAGCTGAAGGTGACGAAGAAGAATTTGATGGTCAAGTTAGCAAATAAATATGCACAACAGGAAACAATTACTAACAATTATCACAATAGGTCTAGCGGTAGCTCTGGGTGTTATCTATTTAAACAGAACTAAAATTGCTAACGAAGTTATTCCTCTGGCTTTCAAACCAACAGACACCACCCTCCCTCAACTTGAAACTCTTCCACAAAGTACCGAAGAAGTAGTTGCTGAAAATTTGAAAGTTCCCTGGGAAATCGCTTTTTTGCCAGACAACACCATGCTTGTTACCGAACGAAGTGGTACCTTAAAGCATATTACTTCCGCGACAACATCAATAAACGTTGAAGGTGTTTATCAAAGAGGCGAAGGCGGATTGCTTGGCATGGCCTTGCACCCAAATTTCAAAGATAACAACTACATCTATTTGTATTCAACAACCCAAAGCGCTAACGGCTTAACTAACAGAGTTGAACGTTATGTGTATAAAAATGAGAAGCTTTCAGATCGCAAAGCAATTCTAGAGAATATTCCTGGAGCAAATAATCACGATGGCGGCCGCATTGCTTTTGGACCAGACGGCTTTTTGTACATCGCTACTGGTGACGCCGAAAATACTGCTAACGCACAAGATAGAAACTCTTTGGCAGGAAAAATATTACGCATAAAAGATGATGGAACCATTCCTTCCGATAACCCATTTAAAAACGCCACCTATTCCTATGGCCACCGTAACCCACAAGGAATAGCTTGGGATTCAACAGGTCAATTATGGTCCACTGAGCATGGTCCATCTGGCACCCAAACAGGCTACGATGAGCTAAATCGCATTGAGAAGGGCGGAAACTACGGCTGGCCGACAATTAAGGGTGATCAAGCAAAAGACGGCTTAATTACGCCTGTATTGAACTCTGGGGCAAATGAC
The DNA here is from genome assembly GCA_964561085.1 of uncultured Candidatus Saccharibacteria bacterium. GTDB lineage: Bacteria > Patescibacteriota > Doudnabacteria > UBA920 > UBA920 > UBA920. The sequence goes on from CAZLNP010000011.1 coordinate 14,619, forward strand.
ACTTGGGCCCCAGCCGGGCTCGCCTATTACCGCGGATTACTAATTTTCAGCGGACTGCGTGGCGAATCGATTTACTCTACCGCTGTGACTGATGGTAAAGTTGGAACGCTCACAAACTATCTTCGCAAAAAATACGGCCGTATTCGAGCAGTAGTTGCCGGGCCAGATGGCTCACTCTACATTACAACATCGAACACAGATGGACGCGGTTCTGCAAAGCCAGGCGATGACAAAATCATCAAAATTAAGTTTTAACTAATGCAGTCATCAGCAAAAAGTGTTTCTGAATATATAAAATCTTTACCCGAAGATCGCAAGAAAGCTATCACAGTAGTTCGAGCAGCAATAAGAAAATCACTGCCTAAAGGTTACGAAGAAGTTATGCAATATGGCATGATCAGTTACGTAGTACCACTATCTCTTTATCCAGATGGTTATTTAGGTGATGGCAAAACTCCCCTACCCTACGTTTCCTTAGCTTCCCAAAAAGGGTACATGTCCGTTTACCTAATGGGTTTGTATGCAGACTCAAACCTGCTAGAATTATTTGTGAAGTCATATGCTGCCTCTGGGAAAAAACTAAATATGGGGAAATCTTGCGTACGCTTCAAAAACGTCGAAAATTTACCATTAAATGTCTTAAGCAAAGCTGTTTCGAAAATCTCTGTCAGTCAGATGATCAAGCTCTACGAAAAAAGCCACACTAAGAAAAAATAATACGCATGATAATCGGAATAACAGGTACTCTCGGCTCTGGCAAAGGAACAGTCGTAGAATATTTAAAAACTAAATATGGCTTTAAGCATTATTCAGCTCGTGCATTTATTAGTGAAGAGGTTGCCAGGAGAGGAATGCCAGATAACCGAGACAGCATGCACATTGTCGGAAACGAACCGCGAACACAATTTGGACCAGCATCAACAGTAGATAAACTCTTCGAACGCGCTCTAGAAGCTGGTGGCAATGGAGTAATTGAATCTTTGCGCGCTATTGCAGAAGTGAAAGCGTTGCAAGCTAAAACTCCTCCTTGCCTAGTTATTGGAGTAGATGCAGATCAAAAAATCAGATACGAAAGGATATTAGGCAGAAAAAGCTCAACCGACAATGTCTCCTACGAAAGATTTATTGCAGACGAAGCAAGAGAAATGTCGGACCCAGATCCTAATGGGATGAACATAAAAGGATGTCTTGAAGCTTGCGATGTAATAATAGATAACAGCGGTGATTTAGAATCACTCTACAATCAAATAGATGATATTATAAAACCCCACTAATGTGGGGTTTTATTTTACAATTTTTAAGGTCGGCTCGGTACAGAAGCTTGTGGCTCAGTCGGATAGTCATTCGGTAAACCACCATAGTCTGGATATTGCTCTTGGTCATTGTTGTATGACTGTGAAGTAGGTGCAACAGTAGAAGGCTCAGTAATAGCCGGGGCAGTGGCAGGCGGAGGTGTGACTGGTTTTGGTAAGGTAGATGGCGCTGTCAGTGGTGAACTAGCAGGAATAATTGGTTCAACAATCGGCGTTAACAAGCCTTTATTCAGAGATTTTGGAGCTGCTGAAACCTGAGCCTCTTTCGGCAAAGCATACCACGGGAAAGGTTCTAAGCGGGTATTTTTGTTGGTTCTTGTAGCTGGCCGATTACTTCCCGGGTCATAAGCGATTTGTACTATACCGCTAGGTACTGGGAAATCTACCGCTGGTTGCCCAGCTAATGCAGCATCCATAAACCGACGTTGCATTGGAGCAGCAACAAACACTCCATCAGCTCCAGCACGCATTAACGAGCTATCATTATTCCCTGCCCAAACCCCAACCGCAATTTGCGGAGTGTAGCAAAGAGTCCATCCGTCTTTCCAATTCTGAGTAGTACCAGTCTTACAAGCAACTGGCCTGTCAGTAAACGCCAAAGGAGATTTTTCACCAAACACATAAGCGCGAGATGGGTTATCTGTCATGATGCTAGTTAGTTCATAGACAGCTTCCGGATTAACGCTTTGTACAGTAGGTTCGTGATACTCTTCTAGCACTTTGCCATGCTTATCTTCAATTCTATTAAATGGTGTTGCACCTGTTCCTTTGCCACCATTAGCAATCACAGCCATTGCGCCAACATGATCAACTAACTTAATTTCACAACCACCAAGCACCAAAGATAGACCGCAATTCTTCAAAGGTGAAGTAATTCCTAAATCATGGGCAGTTTTAACAACCGGCTCTACTCCAATAGTTGCCAAAGTTCTAACGGCCGGAACGTTCAATGACCCTGCCAAAGCTTTGCGGATTGTAATTAAACCGTGAGAGCTGCCATCGTAGTTTTGTGGGATGTAAGCTCTGCCCCCAGCAGTTCCAAAATTTGTTGGGACATCTAATACTTTAGACATCGGAGTTAGTCCAAATTCTGGCTTGAAAGATGTTAAATACATGTAGGGCTTAAAGCTACTACCCGGTTGTCGTTCGGAAGTGGCGACGTTTACGTTCGGCTCAAATTTACAGTTAACGCCAGGCTTACATCCTTTTGGTTCTGGACTTCCAAAGTAATCTTTACCCCCAGCCATTGCCAATACTTTGCCTGTTGAAGGTTCAACGGCAACAAGAGCGGCGTTGTAAGCACCATATTTTTTATTGTCTGCAGCCCCTTCGCGCACTACTGTTTCAGCTAAGTTTTGCAAATTCAAATCCAATGTAGTGTAAACACGCAAGCCACCTTCTCTCAAAAACTCTTTGCCGTACTTTTCTGTTAAGTAATTTTGAATCCAAGATACAAAATATGGCGCAATTATCTCAGTTTTTGGCTCACGGAACACTACTTCCTGATTTTCCGCCTGATGCTTTTCAAGTTCAGAAATGTATCCTTGCTCCATCATAGACTGAAGAACAAAGTTCTTTCGTTTCACTAAAGCGTCAAAGTTTTCCCCAGTAGGACTATAGTAGCTAGGCGCTTGAGGCAACGCTGCTAGGTAAGCGCTCTCTGCCAAACTTAACTCCCCTGCCGATTTACCAAAATAACTTTTTGCTGCAGACTCTGCTCCATAAGCATTTCGCCCGTAGGGGATTTCATTTAGGTAAAGTTCCATGATCTCATCTTTAGTAAAATGAGATTCGACTTTATAAGCTAACAACACTTCTCTAACTTTTCGAGTGTAAAGTTTTTTTCTATCTAACAAAGCATTTTTTACGAACTGCTGAGTAATAGTAGATCCACCTTGCGATGATGTTCCAGTTTCATAGTTTGCTTTCATGGCGCGAGCAATGCCGCTAATAGAAATTGCACCATGATTATAGAAATCTTTATCTTCTACTGCTAGAGTTGCTTCCTTTAGAAAAGGAGAAATTTTGTCTAAATCAACGCGCGTGCGGTTGTACTCGCCATGGAATTCATACAATAAAGTACCATCTCTGGAATAAATACGGCTTGATTCAGCCACATCACGCTTTATAAGTTCATCGTAAGATGGAAGAGTGGTGTTCACGTAAATCAAGTACGCTATTCCTGCTACACCCAAAACAGCGAACACTCCAAAAAAACCCATGCTCACAGTAAATATGAAATGGAGGAAAGTTGAACCGATTTTTTTTAGGATTTTTTTCATGCCAATTGGGGTCTTGTTGCGCTCATCAGAGTGCGTTTCTATTTGTATTATATAGAAGTTTTATGATTAAAACAAAAAACACGCGGGAGGTTGTTGAACGCGTGTTTTTTCATAAATTTACTCTTTAATTTATTCTTTATTTACCTGATCGAGCCGGCTCGGCGAGACGTTATAGTATTGGAGAAGGAACTGAGCCATAGTACCGAAAGCAGGGGCTGCGGTGCTTTCTGCAAAACTCACAGTACGAGGATGATTCACTCGAACTAGCATCACAAAGCGAGGATCCTCAACGGGAGCATATCCTGCAAAAGAACCAATGTTATTGTTTTTATCATATCCTTTTCCGCCTTTAAGTGGGACCTGGGCAGTACCAGTTTTCCCTGCTACATAATAACCTTTTACACCAGCACGCTTACCGTGACCATTTTCAACAACATTTACAAGCATGGCCGAAATAGTACTAGCTGTTTGAACAGTAATTGGTTGACCAACTTCTTGAGGCTTAGTTTCTTCAATTTTGCCAGTGCCTGTGATACGCGCATTCACTACATAAGGCTTCATCATTCGACCCCCATTAGCCATAGCGCCAAAGGCTTGAACCATCTGAATTGGCGTGACGTTCACACCTTGTCCGAAACTAGCAGTGTCGTAGTTTACATCGATGCTGCCTTTTAAATTACCTAAATCCCCTTTTGATTCAGAAACTTCAATTCCAGTCTTTTTTCCTAAACCAAATCTTTCAACATATTCAAGGAATTTTTTGTTACCGATGGTTCCTTTAGCGTAAATCATTCCAGTATTCAAAGATTCTTCTAAAGCCTGAGTCATGGTTTGAATACCATGTGCCTTATTATCTGAATTTTTAATAGTATAGCCGTCGACTTTAACTTCGCCAGTATCATTGTAAGTGCTTTGAGCAGAAATCTTCCCTTCATTAATTGCCGCAGCAATAGTAATAGGCTTGAAAATTGATCCTGGTTCGTAAGAGCCTAATGTAGTTTGATTGTTATAAACAGATGGATCTGACGCCTTAGCGTAATCGTTCGGATCAAAAGATGGATATGTAGCCATTGCAAGAACCGCACCTGTTTTTGGATCCATAATTATCATCGATCCACTATCTGCCATGTTTTTTTCAACAGCATCCTTGATTACACTTTCAGCTTTAAACTGAATAGTCTTATCGATTGTAAGTAAAATTGTATCGCCGTCTTTAGCTGGCGTTTGGTCCCGGCGAGCGCCAAAAATCCAAGCTCCGCTTGCAGATCTTTCTTGTGCCAAAGAACCAGAGGCGCCTGTTAAATATTCGTTAAAGGCTTGTTCAATTCCGTACAAACCAGTTTTCACATCTTCTTTGTAGCCAACAAATCCTAGCAACTGACTTAAGAAGTTTCCTTCTGGATAGAAACGAATTGTCTCGCTATCAAAAGAGATTCCGGCTAACTTTAAACCTTCAATTTTCTTTTTGTCTTCATCAGTAATCTGACGTTTTATTGGGACGTATTTTTTACTAGCGTCCGCTGTTTTATCTAAAATTTCCTGTTCAGACATTTTCAAAATTGGAGCAAGAGCTCGAGCCACTCCTTCTCGATCAGTCATGGCGGGAACATTAGCGTAAACTAGTGGCTTTTCCATGGATGTCGCCACAGTAGTTGGTTGTCCAGAAAAGCGATCCGCAATTTTAATTTCACCACGGGCTGGGGTAATAGTTTTTACGCTAGTGCGCTGACCATCTGCTTGCACCCTGTAATCACTCCCCTGCGCTAATTGCAAAGTCGCTAATCTTAAAGCTATAACAGCAAATGAAACAAATAAAAGAACGGTCATCCAAACCATTCTTTTACTAAAAGTTTTTTCTAAATTGATAATGTGAGATTTTGCGGTCATGAACTAACTAACGTTTACTAATCTGATTAGCTACTAAAAATTCTTCGCCAGTCACTGGAACCATGCCAGCAGTAGATGCTACATCGTTTACTTTTACAATTGAACCAGATGCAGCTTGTTCAATTACTAATCTTTTATGAGTTTCTGTTAGTTCTTCAATTACTGCTTGCTGACGCTTTAACTCATACCCTTTGGATGCATAGGCATTGATCATAAAAACATAAAAACCCATACCTACCACGACTGCGACCATTCCCGTAGCACTTGCTGCGCCAACCCAGTTGCCGGAAAGTAAACGGCTTACTGAACGAGCAATACCCTTTTTTCCTCTAGTAGGAGTAGCGGCAGTAGAAGCTTTGACTGATTTCCCAGAACGCATTGTTAGTACACGTCCATTAGCACGCTTCAGACTTGTCTTTGCTGGAGCAGAGTCGGTTTTAGTGACAGAAGTTATGCGAGGGATTATTGAATTTAATGTAAAGGTTTTTGACATTTTATTTTTGTTTTTCTGGTTTAAATGAATTAAAGTTTACGGATTGCTCTGAGCTTTGCTGGGATACTGCGAGAGTTTTCCACAGCTTCTTCATCAGTAGCGCTGATTAATTTTTTAGTTATAATTTCTGCTCGCGGAGTTTGACCACATAGACAGATTGGAAACTCTTTTGGACAGACACAGCCTTTAGCTGATTCTTGAAAAAATTGCTTAACAATTCTATCTTCCAAAGAGTGGAACGAAACGATAACGATTGCCCCGCCGGGACTTACTAGATCTAGCGCTTTAGGCAGAAAAGTTTCCAAGTTTTCCAACTCGTGATTCACTGCAATGCGCAGTGATTGGAAGATTCGTCTAGCCGAGCTATCCCACTTATGTTGCACTGGTTTAGGTAAAGCATTTTTGATGATTTCCACCAGGTCAGTAGTGTAGTGTAAAGGCTTAACAGCGCGCTCATGAACTATCGCTCGGGCAATGCGTTTGCTTTCTTTCTCTTCCCCGTAATCCCAGAAGATTTTCGTAAGTTCCGCTTCGGAATACTGGTTAAGCATGAAGCGGGCGTCTGGTTCTTGAGAAGATAAGTCAAAGCGCATGTCCAGAGGTTCTTTCTTTTGAAAAGTAATTCCTCTATTAGACTGATCTAATTGATAGCTAGAGAGACCGATGTCTGCAACTATACCATCAATAGTATTGAAACCATAAAACTCTTTATGCGCCTCAACGATCTTATCTAGCTGAGAAAAGTTCCCGTGAGCTAAAATCAAACTTTTACTTTTGATTTCATCTGCGAACTTGCTCTCTGCGTTAGCAAGAGCATCTTTGTCTAAATCGATGGACAGAACTGCACCTTTAGTCTTAGCTCCACTTGGAGCTACGGCTTTCAGTAGCTCAGCGGTGTATCCGCCGCCACCCAAAGTTCCATCTACAAAACGTTGACCAGGCTTGGGATCTAATAATGTTATCGCTTGTTTTAAAAGAACAGGGATATGGGTATAGGAGCTATTTGCTTTTGGCATATTAAACTCCCAAGTCCCCTAGTTGCTCAGCAATTTGATTGCTGTTTTTTTCTGTTTGTGTCTTGTACTTGGTCCAGAGCTCTTCGCTCCAGATTTCCACTCGATTATACATGCCGGCATATACCAGCTTCTTGTTAATCTTCGCGAACTCCTTCAAGTACCCAGGCAGAACAATGCGACCTTGCTTGTCGATATCGCAATCCATTGCTCCTGCAAGCATCAGACGGGAAAAAGCACGAGTATTAGCTGTAGAAATTGGGAGACTAGCCAATTTTTCAGCAAGCTTTTTCCATTCGTCTAATG
>CAZLNP010000012.1:0-19613 GCA_964561085.1 uncultured Candidatus Saccharibacteria bacterium
CGCTAGCAGAAATTACAGTGCACGATAAAACTGAGTATAGCCTCCCTCACACTTTAGTAAATATCGCCCAGCACGAAAAAGTCATGGTCGTACCGGCAACTCACTGGTTCCCTGTCGGAACACCAGCACAGCACATTTTCGCAAATGGTTACTATGTTCGCAAGCTAACACAATAAATATATTAATTCAAAAATCCTCTTTTTTAAGAGGGTTTTTGTTTTTTCAGTATTGACATGAGTGTTGATAATCGTTTACTATAATATATTCATTTGTACTACCCACTAGTAAAAATGAAGACGGTAAATTTCATCTGGAGGAACTATGGGAAAAACTATAGTCGCCCCCGCCACAGGAAGGCTTGGGGTTTTATGCATTGGCAACGGTGGAGTAGCCAGTACTTTGTTTGCTGCAATTGAAGCAATAAAACAAGGTGTTGACTTTCCGTTGCTTGGTTCGCTCACACAAGTTGGGCATATCAGACTCGGCAAGCGGGACGAGAACAGATTCCCGCTGATCAAAGACTTTTTACCACTGGCAAGTTTGAACGATATAGTCTTTGGTGCATGGGACATATACAGCGACAATGCTCTTGTGTCCGCCCAAAAAGCAGGAGTCCTTAGCAAAGACTTACTGCAATCCGTTGACGAGCAACTAACTTCAATTGTGCCAATGGCAGCAGCCTTCGACCAAGACTATGTCCGGGAACTTACCGATGGAGATAACATCAAAGTCGAAAAAAATAAAATGGTTTTGGCAGACCAGGTTCAGGCTGACATTCTCGAATTCAAGACTGTGCATAACTGTGACCGTCTAATAATGCTATGCGTGAGCTCAACGGAAAGTTTCGTGGAAATTATGCCAGTCCATGAAACCCTCAAAGCCTTTGAGAATGGGCTATACAATGATGACCCGAACATTTCCCCGTCGCAAATATACGCTTATGCGGCTTTGCAGTCAGGGGTATCGGTCATCAATGGGACGCCTAATTGCATAGACATCCCCGCAATAGTCGAACTTGCCAACAACAAAGGTTTGGTAGTCTGTGGAAAGGATTTCAAAACTGGACAAACTCTTGTAAAAACAGTGCTTGCCGACATGTTCAGATCAAGATGCCTTCAGGTTGAAAACTGGTATTCTACCAACATCCTCGGCAATCGCGATGGTGCTGCATTAAGAGATCCAGGCTCATTCCACAGTAAAGAAAAAACCAAAGGCGATGTTTTGGCCTCTATTCTAAAGCCAGGCGATCATCCAGAAATTTACGGGGGGAAAGTAGTAGGCCATCAGGTCCACATCCATTTCGTTGAAGCAAAGGGTGATCAAAAAGAAGGGTGGGACAACATCCTCTTTACCGGATTCGGTGGCGCAAAAATGTCTATGAAAATCGACATTCAGTGCCAAGACTCACCACTCGCTGCGGCGCTGTGTGTGGATTTGATTCTCTTAATGGATTTGGCACAAAGAGCTGGGAAAAAAGGGGTTCAGGAATTCCTGTCCTACTACTTCAAAGCTCCTCAAACTCATCCGGGGATCGATGCTGTCCACGCACTATCAGAACAAGAATTCAAGCTCCTTAATTGGATGCGAGAACTGATGGGTGAAGAAGTCATTACCAGTCTGGGGTTAGACTATGTCGAATAAAAAATGGAAGGAATTACTTACGTCCGGCGGAACTTACAATTCTGCTGGACATTTTTTTATACAAAATTAAAAACACCTGCAAGGGTGTTTTTTGGTGGACCGGGTGGGATTCGAACCCACGACCAATTGATTAAGAGTCAACTGCTCTACCGACTGAGCTACCGATCCAAAATATTATTTCCAAGTTATACAAAGAAAAGTATAGCAAAAGCTCCTTTATAAATCAACCCCTAAAAAGTGATGACAGAGCGCAAAACTAGTTTTCTCTCGCTGGTTCGGGAGGCATACCAAATGCGTCAGCTCCATCTACACTAACCGATTGGAAGCTGCTATTTTCACTTAATTTTTTCTCCAGAGATTCATGGTTAGAAAGCTTCACTCGAACAATTCTATCTAAAATACCGTCGGCATCAGTTTGAACAACTGTTACTTTACCAACTTCCTGATAGATAACAATCCCAGTTAGAGCAGCAATAATTAGCAAGAACACCCACAAAATAATTGCAAAGTTTCCTTTAAGCTTATTTAATACCGATATATTTTTGAAGTCTATTGATAGTTTCATTTCTTTATATAAAATTCTGATCTAAATATAGCGCTAGTGACATCTTCTGATTGAACGCCAATTGAGAACCCTTTAACATGAGTTATGAAAGGCATTCGCTCTGTAGCCTGCATAAACATTAAAATATTATTTGGTGACCCCTCAACTGTAATTGTGTACGGGATAACAAATAAACCACTGCTTGTCCCCTCAACAGGCTTTGCATCTTTCACAGATCCTGAAACTGAAATCTTAAGATCTAATCCATAGCGTTGCGCAGCGGATTCAAGTTGTTGAATTTCTTTAACTACCTTAGTATCCCTACTGAAAAGCTCATCTGGTGGATACTGTGATTTATCTATAATAGCTAAGTCAATCTTCCCTTGCTCAAAACTTTTTTGTTCTCGTCGTAGGACTTCCAGCTCAATGTTACGCTGTGCTAATGAATCAGAAATTACTTGGTTTTTGTTCGCCATAATTCCAAAACCAAACAAGTACATCATTAGAGCAAATACCGCAAAAGCTGAGACGGTAATGATGATCTTTATTTTATTGCTTAGTTTCTGTTTCATTCTGCTCCCTCCACTGGTTGCTCACCTTTTATTAACACACCATTAGCAATGTTAAACGTAAAAATAAATCTTACATTGGTCGGCTGCGTGACGTTTTCTAGAGGATAATTGATGTTTTTAAAGTGATCTTTATCGGCGTTAATATTGTTATACAAATCGATGACAGAATCTCGTGTAGGACTATACCCAGCAATGCTAATTTCTTTTTTAACCGCGTCTGCTTCAAACGCTGTAATCTTTACACCTGCTGGCACATTTTTTACGAAAGCCGCCATCACCTCGGACCACGCCGGAGTCTTGGCCATTAAATTACTGAAATCAATAATTTGAGAGTTAGCTTGTTGAATTTTTTCTTTAACTTCCGCGTTTTCACTTTTACTAGCCGTTGCTTTTAACAACTCAATTTCAGCTTCACTCGCTTGAGTTTTTCTGTTTAGATAAGTCCACACACCGAATTGAACTAACACTCCGATAAGCAAAATCACTGTGGCAATTACAACTGCTACAGTCACGCTGTAAAGAGTCCGCTCGTAACTTAACTCTTGCTGTTTTAATCTTGGAAGTAAGTTTATTCGTTTCATTCTTGTATCCCCCACATAGCCAAACCAATCGCCGTTGTAAAACTAAGCGCCTCGTAAGGTGTTAATGGTGAATGTTCTAAATTAGCAAGATGCTCTAGCGGATTAGCTACCGTGACCTCTACCGGTGCGTACTGTTCTAGCAAAGCCGGAAGCACCTCACCAATGTGCTGAAGTTTTGCTCCCCCGCCAGTTAGTAAAATCTGATTTATATGAGACTCTGAATGGTCATAGTGGAACTTCAAAACGTTTTTAATTTCTGCAGCCATATCTTCTACGCCAGGCATCAAAGCAGTTTTTAAATTAGGATACTTCACGGTATTAGCTAAACCAACTTCGCGCTTTAGTTTTTCTGCCTCAGCTGGTTTAATCGCCAAAGTCTGTGCCAACTTTTCTGTGAAGACATCTCCTGCAACTGGAACCGACGAAGTAAATTGCAGCACGCCATTTTCAACAATGATCATAGCTGTTTTAAAAGCGTCCATGTCTACAAGTAGAACTGGTTCATCTACTACAGAAGGAACTAAAGCTCTGGCTACACTTTGAGCTTCTACTTCCACTCCACACAGTTTTAAACCCGCGCCTTCAATGACGTCCATAAATGTATCTAAGTATTCCTTCGGCGAAGCGATTACCAAAACACTCATAGTCTTATCTTTTCGACTAATAATTTGCCAATCAAAATAGACTTGATCCATTGGCATTGGAATATACGCTTCCGCCTCGAACATGATTGCGGTGTCGGCTTTCGATTCGTCCATGGCAGTCATCTCCATCACTCTAATAAAAGACTTGGACTCTGGGAGACATACTACGACTCTGTCGGTATTAAATTTTCCATACTGTGGAGAAGAAAGAGATAGCTTAATAAACTCAGAAAGTTTTTTATGATCAGTAAAAGCATCATCAATCATCAAACCTTTTGGCAAAGGGGCATTAATATATCCGCGAAGCGAAGTGCGTCCATGCTTTTGTTCAAACTGCAACGCCTTAATAGCGTGCGCGTTTACGTGCAAGCCTAGGTACTGATATTTCTTTTCGAATGGGTTAAATCTAAATTTCATATCTAATTACAGTATATACCAATTTTCTATTACGAGATGCTATTACTAATATTATATATCGGACTGATGAGCGCGAGGGCCAAGAACCCTACCACACCACCAATTACTAACAACAGTAAAGGTTCAATGATTGATGACATGTTCTTCATGGTATCATCTACTTCTGCTTCAAAGTGTTCAGCTAACTGATCCAGAATATTTTCTAAGTTACCAGTTTCCTCGCCAATGGAAAGCATCTGAGTCACAATGAATGGGAATAATTTTTGATGTTCACCCAAGGCTTGAGTCAAAGGTTTTCCTACTTTCACAGCCTCAGCTGCTTCTAGTAAAACTTCCCGATAATACACGTTATCCATGGCTTGGCTCGTAACGCTCAAACCTTGGACCACAGAGATACCAGACTTCATCAAAGAGCCCAGGATACGCGAAAAACGGGCCATATTGATCTTTTTTACCACAGGGTTGATAAGTGGCATATTAAGCAAAAAAGTGTCTAAAAGGCGGCCTCCTACGGCGGTACGCATAAAGGCAATAAAACCCACAACTAAGCCTATTAATCCCCCAATTACCAGGGCAGCATTACCAGCCATAAAATCAGAAAATCCGATGACTAACTTAGTTGTGAATGGGAGCTGGGTATCGAAATCCTTAAAGGTGGCGGTCAAACTTGGTAAGACAAAAATTGCTAAAGCGATACCGATGATTAACATCGCGGAGATAATAACTCCAGGATAAATCATGGCGCCTTTAGTTTTAGATTTTAAATCTGCTTCACGTTGCAACTGGATGCGAAGATATTCCAAACTCTTTTCCAAGTTACCAGAAATCTCGCCAACTTCTACCATGCTAACAAAAATGTGAGAAAATATTTTCGGGAAATCACTCATAGTTTCGTGCAGGCTTTTTCCAGCCTCAACGTTTCCTGCCATCAGATCCAAAGTGTTTCTAAACTTTTTATTACTAGTCTGCTTAGAAATAATTCGCATCGCTCTAGGAGCCGACACACCCGACTTCAATAGCAAATCCAAGTTTTGAATGAAAGCAATTTTTTCTTTCAAAGGAACAGTAGCGAAGTTTGCAATCTTAGTCATGAAGTCATGCTGCTTCTTCTCTACTAAGTCTAGTGGGATTAATCCCTGCTCTTTTAACAAGTGTCCAGCCGCAACTAAATTAGCCGCTTCAATGGTACCGGTTTCAGTGTTTCCTGTTTTTGATGCTGCTGAATAATTGTAACTTGGCATTATTTTTCTTTTTTATTCTTTAGTAACGCGCAAAATTTCGTCGATGGTAGTAATTCCCTGAGCGGCTTTTAGGAAACCATCCTGCCACATTAGAATCATCCCCTGCTTTTCAGCTTGGTCTTGAATTTCCAAACTAGTGGAACGCTTAACAATTAGTTCTTGAATCTCTGGAGTGTTCTCTAAAATTTCATGGATACCGATACGGCCTTTGTAGCCAGTATTGCTACATTTGTCACAACCCTTCCCGTGGAAAAAATCTAAATCTTCAAACTTCTTTGGCACCTTTTCTAGAATTTCTTCTCGAGCAAAAGTTGCGATGAGTTTATCCATATCGAATTGCTTTTTTAAAGCGCCAGCCATGGCAGCATCTAGTTCCATTTTCTCTTTACAATCAGGACAGATAACACGAACAAGACGTTGCGCCATGATAGCGTTAATTGTAGATGCAATTAAATACGGCTCAATACCAATATCTACAATACGAGGAGGAGCAGCAGCTGCAGAGTTAGTGTGCAAAGTAGAAAGCACAATGTGTCCAGTCATGGCAGCGTGCATTGCTTCTTCCGCAGTCTCTTTGTCACGAATTTCACCAATCATGATGATGTTCGGATCTTGTCTAAGAAGCGCACGTAAACCAAGCGCGAAAGTAAGTCCAATCTTCGGATTAACTTGCATTTGGTTTGCACCAACAATGCGGTACTCAACCGGATCTTCAATGGTAGAAATGTTTACTAACTTTGTATTCAAAATTGTCAGGGCAGCATACAGAGTGGTTGATTTACCAGAACCAGTTGGACCAGTCACGAGCATCATGCCGTGAGGCTTGTGAATGTTTCTAGTAACCATATCAATTTGCGATTTGAAAAAGCCGAGCTGTTCAAAACTCATAGCCTTGGTGGATTCATCTAGCAAACGAATAACTACTTTTTCTCCGTCAAAGATTGGGATTGTAGAAACACGCAAAGAGAATTTGTAACCATCTTTTTCAATTTTATAACGACCATCTTGTGGTAGTCTGTGTTCGTCAATTTTTAAGTTCGATAGCACTTTAATGCGAGCCACGAGCGCAGCTTGAATCATTTTCGGCAAAGTCATGGCGTCATGCAAAACACCATCAATACGATAGCGGACAGAGACTGCGTTCTCTTGAGGCTCAATGTGAATGTCGGAAGCTTTCTCAATGACGGCGTATTCTAAAAGTGTATCTACAACACGAATAATCGGAATTTCTTCCGCCATTTTCTTAAGCTCATCGTCCAGGCTACCATCGCCACCAGAAAGTTTGATGTCGTCTGGCTGACCCTCACGAACCATGTGCTTAATTTCCCCTTCTAAGTTGGTGTGATACTTGGAAAGTCCAAAGTCTAAAGAGGTTTTAGCGATCAAGAAAACCTTAATTTCCAAACCAGTTTTCTTCTTCATGAACTCGCGGGTCTGCAAGTCAGTCGGGTCAACCATGGCTAGCGAAAGTACAGATTTGTCTTTCGCAAAGCTAATGACTCTATGGCGACGCGCAATTGGTTCTGGTACCAAATTCAAGATTTCCGGAGGCATGGCTTCATTACGCAAATCCACAATTGGGACATCAAATTCTTCTGATTTTACCTTCAGAAGCTGTTCTTCTGTTAAAGCTTTTTTATCAAGCAAAAAATCCTCCCACTGGACGGGAGTTTTTGCTTTAGCAGTTAGCCATTCTTTGTCTAAAGTTCCTAAAGCGACTTCTGTAACTAACTTTTTCTTTTTTAAGAGCTCATTGAGCTCAGCAGTTATCATTTTTTTGTGTTTGTTTCTATTGTTGATACGCAAAAGATTCTTCCACGAAAACACGTCGCCTGCGCCTCGAGCTTTGCTCGAGTCGTGCTCCTATTGTTTTCTTAGGAGATAATCTTTTGCTATCAAAACAGTAAAATTACAAAATAATTATAACACATTAGGGTTGGTTTTTCCAAATTATAATTAGCGCAAATTAAACCCCACAAGATTGTGGGGTTTAATTAAATTTTTAAGCTGAGAGTAGTTTTGCTACCTATCTTATGTCGTATGCTTCGATTAAAGTTTGGATGTAGTCTATCTTCCACTGCCCATTCTCTTTTATGAAAAAGAGTTTTGCAGTCTCTGACTTGCGAGTTGTAGTGTTTCTTAGCTTGTAGCTAAAAGATGCATACTGGCCACCTTGATACACTTTAATATCTCTGTAATCAAGGGCTTTTGCTAACTCATAATTATCTGAAGGAGTGTCTAGTTCCTTAACAAACAAAGGCGCCTGATCTAAGAATTCAATGCTAGTCGAGGAAAGATACGGCTTCGTCTCAGCAACTGTTGCAAGGCTAAATGTAGATTCAATCAGATTAGTGATATAGCCTACATCCACAGAGCTCTTCTTCATTGTCTTCTTAGGGATTTCTGGAGCTGCGTATGCATAATCTCCCAGAAGATACATTTCTTCTTCAGCGGTTAATGGTTGCTTAACAGGTGCAGTAGCTACAGATGGAGCCTTAAAGCTTCCTTCTGCTATCATTGCTCCACGACCATTTGCGTATGGGAAAATCTGAACAGTGTAAGTAATGTCTGGGCTAAACCAGAATGGAGTTTCTGCAACACCATTCTTAGTCACAGATGGGTTGTAGATTCTACCGTCGATCTTGAACGAGTAGGTTCTTCGTGCAGGGATTAGCCATGAGAACCAATACTTGTATTTGTTTGTAGTTGCGTCGTAAGCAAGTGGCTTTGCTTCAAAACGCGCTTGAGCACTGGAAACCAATACCTCTACTGGCCAGTGGCTATCTGCTTTCGCTACTTGAGGAGTAAAAGCTCCAAGAAATGATGACAACGCGATGGTTGCAGCCACTAGGGCAATTTTAAGTTTTTGCATGTTTTGCAATTTAATTATTTAACTTTAAGATATCTATAGCGATTCTCTTATATATACTATAATCCCCTGCAATATTCTCGTCAAAGTATCTTATAAATAGTTGATGTAGTTTTTTAGCTAGACTCTCATATTTGAGACCAAGCGAGAAGATCTCAAAAAGTATGGAGCGGAATTTTAGATTAAGCAAGTTCCTAGTCTCCACAAAGAAGACATTATTGAAGAAAGTATTAAAAAATATTGTGAATCAGTAAAATCTAGATTAAGCCTTTGTAACAATTACGAAAAGCCTCTGAGTTTTTAATAGATTATGTCCAAGAAGCTATTTGCAACAATACTAACATCACGGTTCGTAGCTATGTTCCCATCAAGATAAAAGCATACGACGATACGTATCAACCTTCGGATGCAAGCAAAATTGAGTTTGTCATCGAGGGCAAAACAAAACGAGGTAATAAGTGGGTCAATAACAAAAAACACTAGTTGAAGCTAGTGTTTTTTTTGGAGTAGAGTTCTACTGTTGGCTTATAATACTTGCCGATTCTAAAATTGATGGTGGTAATTTCTTACTCGCATCAATCACTTCTATACCAATCAGTAACCCGTCTTTATCGAAGTCAAGATTTATCATTCCATGTACTTCAAGCGGATTACATGGATATGTAGAACTCACTTCCCCAGGACCTATCTCACAAAGATATATGTAGGCAGAATCACTACTTTTATCGTATTCGACTTTCATCATTTTGTCATTGTTCTTTTAAGGTTCTCCACGTAATTTGGGGTAACGTTCGTAATAACTGTTTTAACTAAACCTGATGACTGAATTTGACCAACAAATACTCGACTAGCTTCGTCATAATACCCATTTTTCATTACGCCATCATGGAAGTAGCTAAAAGGTTTAGACAAGTTCATTACTCTATTGACAGTGCCCACATCAACATTTCTCTGGACCATTCTCATTATAGCATGGTCGTCAAATTTGTTTGGATTAGTATCGGTTAGGTCTCTCACGATTTCATTCATTCTAGGACCGTATGATTGACCAAACCTTGTAGCATAATCTATTCCCTTTTGCGCCGTTTGAGCAGCTTGGCCACAGAAAGCTATACAAGCTGTTCCAGCCCCTCCCAAATAACTGGTACTCACCGCTGTTGTAACAACTGCCCCGCCTGCTACAGCGACACCTCCGGTGACCCCTACCACAACACCTGCTACAATCGGATGATCCATAGCTGCTTTCCAAGTCGGACTAGTGTCATAAAGTGTATTTGCAGCATCACCAATTTCTACGATCAACTCCTCAGTTGATTGTTCGCCTGTGATCCAATCTATAAACCAATTCCCATTAGGATCTTTCAATGAGATGGGGTTATTCCTTGCGTAGCTATAGCTATTAAAGTTCTGTGGATCACTTAGGAATACTTGCAGTTCTTGACCCGTAATCTGCTTAATTGCATTTGGGTCACCCAAGCTCAGATGCACAATATCCTGACTCAAGAACCTGCCTAGCTTGCCATCATAATATCGTGCTTCCAAATAGTTCAAGCCGGTTTCTACATCGTATTCTTTTCCAATGTACTTCCTCTGCTCAGCACTACCTTGCGATACAGAATCAGTGCGGATTGCACCAAACGGATAGTAATCTAAAATTTCCGCAATACCACCATTAACAGGTGACGTTCCCGGAATCGAAGTTACTACCACTGAACCTAAATGATCACTATGTAACTGCGTAAGCGTCGTGCTTCCCCCCCTACCTTTGATTGTAGCAACACTCATACCACCTGCCAAGACATGCTTTTCTGAAATACTACCATCGGTATTATAGAACCCTGAGGGATATATAGTGGTTTTGTTCTGACTAATTGCCTTCGTACGGATGCCAGCACTATCATACTCATACGAGAAGACAGTTGGTAGAATTCCACCCTTCTCTAACTCAATCATTCTGTTATTATGGTCCCACTCGTAAGTGGTAGAATCACTAGCATCAACTTGGGAAATCAGATTGCCATTCTGGTCATAATCATAAGTAGTTACCTGATTACTGCTATTAGTTACCGAAGTCACTGCATGTGGGTTAGCATAGCTACTACCTTGATCGCCTTCGTAAGAATACGCCCCCACATCGGACTTGGAAATAATGTTACCAATTGCATCATATTGGAATACCTGGGAATAGTTTTGCCCACCAACTGCATGACTAGTATTAGCCCAAGTTAAGCGATGCAAATCATCGTAAGTGTAAGTAATATTCTTACGCGTATTTAACTCGCTAGTATCTGCAATGTAAGTAATATTACCAACGGGATCATAAGTGTATGTTGAGTTTTGAATAGTCTTAACTCCGCCTGCAGTTAAAGGCAAGGTTGTAGTCTTGTTGCTCAGTCTGTATAACTGCGTTGCAGCATAGGTATTAGTAGTCTTTGCTCCGCTAGCATATTCCAAATACGCGACTGCTCCACTTGGAGCATAATCCATATTCACAATTACATCCGTGAAGTCAGCATCGCCATCTTCTTTACGTAATACTTTTTCTTGCTGGCCGGCAATATTATATTCGTACTTCACGACAGATGCATCAGGATTCGTAATAGTTACCTGATTCCCCTGTCTGTCATAAGTGTAAGCAGTTATGTACGGCTCCCCAGAAATTGTTTTGGTCTGATTCGTGACTTGCCCCAATATATTATACTCAGTAGATTCATTAACGCCATCACTAGTAACCAAGCACAATCGCCCTATACCCATAGGGCAAGAGTCATATTCATAATTACGTCTAAAGTGACTATTGCTTGCATCTTCAGACAAAATACGATTTAGCGGGTCATAAGTGTAAATTACAGCTTGACCATTACCATCAGTGCGAGTATTCAAGTTCCCAGCTAAATCGTACTCATAGCTCCATACTCCGAAAGTGTTATCATTCGGGGCATGTAGGTCTTCCGCCCGAGTTCGACGTCCAAGGCCATCATATTCGAACTCACGCTCGTTATCTAGAGCATCTGTAATTTTAACTAAATTACCAGAGCCATCATAATCATATTTAGTTTCATATACTTCGCTACCATTATGCTCTTCAACTTTTACCAATCGGCCAAAGGCATCTTTAAACAATCCTTTTACCTTTCCATTAGCGTCTGTAGTAGTAACTTTCCAGTCATCGTAAACATTGGTACTTAAACCCACAGAATTCGTTGTACTAATCACTCGAGAAGCCGAGTCATAAGCTAATGTTGTGAACAAAGAGTTGTCTGTAGAAGCAGCGGTGCGTGCGCTTCCGACGCCAAAGTAAGGCAATGATGTTTTCGCTATTTGCCCTATATTGTTATAGACAGTGTCAGAAATAACATAGCGTTCATCAGATGATCCCGACGCAGACTCAACTCTTCCTCTTATTTGAATTGGTCTATCGAAACCATCAGTGTACGTAATTGCTGAGCTAGTTCTCGGGCTAGTCGAGTTAGTTTCATCTAAGTAATTTGTCTCTGTAGTTTTCCAACCTTCTACTACCCCACTCTGCTGATACAGTTCATAGCTAGCTGTTTTTTTAGTGAACAATATTTCTGGATCACTTTGACTCGGATCTGTAAATTCTTCCTTCACCACTCTTCCCAAACTATCTGTAGTTACTTTTGCCACCAACCCATTAGCATCAACTGTCTTCTGTGGCTTACCAAGACGATAGTCATACTCAAAAGTCGTTACTTGAGAAAGAGCATTAGATACAGTTATTGGATACAAATCAAAGCTATCGTAAGCATAAGTTGTGATATTACCAAGAGGGTCAGACTCTGTCTCTGGCAACCCAAAACTATTATAAGTCCTATTGATTTCGGCGTAAGTACTGCCTTCAATCCAGTTTTCTTCTTTGGTCACATTACCAATACCAACTTGTCCAAATGGCAAATCATCATAGTAAGATTTTGATTCTTTAATCTTAACATTGCTTTGGTTTTTATCAATGAACCCGGAAACAAAACCAGTCACTGGGTTTGCCCCTGAACCAACTGCGTAAGTCGCTGTAGAAGTAACTTTGTCTGTACCGATGTCCGTAAAAGTGCCATTGTCAGTCAATGCAGTTACCTCACCATAATCAACGCCAGTTAAGACGTTGCCAGTGGCGTTATCATAGGTGTAAGTAGATGCAGCATCTCTGTGACTACTGTTGCCGTCATAGGTTCGGTTAATAGTTGACGTTAGCTTAGTAAACGCCCGAGTTCCGGCCATACTAGCACTCTCCCATTTATTTATAACCTGGGCAAACAAGTTTCCTTGTGAATCACGCAGCTCACTTTTGTAAACCTTGCCTGCTTTTGACCAATCATCTGCAAGCTCTCCATAAACTGTGTTGTTGTCATTTCCCTGATGGTAGAAAGTAGTTTGTCTGTTTCCTACAGAGTCAGTTCGTACTACTTTCTCGAATCCAACAAAACGGCGATCCATTGGTCCGTTGTAGTAAAACCAACCGCCTGAATACTCAAATTCATTATGCCAGATTACGCCATTGCCATCGTTATACTCAATCTCCTCAACAGTTTGCAAAGCAAAGGGTAAGTTAGGGTTTAAAGATTCCCCACCAGAACCTCTATACTGCGCTGATGATTTATAGGTCACAACAGTTTCTCCACCAGTATTTTGCTTTATTTTAGTGAGTAAATTAGTCGATGCTATACTGCCATACTCAAAAGATGTTCCGCCATCGGAAATACCATTTTGCCCAGCAATGTCGTAACCTGTAAATTCAACTCCTGTAAATTGCGTACGACCATTAACTGAGTTAGCGCTGTAGGTAAAATTATATTTACCAATCACAACATTCTGAACTAAAACTTCTACATTTGCCAAGCGCTTTGTATTAGTCACCATGAAACCATATTTTGCACTCATGGCTTTATCTGGCCTATCTTCCAGATTGAACTTTATTTTGTAAATACCATCATTAGAACCATGGCCTGTATAAAGAATTTCATTCGGGTAAACCTGGTTATCAACTTTAGAATAAGTATAACTAACAAAGTTTCCATTCAAATCTTCAACTTTAGTAAGGTGCCAACGGAAAACTTTAGTTGCGTCAACTGGATTACTTAAACGCGATTCAGCTACAGCACCAAAAGTGTACTTAGTTCCTTTTTTATCTGTTACTGTCCAAACTCCCCCATTACTTTGATCAGCAAACTCATAACGCAAGAATGCGCCGTTGTCGATTTTTGCACCAAACTTATCTGTACCAGCCGAAGCAGAAACAAACTTTAAATCACCATCCAAAGATGAAGTAAAGTTTTTAGATGTGTACAGGTTTTGCAATCCATCAACATTTTTGCGCTCAATACTTGGTAAGTTTACTGACCAGCCATAACCCACCAAGGAACCTTCTTCGTTCTGCTGACTGTTATATGATAATCCCAGACTCGGCTGAGCCCCAGAGCGACCATTTGGGGTTTGCATAGAGTATTCGTAAACCAACGCTCCTGAAGCAATATCTGCATCAGCAACTTTTTGCTTTACGGTAGTAGGAGGAAGTTGGATATTTGGTACAACAGGTGGTTCTGGAATGCCGTTATCGCTAGCCTCTTCTTCCTCTTCGATTTTCTCTTGAGTTTCCTCTTGGGTTTCCTGCTCTGGCTCCTCAGAATTTTCTGATGGTTCACTTTTTGGGCCAGTCACCTCTTCAGATTCAGATAATAGATTTTCTTCGGTTGCTTTTGAGTCTGGCGATTGTTCAACAGAATCTACATTGACTGACTGCTCAGCTGGCTGGGAGACTACTTCTTCGGCTGCTATAGCTCGATGAAAGGGCTGGGCTAAAAACCCAACAATTAAAAATATCCCAAACCACTGCAAAACCCGACCTTTATTAATAATTTTCATAATGATTTCTCTTTAATGATTATTCTTTATCATTTCCAGAAGGTGTCCCTGCGCAGTCGCCACGATATTCTGACTCTACAATATTTCCTGAGTTAACATTCACAACTGTCCTTGCATAACAAATATATGCACGATCCCATCCTTGTCCATTATTTAAATAAACGCAGCTTTTAGTTAATGACCCAAGTTCCGCACTTGATCCGTATAGATTTTGGTAGTTATATGTATAATCCACTAGACTATCACCATTAATATCTTGAAAATTTGAGCCAGCACCCATGAAGTCTGGTCGATAAATCCCATCTGGATTATAAGTTGTCGAGGTCGCAAGATTGCCATATTCAATTTGACCATCGCAATTCAAATGCTTAAGGTTATTACCAGGAATTCCCAAACCTTCTGGTAAATCTGCTACGCTATTTGTCTCTTTAAGGTCAGATTCAATGTCATTATCAGCTAATTGAAGGGATTTAATGTCACTATCGTTAGCACTAGCTTTGTAAGCTAGAAAACTTGCACTCATTCCTACAACTAAGATTGCTATTACAGCTCCGTAAACCAAATCTTTTTTTGAAATTGAAAATGTCATATTTTTATATAATTAGTTAATTATTCTTTATCGTCACCTTGACTAGATGGCGCACCTGCACAATCACCATAATATTGGGCCAGGGTGATCTCACCGCTTGAAGTATTTGTATGAGTCACTGCATAGCACTGATACGCCTTATCCCAACCAGCTCCATTATTTAAAAATACACACCCAAAATAGGTTTGAACTAAATTAGTTCCACCATCTATGTTATTAAATGCATAAACATAATCCGGTAAATTATCTCCATTAACATCTTGGAAATTATTAGTTGCATTACTGCCATGGAACTGCAAGCTATATGGTGCGTCACTTACATATACGTCTGACGGTTCTGTAGTCCTAATTAGTTCTTGAACACAGTTCAAATGAGGGTAACTTTCAGAAGAGCCATTTAAATCCATATTTGCGAATTCTTGTGGTGATAGCTGTGCATCCACTGACTGCTTTTGCTCAGTTTGTAAATTGTCGGGTAAGGTTTCCTGAGCCCGGGCTACAAAGTATGTATTAGAAACGATTAAAGCTAGTACTGCGAAAACAGTTACTGACAATTGAATATTTCTCTTTAGAAAAGAAGTAAAATTTTTCATAATTGATTAGTTTAATTGATTAAATATATTAGCTGGCTTCCATCAACCGTCTGGTGGCGGATCTAATGCGGGCCTACAAAGCGAAAAGAATTTAACAAAAAAAGCGGCCATATGAATGACCGCTTCAAAAAGACTTGTTACAACAATAACGCAGAGGTTGCCTTTAACCCTAAATTTTATTACTAAATGTCGCATATATAAGAGAATTTATCACTTATAGCTAATCAGGATACATTAAAAAATTAGCCTTGTAAAGCAATTTTACAAGAATCCACATAAAATCTAGATAAAGTTTTTCTAAAGTTTTGATAAAGTATTTAGAATACTATGTGTTTTTTACAAAAAACCACCAATATGGTGGTTTTTGCTAGGAAATATTCAAATGGCTTTCAATTACTTTCAGCCTATTATCATGATCGACATAGGATTTTGACAAAGCATTAGAATCTTCTTGATCTCTCTTATCAATCTTCTGGACTAGTTCTTTTACTTCTCCTAACTCGAACTTAATACCTTTTATGTCTTCACGGATAGGTCTCAAGTTCTCTTCGAACTTTTGATCCAAATGCTGGTCAAAATATTCTTTGGTTATAAATTTTTCGGATTGTTCTTCGAACTTTCTATCAAAATATTCTTTTGTTAGTTCCATAGATTTTATTTTAATACTACATTCAGATTAGCAAACGTATTCAGATAGTCAACAACTAAATAGATAAAGTTTTACTGAATTTTCTCAAATTTTCGGTGTAATTATTAAGAAATGGAAATGGTTATCTTTGCATCTAACGCTTTAGCTAATTTTTTCAAAAACTTAATTGAAGGATTAAAATTTCCTTGCTCAAACTGGGAAATTAATGGTTGCTTAGCCCCTAATGTTTCTGCAAGTTGTTTTTGAGTCAATTTCTTTTCCTTTCTACGACGGATCATTAAATCAATGATTTGAAATTCCAATTCTAAATCATCATACCCTTTTTTAAACTCAGGATCTTTTAATTCTCTTTCTAGGAATTTATCAAATGAGATAGCGTTCTTTCTTAGATCTTTCATAGTAATACCTTTCTTCTATAAATATAAGCTATAGCTTATTTTCTGTCAATGACTTTACTCTCTTTGTAGCCAGCTTTAAATGGTGCTTAGGAGTCCTCTGAGTAGTCTTTACAAATGCATGAATTAGCCATGCCTCACCGTTTACTAAATTGTAGAAAATTCTCACTTGAACGCTACCAGTTATTCTCAATTCAAATAAGTTGTTAGACATTTTCCTAGTTAATGGCATGGAAGCTTCATAACCATGTATTTGTAAAGTGTTAATATATCGAGAAATCTTCTGTTTTAAATGATTGTCTAAATTCATAATAATTTTTTCAACTGGTTGTGTCATGATAATCTTCATATAACCAGCATATACACCTGCTGATAAAGCCTCCGTAAAGTTTTTCTAAAATTTTTGTTAACTTAAAACGCCCTTATGGGCGGTTTTAATATATGTAAAATTCATTAAAAACTATTGTCTTAGTCTAGAGATTTCTTCTCGATACTTACCTTCATTAGCAGGATCTACATTAGCAGCTGTTTCCCAAGCAGCTACAGCTGTGACTTTATCCCCTATTTTCTCGGAGAATTTGGCATAGCTGATCATTATGTCGATATTGCTTTTGGTTTTAGATACAGCTTGTAAGTATAGCGCTTTTAATTCTTCGTTTGGAAGAGAATCATTCGCTTGCAAATGAGCTAGCCACACAGCAGGATCTTCATCGTACACAGCAATGCTGTTTGCGCTTAACTCTCTTGCTTTAACCGCATCGCCTATCCCTTTATAAGCTCTTATTAAGGCAGCATCGGTTCTGCTGTTACCCTTTTTATCTTCAGGTATTTTACCTAAACTCTCCAGTGCTTCATTATATTTACCCAACTCAATTTGGGCTTCTGCAAGTTGAATATATGCTGCATATTTTATACCAGCCTCTGTAGTGTCTGCTAAATTACTAACTTCGTCTATTAATTCCTTGGTGCGTTCTTCTAGAGCTTTAATCCGGTCACTTTCATTTAACTGTATAATTTCTCTTAACGTTAACGGCTTAGGTGGTTGATTATTCTTTTGATATTCATTTACAGCGTAAAAGGCTCCTAAAACGATAAGAACCCCGATAACTGTATATATAATTGTCTTGATATTTTTTGGTGTATTCATAGGTTTATATTATAGCAGAGAGCTTAAATTATTATGATGAGTCAGTACTAGTTAAGACGCTGAAACTGCTTTAATATTACTCTGTTTTAAAAATCCACCCTTCCACAATAAACAAAAAACCCTCTCCCGAAGGAGAGGGTTTTTCTAGCTTAGTTCAGCAGAAAATAAATTTTCTACATTACTATTATCAACTAGATTGATTAAGCAATACCGTTCAAGAACAAGTAATCTGTCTTGTAGTCGCCTAAGTCAAATTCGTAGTAGTTAGCGTTAGTAGTAGCCGCGGTAGAAGTACCCCAGTTGATAGAGTCAAGTTTAACGTAAACTGATCCATCAGTTGGAGTAGAGTCAGCAGCGTAAATAACAGTCAAAGTGAATGTACGTGTAGTACCTTCGTCAACTTCGAATGTGAAAGCTGTATCTTCAGAATCTGTACTGTTAGATTCTAGAATATCTGAGCTCAATACTGGAGTTCCAGCAGTGTCAACTTCAGAGAATTCTACACCTTGACCAGCTGTGTTACCATCGTCAACTTCAGATGGACGGTCAATACGCATATCACCATCAAATGCAGTTACATCGAAAGTGATTTTGAATGTACCTTGGTCATCTTCAGTTGCAGCATCAGCAGTGAATGTGCGTTCTGCAGAAGCAGAAACGAATTCAACCATGATACCTGCATCGTACAAAGCGTGAGCTTCACCCAAAGCGCTACCAGAAGAATCACCGTCAGCGATACGATCGCCAGCGCCATCTTCAGCTACAATAGCGTCTGCATTTACAGTAGTGATTTCAGCTTTAACTGTATCACCATTGTCAGCAGCACCAGCAGTATCTTGGATATCTACTGTTACTTTGAATTCAGCTTTTTCGCCTGCGTCGATGTCAACGTCTAGGTCTTCGAATACAACAGCACCACCAGCTTCGATTGTATCGCTAGCAATAGAGTCACCATCGTACCAAAGTTGTGCATTTGATGTAAGAGCAGATTCATCAGTTTCACCAGTAGTTGTAATAGTTACTGGAAGTTCTTGAATGTTCAAATCAGAATCACCATCTGCTTCGATTGTGAAGGATAGGATTTCTTCATCATTTGTATCTTCAGTGTCATCAATGTCGATAACGTGTGCTTGGTTAATAGCTTCGTCATCTTCATTTAGAGCAGTCTTCATTTCAACGTTGTTTGCAGAAGCAAAGCTGTCGAAATCAAAAGCTTGATCAATTGCGTCAGCAGCTGGAGTTTCGGTTGTGGTTACACCATCACCGTCTTCAAAGCGAACTTGGTCAATTTCTACATCCCAAGCGTCATCATCGATGTCGCCAGAATCTAGGTTGTTTAGAGCAGTTACTGCAACTGTAAATTCAGCAGTTTCACCAGCATCTACAACAGCACATTCATCTAGAGAGATAGACTTGCTGTAACGGCTACCAGTGCCTTCTGAGAATTCATCAGCATCAGCAGAACCAACTACTTCACCATCCATCATAACTAGTACTTCGTCTACGTAGTCTGTGATGTCTTCAGAGTTTGTACCAACTGTTTGTTCTAGTTCAACCTTAACAGAAGTGATACCTACATCAGAACCATCATCAGCTTCAACGTCGAAGCCAAGTACAGGAACTTCTTCATCACCTTCACCTACGTTTTCAGCAGCGTATGTTGAAAGTAGAGTCAAAGTAATATCACCAGCATCACCATCTACATTACAGTCACCAGTTCCTGGTTCAGTAGTTGTAGCTGTTGGTACCAATTGTCCAGCTGTACGAGCTGGGATTACACCAACTTGGCTAAGTAGTTTGTCTGCAGAGTTTGCAGGAACTACGTCAGCAACGTTCCAACCCCAAGAGTTGAAT
>CAZLNP010000013.1:0-14508 GCA_964561085.1 uncultured Candidatus Saccharibacteria bacterium
CTACCAGTCAAAGTCACGCGTGTTTGAAAAACTGCCTGCAACATAGGTTGTAGCTTACTCGTAGGCATCTTGGCCGCTTTAACAAGTGCCCGGACTTTCCCCTCTTCCTGAGAAAACAAAGTAATGATCTGGTCAGCTTCACCAAAATCCTGTTTTTTAACTATGAATGAAGCAATGGCTCTTTCTCTGACTCTAGACATTATGGTCTAGTGGAAGCCGCCGGGGTGTTGTTAGTAAACACGCGAGGGTCAGCTACATAAATAATTCCAGCTACGAAGCCAACGATGAACAAAACAATAGCGGCTGTTACCCAAATATTAGCTCGGGCTTTAGCAACATATGCAAATTTAGAGGTGAAGTGACCTTGAGTGTAATCTACTTGGCTATCTATCATACGAGATACTGATGGTTCTTCACGCTTCTCGGGCTTATATGAACTATTAACAACACTAGGGGTAAAGAACTTAATCAAATCACTACGAGAGATGATTCCTAATAACTTGTTAGTTGCATCTGTGACCGGAATCGGGTTGGCACGCTTTACAGCAAACATCATTGCTAATTGCTCAAGAGTAGTGTCTGGACGAGCAAAAGGTACATCTTGGTTCATAATATCTTTCGCAGTAGCGTTTACCACTTGCTCAACTACATGAGGTAATCCTTTGTGAGCACCTTGAACATAATCCATGCTAGATAGAAGTTTGATATAAGTTGGAAGATACAAGCCAGAGGTCGCAGTGATGAAATCACGTTCAGAAATAGTACCGATAACGTGACCTTCAGCATTTACAACTGGTACACCTGTAAAATGGTGTTTATGAATGATTTCAGCAATTTCGCTAACAGGAGTTTCTGGAGTTACTGTTATTACGTTGGTCGACATTAAGTCTTTTACGAGCATTTGAGATAAATTTAGTTTTTCTTTATGTATTCATTATAGCAAAAAACCTCCCCAAAGGGAGGTTTTTAAAACTTCTATATAGTGTGGCTGGAATTTTTACCAGAAGATAAAATTGCTCCAGAAATTACTACCCATTCCCTCGCTATAACCACTGCCAATACATTGCCCTTTATCGTCACCGCGTTCTCCAACCATACAATCCAACATAGGATCATACTTGGCAGCACTAGCTGATGACCCTGCACCAGAGTAGGCAACGAAGTCATAAGACATGGCTTTAAGTGCTTCAATACTAGCACCTGAGTTTATAGCATTTGCCATCATAGCGACTTGGTTCTCAGCTTTCATTTGTCTTGAGTATGAAACGCCTGATACTACAACGGCTACTACTAATAGGGCAAGTAGTCCAATGTGTAGCGAATTTAAATTACCAATTTTCATCGATTTTTTTATTAATTTTCTATATATGAATTATATATGAAAATAATCTAAAGCTCTCTGTGGATAAGTATTAGCTAAATTCTCACAACTCCAAGCCAAATAGGTTTTCCATCTACAGTAGCTTGGGCTTCGAAATCAGCTTCTACTTCCAAACTAGTTTTGACTTGGTTAACAAAAGTCTTTTTTCTGTCTATTAATGTAGTGATTATTTCGCTTAACTCTTCATCTTGAGTGGTGTAGTACAAATCAACTAGTTCGCCTATTTGCAGACCACTCTTCTTGCGAAGATCTTGAATAGTTCTTTCCATTTCTCGAGCCAAACCTTCTTTTTGCAGTTCAGGAGTAAGTTCAAGGTTTAGAGCAACAGCACCATCTTCTGCTTGAACCCATCCATTACGTGTAATTAGTTCACCAACAGCAGTAACTTTCTTTACGTTAAGCTCTTCAGCCAAGATTTGTTCTAAGCTCTCATCTAGCTGTTGACCTTCGCCCGTGACGTACTGTACCTCTGATAGTGGCTGGCGGACTTTCATGTTACTTTCTTTGCGAAGCCTTAGCGCTTTTTCAACAAGAGCTTGTAAGAAAATCATCGAGCTCTCAAGAGCTGCATCTGACTCACGAATTTCGGACCACTTTGCCAAATGCACAGAAGTTTTTCCAGTGAGATCTTTGTAAAAGTGCTCAGAGATAAATGGCATAAACGGTGCCATCATTTTTGATATTTCTACCAATGCATATCCTAAAGTTTCCAGTGCCTGCTCCGCTTCTAGGCCACCCTCTTTGATGCGATCACGGCTACGGCGAGTGTACCAAGTGGAAAGCTCAGTGACGAACTCTTGGATAGCACGAGCAGCGCTTGGAGTTGAGTACTTATCTAAGCTTAGAGTTACGGTTTTATGGGTAGCTGCCAAACGAGACATCACCCATTTATCTAGAGTATTAGTAGATTGAGGGGTTACTGATTCATCAACTTTATCTTGGGTGTACATTCGATAGAAACTCACAACGTTCCAAAGGATTACAGAAAGCTTTCTATTAACCTCAGCTACACTCTTTTCAGAGAAGCTAAGGTCTTCCCCTGTTATTACAGGACTAGCCAGTAAGTAGTAGCGAATCGCATCCATACCAAAACTTTCAATTACTAAGTTAGGGTCTGGGAAGTTATTCTTAGACTTCGACATCTTGCTACCATCTTCTGCTAAAACCGTTCCTGTTGTTGCTACATTTTTGAAGGGCGCTTTACCAAACAAGATAGTCCCGATGACGTGCATCACATAGAACCAAGCGCGAGTTTGTGGAATATATTCAGACACAAAATCGGCTGGATAGCGTTGCTTAAACAATTCTTCATTCTCAAATGGAGCATGAAGTTCGGCAAAAGGCATTGAACCAGATTCAACCCAACAATCGACTACTTCTGGTACACGAGCCATTGTATTTTCAAGGCCAGCTTGCGCACACGCTTCACACTTTACTTTGACGTTGTCGATGTAAGGACGGTGCAAATCTAAAGCATTTAAGTTTGTAGGATCATAATTTGGATAGACTTCATCAAAGTTCGTAGATTTCTCTTTCAACTCTTTAATTGAACCTACGCAAATCACGCTATCGCATTTTTCAAATTCACACTTCCAAAACGGCAAGGCAGTTGCCCAATATCTATTTCGAGAGATATTCCAATCTGGTGCACTTTCCAAACCTTTTTGAAAACGCCCATGCTTTAAATGACCAGGGTACCAGTTAATATTTTCATTAAGCTCATGAAGCTGAGGCTTAATTTTTGTAACACTGATGAACCACGCCGGTAAAGCTGAATAATATAGAGGGGTTGAACAGCGCCAACAATGAGGGTAACTGTGAGTGTAAGGTAGTACTTTATATACATTTCCCTTCTCACTTAAATCCTTTAGGACAATTGGATCTGCTTGCTTAAAGAACTTGCCTTGTAGATATTCTGGTACAGTGTTCAAGAAATGACCTCGATGATCTAACATTTGCTGGCGTGGCAAATTACGAACCTTTGCTGCTTCGTAGTCTACTTCTCCATACATTGCCGCATTATGCACAATACCAGTTCCATCTTCTACGGTAACGTAATCTTCAACGTAAATTTTCCAAGCAGTGTTGTCCGGATTTTGAATTACGCCATTATATAGTGGTTCGTAGTTCAAGCCTTCTAACGAACGAGCTGAGATTTCCATTTTGATTTCGTACTCGCCTTCTAACACTTCCAAACGGTCTTTTGCCAAAATGTAATTGCTACCATCTTGCTCTACTAAAACGTAGGTAATATCTGGCCCAATGTTAAGCGCGGTATTGCCAGGCAATGTCCAAGGAGTTGTTGTCCAAGCAAGCGCGTATGTATTCTCGTCAGTTATAAAATCCACAATGCGCTGTTTTGATTGCAAGCGGAATTTAACAAACACAGAATTTTCAGTAACATCTTTATAGCTATTGTCCATCGCTACTTCAAAGGTAGACAAAGGAGTCTCACAGCGTGAACAATACATCAAAACTTTACTACCTTCATAGATTAGGTCTTTGTCCCAAACTTGCTTTAGTCCCCACCAAACACTTTCCTGATAGGTAGTGTCCATGGTTTTGTAGGAATTATCAAAATCTACCCAACGCCCCATGCGTTCCACCATTTTTCCCCAAACATCTACATAAGTAAGAACGTTCTGGCGACACTCTTCATTAAACTTTTCGACACCAATTTCTTCAATTTGTTTTTTACCAGAGATGCCAAGTTTTTGCTCTACTATATTTTCAATCGGCAAGCCGTGACAGTCCCAACCCCAAACACGGCGGACATATCGGCCTTTCATTGTTTGATATCGGCCAATTGCATCTTTTACGGTTGAGCCAAGGATGTGCCCGTAATGAGGGGTGCCTGTTGCAAACGGCGGGCCATCATAAAAGATGAACGGTTCAGCATCTTTTGTTTGTTCTAAAGATTGTTCAAAGATCTTGTTAGTACGCCAGAATTCTAAAACACCTAGTTCAAGTTCATTGAAGTTAGGGCTACTAGATTGATGCGCTGGTTTTGCAGCGCTGCTTGGTTCAGTTGTGGGTTTATGTGTATCAGACATATGGTTATATTTAATTAATTTATTCTAAAGGGTAAACATCTAAAGCGACTTCTTCGTACGGATGAACTTTTTTAATTGCTGCTATGACTTCTGCGGCCAAGTCTCTGGTACAAGTAACCTCAATTCTTTCTTCTTCTACTTGTTCCAGTTTTCCAACTTCACCGATTGCAGGGTTAGCCCCTTCTTGCGGAAGGAAACGACCAATGCCCTTTGATGAAAAACTGCAAAAAATATAGTTCCCGATTTTGCCTCCACCAGCTTTACCGATTGCATCCCGAACTTCATCGGCATTTGCTTCCGGGACATAAACAACAATTTTTACATTCTTTGATTCCATTACATCTCCTCCGGCGCGTCGATGCCAAGTAAGCTAAGGCCATTTTTCAAAACATTAGCTGTAGTAATTAACAAACTAATTCGTTGTGTTTGGATGTTTTTATTTTCTTCTTTTGATACTGAAACGTTCGCGTAAAAACTATTTAGATTACTTGCCAGTTCTAACAAATAACTACATAGCAAGTTTGGTTTATATTCTCTAGCTGCTGTTGCAACCACTGATTCGTACTTAATAATAGTACGCATCAATTGAAGTTCTTCTGGAGAGTCTAAATCAACTGGCTTTACATCAGCGCCATTAACATCAACTTTTCTTAAAATGCTTTGAATACGAGCATATGCGTATTGAATATATGGCCCAGTATTTCCTTCTAGTGAAATAGTCGTATCGATATCAAAGTAAATACGAGTTTGAGGTTCATAATGTAAGTAGCCGTACTTCACAGCACCAAGAGCAACCTTCTCTACCAACATATCATCTTCAGCAGAACCTTTTAGCTTTTCCAAACTAGACATTGTTTCACGCACGCGAGTCTTTACACTATCATAAAGTTCATCAGCTGTGATTGAATTTCCAGAACGTGATGACATCTTGTTTTTTCCAAGATAAACATGCTCATAGGGAAGATGTTTAAAGTTGTTAGCCCAAGGGTAGTCCAGTAAACGGAAAACATGTTGCAAAACTTGGAAGTGATAAGCTTGTTCAGTTGCTGTTGTAACAAAAGCCATGTCAGGCTGATGACGGTTATTACGTTGATCCCACAAATACATATCTTGTGTCATATATAGAGTAGTACCGTCTTGGCGAAGCAAATACTTCTTGCCAAGTTTTTCGTTCTCTAAATCAAGGCTAATACTACCGTCTTCTTCTTTTTGGAATATACCTTTTTCCACACCAGCCAAAACTAAATCACGGCCTTTATCGTAAATCTCGCTTTCGAAATCTACTTCATCAAAAGTTGTTCCCTCTCGCAAATATGTTAACTTAGCACCTTCGAAGAACCATTCATTCATTTGCTTCCATACTTTGCGAACTTCTTCATCCCCACTTTCCCATCTACGAAGTAGTTCTTGAGCTTCTTCTAGAAGAATCTTTTCTGTTTCTTCACTTTCAGCAGCTTTCACGCCAAACATCGCATAAAACTTTCCAACAAAATGATCTGACTTCAACCCAGTAGTTTCGGGAGTTTTACCCTCACCGTATTTCTTGTACATCAAAATACTTTTCATAATGTGAATACCGCGATCATTGATGATTTCGCAAGTTAAAACTTTGTATCCAACTGCTTTTAATAGATTAATGCAAGCTTTACCGTATACATCGTTACGAACATGGCCAATATGCAAAGCTTTATTTGTATTTGGGCTTGAGTATTCAAAAACAACTTTCTTTCCTTCGCCAATTTTTCCATCTTCAGAGATAAATTCGATTTCGTTCTGATTTGCAGTTACAAGACCCGCTAAAACTTCTTGGGACAAAGTGAAATTAACAAACCCAGCAACAGCTTCAATCTTTGCAAAGGTATTTTCTTTGTCTAGCTCTGAAATTTTTTCTGCTAATGCTGTTGCGAATTCCATCGGGCTTTTAGCGGGAGCCGTATTGAATTTTTTAAATAACACCATCGCGGCATTCGTTGCGTAATCACCGAATCCAGGTTTTGGATAGGAAACGTCAAAAACACCGGAGCCTAGAACGGCTTCGGCTTCAACAGGGTCGATTACCTGTAAAGATTCCTTAACTAATTCGGAAATATACGCTTTCATAAGGTAAATTATAGCATAAATGAAGGTTTCTGCGAGAGGTAAATATTAAGCAAAACTTTACTATATATTGAACGGAATTTTATGTTTCCTATGTAAAACTAAATATACGTGGGCCGGCCTGAAGAGGAAGGACATGATTACCACCTGTTCGTAGCGGGTGCAACTCCCGTCCGGTCCACCACTCTTGCAAAAGGGTTCATGTGTATAGTATGATATACACGGTAATCGTGTTCTTAAGCCTCTTAAGGCTCGAATAAAAAGCCGTCTGAAAAGGCGGCTTTTATCATGCTTTATCTTAAGTCAGATACAAGGTAAAATACATATATGAAATCCCTCGCATTCAACAAACGAGCCAAATTCGATTATGACATCAAAGAAACATTTGATGCTGGTTTAGTATTGGATGGTGGCGAGGTTAAATCGGTTAAAGAAGGAAATACTTCCCTGGCTGGAAGCTACATTAAAATTTCTGGCACTACGGCAGTACTAACAGGCGCCCACATCGGTCCATACAAATATGCGTTCAAAGAAAACTATGATCCAACTCACGACAGAAAACTGCTTTTGAAGAAATCAGAGTTAGAGCAAATGATTGGCAAAGAAAAAGGGTTAACCATTGTTCCATTAGAATTGTTTGTTACAAACAAAGGTCTGGTAAAAGTTAAAATTGGCATTGGTCGCGGACGCAAGAAAGAAGATAAACGCGAGTACATCAAAAACCGAGATAACGAACGCGACGCTCGCAACAGCACTGACCGCTAAAACAAGCGACACCTTAAATCTACACTTTAAATAAAATTGAACTCCTCTCATGCAGAATGAAGAGATGGATATACCAAAACCAAAATCACCTTCACGACCCCGCTACCGCGATGCGGTCTATTTGATTGTCATCGCTTTACTCATTGCTTTAAGTGGGCAGTTTTACTATACCTATCATTACAAACCAGCAGCCGAACGAGACATTCGCGTTTACTATAATAGAGATGTTGCTGCGAATGAAGAAGTTACTAAGATGATCCAAGATGCGGATGAGTTTGTTTACTTCGCTATTTACACCTTCACGCGCGAAGATATTCGTGATGCCCTATTAGCTGCCAAGTATCGGGACTTAGAAGTTCGAGGATTAGTAGACAAAAAACAATCGTTCGGATTAGACGCCCAAGAAAAAATCATCAAAGAGCTCCAAAACGCAGGGGTAGACATTGTTTTCAATAACCATAGCTACATCATGCATTTAAAAACAGTTGTTACCGATAAAGGGTTTGTGACCGGCTCTTACAACTGGACCGCATCGGGGACAGATAACAACGACGAGACTATCCAAGTTGGATATGACGAAGATGTGCGGAAACAATACGAAAAAACTTTGAGGGATATTATAAACAAATACGAAGCATTGGAACAACAGTAGATATCAACATAAAATCTTCAGATTTGGTGTGGTATACTTATTCCATGAATGATATTTCACTAGTCGAAGTTTTCTTCGTGATCACCGGTTCAGCAGTCATCATTATTACAATATTGTTAGCTATTGGCTTACTATATTTGATTATGTTTGTTCGATCTGTAAAACGCATAGCTCGAACAGCTCAAAAAGCAACTGAATTGGTTTCAGAAGATATCGCAGACTTTAGCAAAAGCATTAGAGAAAAAGGTTTTACCTTAGGAACTCTATTTGAATTTGTAAAATCTTTGGGTAAAAGAAAAGTTACCCGCAAGAAATAATAATTAACACAAAGACACAGATGAAAAAGAATCAAAAAAGAGCTCTAGAAGTTGGGGCTGGAATTGCTGCTGTTGCAGCTGCTGCCGCTGGCGTATATTTTATGACAGGCAAAAATGCTAAGAACCGTAAGAAAGTTGCTAAATGGGCATCTAACTTTCAGGAAGATGTTATCTTGGATTTAAATAAAGCTGGTAAAGCGACAAAAGCTACTTACAATAAAATTGTAGATTCAGCTGCAAAAAACTATAAAGGCTTAAAGAATGTCAGTGCAACAGAATTGGCAGCAATGGCTAGCGAACTAAAGTCTAGCTGGGATACAATTAGCGCAGAGCTAAGCACTGCTTCTAAGAGTGTTCGCAAAGCAATTCCAAAAGTTGCTAAGGCTGCAAAAGCTACTGCCAAGAAAGCTGTAGCTACGAAAGCCGTTAAGAAAGTAGCTAGCAAAGCTAAGAAAGCTGTAAAGAAAGCTGCTCCTAAACGCCGTCGTTAATATTATAAAAAATGCCGCTCGAGTTGAGCGGCTTTTTAGTTAATCTCTTTTGCGGAGAGGATCGGGTCCGTTTCCGAATCGTAGCGATCGTAAACGAATTCATCCCATTCATCAATTTCATCACCTTTGCTTAATAGGGCAAGTGTCCAAATTCTTAAGAAATAGGAAATGCCCACAGCAGAGGCAAATACTATTAAAGATGTAGCGACTAATTCCTCGAAGTGATTTTCCAAAACTGATTCTGGCCAAATTTTTAACCAAGAGTTTAATTGCATAACTGCGAAGTGTATCAAAATAGCACTTACTATGAGCAAGAAAATCCTTGGCCATTTATACTCGACCATATTTACCTCTCCTAACTTCAAACGAAATACGAGGAGGTAAATGGACAAAGCTAAAAGACTAAAAATGATTATAATTGT
Source organism: uncultured Candidatus Saccharibacteria bacterium (assembly GCA_964561085.1). Classification (GTDB taxonomy): domain Bacteria; phylum Patescibacteriota; class Doudnabacteria; order UBA920; family UBA920; genus UBA920. The sequence continues at coordinate 9,179 of CAZLNP010000013.1, forward strand.
ATCCATACTTCCCCCTTGTTTTCAATTATATAACAAGCGAGGCAGTCAGCAAACTTGACAAAAGAGCCTATTTACAGTATGATTACGATACTCAAATTGAGTAATGAATTCGGGGATGCCGGATTTTGACAGGACTTTACCATCGTTTTATATGCAAGATGAGCCCGCCCGCAAGCTCATAAATCTTACTGGCAAAAATATATGCTAACGCATACTCTAAGGTTGTAGCTGCATTTAAAAATGCAGAACTATCTCCTGCTTTCGCTTAATATTTAGGTGATCGCCCTACACTACGTTTCGCTTCGCACGTAGGTTCGTAGGTTCATTTGAAGCTATAGTCGCGCTGGCTGATATACTTAGCGCGTCCGAATTTCGTATATCACCCGTTAGTTTAGTTGTTCATTGTAAGGCTAACGGTAATTTAATGAACTAATCTTGTGAACAATGATTCGAGAAGTGAGTTTTGGACGCGGGTTTAACTCCCGCCATCTCCACCAAAACTGATTCAGCAAATGCCGTAGGCAGAAGCTGAAGCGAAGTTTTGGGCAGTGCCGCTAAGCAAAGCGTGCGGCCCACCAAAATAAATACCATTTTTATATTCTTTAGTTTTAATAAGGATATAAGGGTGGTATTTATTTTAAAATCAAATAGGAGGTCTGTATGACAGACTTAAATGAAATTGTCGAACTGCTAACTGATCCTGTTTTTATTCAAGATCATTGGATGCAAAAACCGAAGGTTTTCCAAGCAACAAAACTGTTTGAAAGTGTCCGAACAAGGCATTCTTTGGAAACATTAATTAAAGCTGCTGCAAAAGTCATGCCTGACAGCATTCACATCATCGAAAAAAGATTGTCTCGCATATTAACACGAGGCATTGATTTGAGTAAATGTGATGATCCTGAACAAACGGTTCTCAATATCGCTCAATACAGAACCTTAATCCTGTACGATTTCCATATCTTACATAGGTTTTACCACGAGCTGGCTCTGCAATTAGACGAGAAGTTCTGGGGTGACACAACAGCTGGAATGTTTGTCTCTTTAAAGAAACGCTCCGGCTTCAAGAAACACCGCGACAGATATCACATATTTGTCTTTCAGCATTCTGGATCGACCATATGGAAAGTCTATGATTTCATGCATGAGCAAAAGCTCATCCTGAAACATGAACTTCTACCTGGGGAGATCCTATATGTGCCAATCTTTTTCGGTCACTCGGCCCAAAGAGTCGGTGTTCGAGAATCCCATGTTTCTGTAGGAATTTCTTACGATAAAAAACGGAATTTCTATGAGGCTTTATGTGAAAATCCATTACTTGCCCAAGCTTGTGAACCAGAAGCTAGGCAACAGCTCTTAAAGTCTAGAGAGATTGAAAAGCAAAGGAATCTTACAGCCAATCTTCAAGCAGACCCAAACTTTAGATCGCCTGACCCGGCGTAATAAATAGGGTCTTTTTTTATTTTTGTTAATTGAGAACTAAAGTGTATAATTGAAGTAAATTAACTTTAAATTTATGAATAAAAAACTTTTGGGGGCGTTGTTAATAATCTTACTTTTAGGAGTCGGCGCTTACATATACATGACCAAGAACGATTCCCCTCCTTCTCCACAATCAGAAGCTAAGATTGAAACTCAGCGCACCATAAATATTGATAATGAGACTAGAAGTTCATTTAACAGCTTGGACCACAACTCCCTCACTATCAATACTCAAACACTAAGTGATGTGAAAAACTTTGGACTAGCCGCGAATGATATTTATTTTGAGAAGGCTGGTTTCGTGATTATCTCTGATATAAAAAATGACGAGCCTAATAATGTAATTCCAAATGATCTTGGCTTGTTCGATCCAGGACGCGTTTTTGAAAACGTGGCAATAACAACGCCAATTGAAAAAGGCACTTATTTCGCCCAGCTATACGAAGATGATGGTGATAGGATTTTTAACAAACAGAAAGATAAAATTCTCCCACTATACAGCGAGTCTTGTAGCTGTTATGACGACAAGTTTGTTGTACAGTTCAGCATTGAATAGAAAGCACCGAAGATCATTTCTATTTTTTCATATGCCTAAGCTATACTGAATTTATGAAGAAAATAATACTTACATTTGTCACTTTTGCCTTGTTAGCAGCTGGATGCGGGACCAAGACTTCAGACACTACCAAACAAACGTCTACGCCTGCTGAACAAGCAAACCAACAGCAGTCAGATCAAAAGAATGCCAACGTAAACCCCATTTCCATCCCTGGCTTCATGGAAAAAAAGTTTGATGGCCGTGATCTTAAACTTGGCGAGGTGCAAGCCGTAACTACTAACTACACTCGCTACTACATTACTTACAAAAGCGGTTCACTGACTATTTCCGGAATCATGAATGTGCCAAAAGGTGATGGTCCATTCCCAGTAGTAATAATGAATCATGGGTACATTGATCCTGCTATCTACACTAACGGCCGAGGTCTCCGTCGAGAACAAGATTATTTTGCCAACCGAGGTTACTTGGTTATACATCCCGATTACAGAAACCATGCGCAGTCAGACAAAGATCCTAATGTAGAAGGCAATATACGCTTAGGTTATGTCGAAGATGTTATTAACGCCATCTACGCGTTAAAGGCCGCGGACCTTCCTTACGCAGACACTAGCCGCATCGCTATGATTGGTCATTCTATGGGAGGTGGAATTGCACAAACAATTATGGTGGCGCAACCTGACTTGGTCCAAGCATATATGCTTTATGCTGCGGTAAGTACTGACGCACGCGAGAGCTACTATCGTTGGTCACTGTCCAGGCCAGAAGCTGTTGCTCAAATTGATGCACAATTTGGAAGTCCAGAAAAAAATCCTCAGTTTTGGAATGATGTCTCCCCCATTAATTTCCTAAACCAGGTTACTGCACCAATTATGATTAATCATGGGGAGTCTGACGCTGATGTGCCAATTGAGTGGTCCGAACGCACTTACAACAAACTAAAGGAACAAAATAAAGAGGTGGTGTTCAACCGCTATCCAAACGAAGGCCATGAATTTGGTCCAGCATGGTCTACAGTAATGCAACGGACTATAGATTTCTTTAATTCTAATATTTAATTGATAAACAAAAAACACCAAAATAATTTGGTGTTTTTTGAAAAGGACGATAGTAAGGTAAATTTGAGCTATCATCCAATAAAGCTCCTCAAATGAGCGATGAGTTTTATGCCGTCTTAGGCTTATCCTGTATAAAACGAAACGCGATCCGTTCTTTTGTGCAGACGACCGTAAAAAAGCTGTCGTCTTCAGCACAATATACATCGTCAACCTCGACTCCTGCTTTACCAAGCATGAGTTGCAAGATTCCAGCTGACTGTAGAGCATCATCATCTAACATGATGATTAGCTTTCCATCATTCTCAAAACCTGGAATATCATCTATTCCAACTCTGCCATCGAGCAAAGCTCGACGCGCATCGTCATTCTCATCAATTACAGCAGGAGTAGTAGCTCCGCTAAATGACATATATTCTGAGAACACATCTTGAATTGATTCTGGAAGTGCTAAATCGCCCCCTTCAAGCACCGTCGTACCCGCCATAATAAGATCCTCCACCCAAAACTAGTATGGAATTTTTCCAACATCCCTGGAAAAGTAGGATTTGTTATTATATGCAAATTTAATATTTTTATCAAGCCCTTAGTTGCAGGTAGCGCGCCAGAATAAAAACAACTATACTGAAGACTGAGATTAGATTCTGACGGAGGAATTAATGAGAAAAAGTACGTTTAATTCGGTTACAACCGCCCTGTTTATGTTAGCCTTTCATGCCGGTGCAATATACACGCTATGGCATTTTGATTGGTCCTATTTTGTTTTTGCGGTCATCGTCTGGTGGTTCGCTAACTGCCCAGGCGTGGGAGTTACGTTCCATCGCTTGTTAACCCATGGGGGTTTCAAGATTCCAAGGTGGCTGGAAGTTAGCCTAGTGATTATTTCGTGTTTAGCCCTGCAAGGAAGTCCAACTCTTTGGGTAGCTACGCATCGCAAGCATCATCAATTTGTAGATCAAGAGAAAGACCCGCACACGCCTAGATCTAAATATGGATTAGCGTGGGCACAATGGTTATGGATGATACTCCCCAACCCGAGCGTAGACAATGAGATCATCCAGAAGTTCGCCCCAGTCCTAGCTAAGGATAAATTCTATCAAGTGATGCATAAGATTTGGTGGATGCCGACTATTATTTTAGGAGCAATTTTGTTTGCAATTGGTTGGCCAAACTTTGATGAGATTATAAAACTGATCGGTTGGGGAATTTTTGTTCCAGTGGCAGTAGGCTGGGAAATTACTTGGATGGTAAATTCAATCAATCACAAATATGGCTCCCGCCGATTCCCAACGAATGACGATTCAACGAACAACTTAATTATTGCGGCTCTAACGTTTGGAGAAGGATGGCATAACAACCACCACCGCTACCCTATATCTGCACGTCACGGGTATACTTGGTTCGAAATTATTTTCGACCTAAATTATCAGGTTATTTACACCTTTAAGCTTCTCGGCCTAGCCAAGGATGTTAAGACATTCGAGGACATGCCTAGGTAAATCAAGACGTGCTTTTTCATCTTTTTGCCCGCGATACTACATGGTATTGCGGGCACTTTTTTTACTATTTATTCTAACAACCTTGTAACTAAGCCATAAACTGAGTAATGATTTGGCCCTGGACAAAAATACCAAGACGTGTTATAGTCTATATACAAAGTTTATCTGTTTAGAAAAATCGTCGAGTTTCAAATATATATTTAAATTTGTATCTAATTCGTTAACAAACAAATCTATGCAAGGTGTAGTTAAAAAGAAAACTGACAAAGGTTTTGGTTTCATCGCTATCGAAGGCGAAGACAAAGACCTATTCTTCCATAGCAATTCTTTAGTTGGTGTTTCATTTGATGAAATCCAAGAAGGCGACAACGTTTCCTTCGAAATTGAAGATTCTGCTAAGGGTAAGAATGCTGTAAACGTTCAACGCGTTTAATCAGTTTCAAAAAAACCGCTCCTCTATTTAATTAGAGAGCGGTTTTTTGTTGTTCAAATTTATGTACCAGGGTTTAATAATATTTAGAACCCCAGCACTCCAGCAGCTCTCGTCATTAAGACTTGGGTTTGTTGAAGAAGTTTGTCTGCAGCATTAGCTGCTACTGCTGTAATTGGTGTATCCCCAAGAAGCTAGGACTTCCATGGAAGGAATACCTGCTAGGGCATTGTCTTTGATGACTTGAAGAGTGCCACTGTTGTTAATTAGAGTTCCTGATCTGTGGGTAGAGTTAGGATCAGAGATAT
>CAZLNP010000014.1:0-2452 GCA_964561085.1 uncultured Candidatus Saccharibacteria bacterium
CGTGCTAAAATATAGACAAATAACCCCTAGCTACCATCATGTATACACTCCGAACCCGCTTCGCCAAAGATATAGTGACAGAGTTTTTACCTCCTGCTCGAGCTACAAAGAAGCAACGGGTGGTTATTTTTGCTGACGGCATGCCGACAGTTCCAAATAACAAAGAACTTTTAGAGCTGTTCAGCAAAAAAGGGTTCTGGATTTTTTCCCCTCGCTACCGAGGTAGCTGGGAAAGCGATGGAAAATTCTTAGCCCGCTCCCCGCACGAAGACATCCTTGATGTAATAGATGGCATTCATAAAAACTTTATCAGCATTTGGGATTACAACTTAGGTGATAAAAAAGTTTTCAAACTTAAACCGGACGAAACATTTTTAATTGGTAGCAGCTTCGGTGGACCAGCAGTAATTCTAGCCGCGCAGCAAGATAAGCGTGTCACTAAAACCATCGCCTTCTCTCCAGTAATCGACTGGCGCATGCCAGGCAAGGATGAACCCATACCCTTGTTAGCTAAATTTACAGAGCAAGCATTTGGCCAAGGATATAGAACTGCAAAAAATGGATGGACAAAAATAGCTAGTGGCAAATTTTACAACCCAGCGATTCACGCAAACAAAGTAGACGGCAAAAATTTGTTGATGATTCATGCCAAAGACGATACTGTTGTTTCTTATCCAGCTACAGTAAAATTTTCGAAAGATACAGGAGCTAAACTCATCAGTTTGCCCAAAGGTGGACACATGGGTAAATCACTTTTACTAAAACCAAAGTTCTACAAAATTTTTCAACAATTTATTAGGAGTAAAGTATGAAAAATAAAATAATCATAGTTGTCGCAATTCTAATTGCCGTTGTTGGAACGATAATTTACTGGCAACACAAATTAAAAATCAAGCAGGAAGTTGCTCGACAAGAGGCTGAGATGCAAGCTCAGGCGCAAGCCATTAACGGTGCCATGGTGCCTGAAAATATTGCCAAAAGCAGGCCAATCGCGGTTGTCATTGAGAACCACACACAGGCCCGCCCGCAGTCTGGGCTAACTCATGCCGACATCGTGTACGAAACACTCGCTGAGGGCGGAATTACGCGTTTTCTAGCCATTTTTCAGACCAGCAACCCCAAGGAAATTGGGCCCGTTCGATCCGCTAGGCCGTACTTCAATTTTCTTGCCAACCAATGGGCAGCTGCGTACGCACACGTTGGTGGCAGTGAGATTGCCCTATCTCAACTAAACACTGGGGTGTACAAGAAGTTAGACGACATCAATCAATTTTTCTATGGCGATTACTACTATCGAAGCAAGGAACGAGTTGCACCACATAACGCTTATACTACTCTCGACTTACTTCGTGGCCTAATAGATAAAAAAGATTGGAAAGATTGGCCAACCGTGAAGCTAGGTGAATTCGAAACTATTCCTACTGAGCAATTACAAACTACTGTCACAACAATTTCCGCAAAGTTTTTCGACCCCTCTTACGCGTTAACTTTTACTTTTGACCCGACCACAGGACTTTACGCTCGCACTAACGGTGGCAAACCATCGGTGGACAAAAATAACGACACACAAATTTATCCAAGGAACGTCTTAGTCCAGTATGTAGATGATTACGTTGTCCCAATGGAGCAAGTAAACGGTCTAGGGCTAAAACTTGACGGTGATGGCAGAGCAGTTCTATTTACAGGAGGCAAAGCCACAGATGGAACATGGCAATACGCTAATGGTGAAAATAAATTCTTAAACCAAGAAGGTCAAGCAATGAAGTTCCAGCCAGGACAGACCTGGATAATCTTAATGCCAAAAAGTCTTTCCTCAAACGTCACTTGGCAATAACTTAATCAACTAACTAAAAAATTATGAGCGCAGCTCTAAAAATCGGTTCTACCGCCCCGGCAATTAATCTACCAGATCAAGACGGCAAAATGCACAAACTTTCTGACTACAAAGGAAAGTGGGTTCTAATTTATTTTTACCCAAAAGACGATACCCCAGGTTGTACTAAAGAAGCTTGTGCAATTCGAGATTCATTCCCGAATTTTGGAAAGCTTAAAGCTGTAGTGCTTGGTATTAGCGTGGATTCAGTGGCAAAGCATAAAAAATTTGCAGACAAGTATGAACTCCCGTTTACTCTGTTAGCTGATGAAAATAAAGAAGTTGTGGAGAAATATGGTGTTTGGGATAAGAAAAGTATGTATGGCCGCTTCTTCTTTGGAATTAAACGATCTTCATTCCTAGTTGACCCGAATGGTAAAATTGTGCGAATATACGAGAAGGTCAAGCCCGCAGAGCACGCCTCTCAGGTTCTAGCTGACCTTCAAGAATTACAGAAAACCTCCAAGAAATAAGTAGAGAAGTAACTGAAAGTTTACACATGAGAAAACACGTTAACATCACCGTCACTGGCAATGTCCAAAAGGTAGGATTCCGTTTCGCAGCAATCGAACAGGCCTT
>CAZLNP010000014.1:2552-12900 GCA_964561085.1 uncultured Candidatus Saccharibacteria bacterium
TCACTGGCAATGTCCAAAAGGTAGGATTCCGTTTCGCAGCAATCGAACAGGCCTTAGAACTCGGGCTAGTTGGAATTATAAAAAACTACGAGAACGATCAAGTTAAAATAGAAGTTGAGGGTGAAATAGATCAACTTAAAATGTTTTTACGTTGGTGCCATATTGGCCCTAAAGATGCAAAGGTTGAAAAGGTTGATTATGAATCTTTGGAAGAACTCCAAAACTACGAAAATTTTAGCGCTGAATACTAAGCTTGCATAACTAAAAAGGCTTCGGAACATAATTGTCCGAAGCCTTTATTTATTTTTACCTACTAAACGAGCTACTTAGCAAATTCTACTTTATTATCTGTACCGATTTTCCATATGCTATCTGGCCCAACATAACTCGCAGCATCGTATTGACTTAAGCGGCCATAAATACCAAATGGGTCATACCGTCTTGCTTTTGTATAGTTAGGTGCAACACGGGTATACATTTCAAAGTGCAAATGACTTTCATCCCATGATGGCTCTTTAACAAGATTACGTTTAGCTCCGCGTGGCTCTTCATCATAACCCCAACTCAAACCACTATCTCCCACATAACCAATTAGATCACCGCGCTTAACGTGCTTCCCCTTTTTGATACTGAAGGACGAATCATTATAAACCACTTCCGGATCACAAGCGCCATCTTTACAAGTTGGCTTGAAATAAGGAGTGCTCTTTTCAACTTTAGAAAGATGACTATACGACGTGAATACGCCTTGTTTTGGGTGCCAAATTTGAACAAACTCTCCTAAGCCAAAACCGATTGCTTTTCCTTCATAAGTTCTAGCTTGAGGTGCCAAATGAGTTGAGCTTATTGCGTATCCATCTGCCGCTGCATAGACTGCAGTGCCATAAGGTTGAGCAAAATCTACTCCACCATGGTTAGTAAAACCATGAATACTTCTTTCTTCTGCTGAATAAATCCAAGCTTCAGTTATGAGTAGATCGTCCGAACGTTTAAATGGAATGGAAAACTTTTCTTTATTATCAAGATTCAAACTCTGAGGAATAGTTGGCTCGTACGGACGAAGCTCATTAGATTGGCGAGCTTGTGCATCAAACCGATACGGCAATTCTAAATCCTTAGCGTTGGGAGTTTTTGCATCAGACAAATTATAGCCCCATGATTTTAAAATTGATTCGGATGGCATGCCAATCAAACCATTCTTCCCAATCAAATAATAGTTATTATCTTTTTTCAATAGAGTGCCCGGTCGATGACCCTCTGCCCCAGAACTTACACTGTCTGTTGTGGCTACAAAAGAAGCATCCCCAGTCAAAGCCTGTTCAAAACTAAATCCTAACTGCTTAAAAACTTCCGCAGATGTGAACGCTGCTTTTTTTGAGTCTGTAATTAGATAGCAAGTTCCTTTATCTGAATCACGATCTGAGCAAATAATACTTCCTTCACGTGGCGGTATAAAATCACCAGCTGTCAAAGATATGTCTTCTGTAGTTGCCTGGCTCACTTTGTCCCACGAATTAAAACTATAGGAAAGAAAAGCAGCGGCAGAAGTATATGGTCTCTTAATCTTCTCCAAGGCCATGTAGACGCTACCATCCGTAGTCACGACCATCGTTCCAACAGGGCTAGATGCCGCATTAACAGTCGCACCAAAAAACGATTGCGTGACTAATCCCAATAGAGCAAAGATTAGAGATGCAAAAGTGTATTTTATATATTTCATTAGATTTTACTTAGATTTTAGTAGTCTCTTAATTTGTGAATATCACCATGCTCTTTGATGCGTTCCAAAGCCTTAGCTTCAATCTGACGAATACGTTCACGAGTAACGCCGAACTCTTCGCCGACTTCTTCCAATGTGTGAGTAACACCATCTTCTAAACCAAATCGCATTTTCAAAATCTTTTGTTCACGAGGGTCAAGATCTTTCAAAATGTTTTGCACGTACTCTTTCAAAAGCTGACGACCAGCTTGCTCTGTTGGTTTTGGACGATCTTCATCTTCGATGAAATCTTGCAGGTAAGAGCCTTCATCATCTGGTCCATCATCACCCACTGGGGCATCAATAGAAACAGTTTCCTGAGAAATCTTCTTTAAATGATAAACTTTTTCTACATCGATTCCCATTTCTGCGGCGATCTCTTCTGGAAGTGGTTCACGACCCAAGTCTTGCACCAAAGAACGCTCAGCCTGAGCATACTTGTTCAAAGTTTCCACCATGTGAACAGGGATACGAATAGTACGAGATTGGTCTGCTAACGCACGAGTAATTGCCTGGCGAATCCACCAGGTCGCATATGTAGAGAATTTAAAACCTTTAGTCCAATCGAATTTTTCTACCGCACGGAACAGACCTAAGTTTCCTTCTTGGATCAAATCTAGAAGTCCTAAGTTACGACCCATGTATTTTTTAGCAATAGACACAACTAAACGGAGGTTGGCTTCTGTTAATCGCTTGCGCGCTGCTTCATCGCCTTTAAGGATTCTTTTAGCTAAATCAATTTCTTCGTTAGCTTTCAACAACGGCACTTTACCAATTTCACGAAGATACATCTGAATAGAGTCATCGTAAATATCACCTAAGTCAAAGCCTTCAAGTAGTTCATCTTTTTTCTTCTTCCCAGTAGCTGCTTCATCACCTTCTGGTTTAGCTTGCTCCCAAACACTTGCAACTTCTTGATCTACCAATTCAACACCAATTGCTTCAAGCGCATCCATAACTCGTTCAATCGAAAGGATGTCATCTTCTAGATTAGGAAAAACATGAAGAATTTCTGCTTCTGTTACAAAACCACGCGCTTTACCTTTGTGCATTAATTCATCAAGTTGAGCTTGAATTTTTGCTTCAGTAGCCGGGTCTAAAATTGGAGCGATTACTTTTGCAGAAGATTTTTTAGAGCCTTTAACAGGAGCCTTGTTTGAAACCTTAGCTGTAGTCTTTTTGGTTGCTATAGGTTTCTTCGCAGGGGTCTTTTTGGAAACCGCCTTCTTAGCGACTGGTTTCTTAACTCCCTTTACTGGAGTCTTCTTAACAGCTGGTTTCTTTGCTGTAGTTTTTGTAGTTTTCTTACTAACTACTTTTTTTACTTTAGATGCCATTATATATAAATCCATTAATTAAAAAAGTTTACTAAACCATTAACCAAACTCATCGAGATGGCTGATTTAGTAATTGAATATAAAATTGTTTTTAAAAAATTGTCCTCAAAAGAACTTCGTCTTTATCTTGAACAGGCCGTCTGCACTATTGTGTTTTTATTTCTAGCTCTGAAGCTTTTGCTCAAGAGCATAACGCTGAGCACTCAACTCGGCAAACAGCTGGCTTTGCTGCTTTACAGCGGAATTGTCGTGTAGCGATTCAGCTTTTTTGATGGCAGTCGTGGCATCTTGTAGTAATTTTTTGATGCCTGCCAATTTAAACAAATAAAAGCTTTTCTTTAACTCGCGCATAAGCGCCAGGTCATTGTTCGCAAGGTTTTCTAAACTAGATTCTACCATAAACTGGGCCTCATTGGCAAGCGCCTGTGCAGCTGGAGTTCGTGCACTTTGAGGGGTAGGATCATTAATTAGAGCAGCATTTATCATATCTCTCATTTGAGGAGAGATGTACTCACTCGGTAAACCTTCTTCAGCTACAAACTGACGGTATTCTGGATATGTTAAAATCCCACCAAGTATTTCTTTTTCTTGGATGTTTTCCTGAGTTACCATGACTGGTTTCGGCAAACTGTCTCGACGATCTGGAACTGTTTGACCAGGAGCAAATTTTGTTGATGATGTACCTTTCAACGCTGTGCGAAGTTCATTTTCGGTGACTGCGAATCGTTCACTCATTGAACGAATATAATGGCCTTGCTCTAAAGGATTAGTGACATACTTCAAAAGTGGAATTACTTCTTCTACCAAATACTGCTTCTGTTCAAGACTGCCAAACTGATACTGCTTTTCTGCAACATCCATGTAATAATCTGTAAACCAGATTGCATCATGGACAGCGCGTTTCCACTGCACAGGCGCTTTGAGGATTAACTCGTCAGGATCCTTTGCCACGGCTAAATCAATGACAATAACTTTCACTCGAAAACCCATAGATAAAGCTAACTCGCCTGCTTTGCGAAGAGCGGTAAGACCAGCTGCGTCGGAATCAAAGCAGAACTTTATGTTCTTTGTAAGACGCCCTATTAATCGCAAGTGATCTTCGGTCATTGCAGTACCACTTGTTGCTACTGTATTACTAAAACTTGCTTGATGTGCAGAGATTGTATCCATTTGTCCCTCTACAACAACCACCTCATCCATTTTTCTAATTGCTGCTTTTGCTTGGAATAGGCCAAACAAAATTTTACTCTTACTATAGATAGGAGTTTCAGGGCTATTGATGTACTTCGCTGTATCCTCTTTTGCTCCTGGCATAACGCGTGCCGAAAAACCTACCACATCTCCATAGAAATTATGAATTGGGAAAGTAATCCGATCTCGGAATCGATCAAAAATATTGCCTCGATCGTTCTTTGCAACAACTCCAGCCAGAAGGGCATTCACAGAGGTTACTTCTTTTGCTTGCAATGCTTTAATCAGGGCTTCAAAGCTATCAGGAGCATAGCCAATTTCCCAACTCTCTATCGTCTTGTCGTTTAACCCACGGTCGTGTAAATATTTCAACGCAGCAGTGCTTGAACCAGAATTATTTAACAACTGTTTATGATAGAACTTAGAAGCAAAATTGCTGATGCGCACCAAGTCTTCAGAAACCTTCTTTTCCTGTCCGGCCTGAGGGGAGCGCTCTGGTAAAGTCACACCTGCTCGGTGTGCAAGTTGCTGTAAAGCTTCTCTGAATTCCAAATTTTCGTAGCGCATTACAAAACCGAAAATGTCGCCACCTTCACCACAACCAAAACAATGCCAGATTTGCTTCTGAGGTGAGATCATTAAACTCGCAGACTTTTCATTGTGAAATGGGCAAGTTGCTTTAAAGTTAGTGCCGCTTTTCTTAACAGCTATGTACCCTGAAATAACCTCGACGAGGTCTAACCGATCTTTAATCTCTTGCAAGGTATTATCTGCCATATATAAGCGGTTTTCTAGGTTTGACTATGCGAATATCTATACTTACTTTACCAGTAAATAGCCTCCCCAAGCAACTAGTAGCGCAGCTCGACAAAAGAGGTTTTAAGTGTTAAAATAAACTGTATTTTAGAGGTTTTATTTAAAAATTCAGCTAGATTTTATTTACCTGGAGAGGTCGCATAGTGGTCTAGTGCGCTGCCTTGGAAAGGCAGTAAGGGGTCAAACCCTTCGGGGGTTCGAATCCCCCTCTCTCCTCCAGAGAATATTATGCATTACAAATTAGACAAAGATACATTCTTTCTCATTAGCCAAAAAGCTATTATCAAATATAAGGGTAAATATCTTATCTTAAAAAGTACTGATGATAACAAATGGGAAATGCCCGGCGGCTTAATTGATGATAACGAATCGTTAACTGCTGCTTTAAAACGTGAGGTCAAAGAAGAAACCGGCTTGGTTGCTAAAATTGGGGAGCCTATTATGACCACAATATTCTGGCACCACAGAAAATTTACGCTTAATAACAAAGCATGGAATTCCAGAGTGGTGGTGATTGGATACAACTGCACAGTGAATTCTGATAAGATTCGCTTAAGTCATGAACACTCAGAATATGCATGGGTTAACGTAAAAGAGATTAAAAAATATTCGTTTTCAGCTAATTCAAAATTTATTAAAGATTATCTAACAAAGTAAGGAACACAATATGGCAAAGTCACAGTTAAACAACATGAGCAAGAAAGAAATCTTGCAAAGCTTAATGTACGAACAAAACCAAAGCAACGCTACTCTATCTCGTTTAATTACTGCAGTGGCTCGCACTGCTAATGTTGATGCTAAGAAGCTAGCAGAAATGTTTACACAAGATAAAGAAAATCAAGAATACGTAGAACAATTCAACGTGGCAGTGAAAGAATTTCACACCAAGCGCGCTGAAAAAGAAGCTAACGATCAAGCGATAATTTCAGGGAAAAATCCTGGAGAAGATAGCTCAGAAGCAAATTCTGAAGAAGCAAAATAGTGAATTCTGCTTTGCTAATAAAAATAGTTTGGGCTCCAGCACTGGTCCTGATACTCCACGTTATCGCAACTGTCACAGGATTCTACGAAGCCTTATGGTGGATGGATATCCCAGCTCATTTTTTAGGTGGGTGTGCAATTGTAATTAGCACGTCCTATGTACTAGAATATTTTCATGGCAAAGGGCAATTCTCGGTCAACTGGATACCTCTAAACATTTTAATCTTACTCGCCTTCGCCGGCATGGCGGCGGCTGCGTGGGAAGTACTAGAGTTTGGCCTAGACAGATACCTAGGAACTAGCACCCAAGTTAGCTTGCTAGATACAATCAAAGACTTATGCATGGGAATTAGTGGCGGTGGACTTACAGCAATCATCTTTATTATTAAAAAACAGCTTAAATAAGGCTGTTTTTTAATTTGCGCAGTTATTTCTTTTTATATATTATATAGGCAAGATCGAGAGAATATTGGAGGAATTATGAATCTTAAACAGCTTATTAATGATGGTAAACAAGAGTTGCCATTTGTATATAGTAGCTTTCAGCAAAACGAGTTAATCCGAGGACTCAAAAAAATTATTGACCTTCCCGCAGAAGAAAGGGCTCGCTGGCTTTTACGTGTAAAAGGAGATACCACATCTGAACCAGACAACGGCCTGAGCGAAAGAGGCGTTAATGATGGAAAAGATCACAAATTCTTTTTCCACTATAGGAATTGTCTAATTGAACAGCTCATAGGAGCTGGAATTAACATTGAACCTCATCAGGAGTTCCTTAAATCAGCTCAACGGCTCTACAATAGCTTAGCAAGCTATGCTGAAGATGTTCTCATTAACTTGGATAAACAATTGCCAGGATTTGACTTCCAAGAACGACTCATAGCTAGAGAGGCGCGATTAAGACATGTTCTCAGGCTCTTGTATTACGAGCCTAACCATGAAAATATGGCTCGAATCCATGATGATCGTGACGGAATCACCTTCGCAGTTGCAGAATCAAGACCAGGTCTATTTTTCGAGAATGAAGATACTCTCTACACTCCTGCAGAAAACAAGATTCTTGTTTTCAACGGCTTAAAGGCTGAACTACACACTGATGGCAAGCTCAAATCCATGCGACACTATGTAAAAAATCTTGTCCTCCATGAACCTCGCTGGGCAATAGTGTTCTTTACGCATTATCATATTGATGTTTTAACTGATCGCGAAGTAGAAGAACTAACTGCAAAGCGAATCGGAACTTATATTGCTGCGTAGAACCATGCGCAATAATAACTAAAAGGCGTCTCAATTTGAGACGCCTCTTTTTTATATTTAATTTGTTTTTTATTTTACAGTTACGGCTTGGACTAGGTTCATGCGTTCACCTAACGGGTTGCCAGCTACAAGTACAACCTTTTCACCTTTTTTAACGAGCTTCATCATTTTGGTTTGAGAGACAAAGTGTCTTAGCAAACCTTCTACATTTTTTAACGCAGCCATATTCTTTGTATATAATGGGCGCACTCCCCAAAGCAATGCCATTTGCCTGTAAACTTTTGGTCTATCTGTAAGAATTAAAATAGGGGCGGATGGACGCTCGCGAGATACGAAACGCGCGGTATAACCACTCTCTGTTGTGCCAATGATAGCGCCCGCATCAACACCGATAGCCAAACGAAGTACAGCACCAGCAATTAAAGAAGCCTTGTAGTCATCGATGGCATTATCACTATCTCTACGTTGTCCATAAGGTCGAGCAGGAATATCATCGTAAGGAGAAGCTTCTGTTGCCTCAATAATTCGACGCATTTCTGTGACTGCCTTAACTGGATAACTACCAGTTGCTGTTTCACCGGAAAGCATTACTGCATCGGCATGATCAATCACACTATTCGCAACGTCGGAAACTTCTGCACGGGTTGGCCGAGGATTACGAATCATTGAATCTAGCATTTGTGTTGCCACTATTACAGGCTTAGCATTGGCATTACACTTAGCAATCAAGTCTTTTTGGATTAACGGCACTTGAGATGCATCCATTTCTACACCAAGATCACCACGCGCCACCATAATCCCATCAGTCACTTTTAGAATTGAATCAAAATTCTCTACCGCTTCCTTGCGCTCAATTTTAGCGATCACTTTTGGCGCCACCATTCCTTTAGGTAAGTACTTTTCAATTAACTTCTTCAAGTTAACAATGTCTTTATGATTACGAACAAAAGAAAGCGCAACGTAATCAACATCATTTTGTAAACCAAATTTTAAATCTGCAATATCCTTCGCAGTCATTATTGGAAAAGTGATAGTACTATCTGGTAAGTTGATTCCTTTGTGAGAATTTACTACTCCACCGTTCAAAACTTTACAAGTGATAGTGCCGTGAGTTTTTGAGCCAGTACGAGCTGGTTTAACGTCTACAACCTTTAGCTCCATAAGTCCATCCTCAATTAGAATTCTCTCGCCTTTTTTTACAGAACGGCTAATATCAAAGTCCATGTCAAAGTCTTTACCAAGAACTACTTTTTGACCTTTCTTCATAGTGAAAGGTTTTTCCAATTTTCCTACACGGATTTTTGGTCCTTGTAGATCCTGCAAAATAGCAACGGCTTTATCGTTTTTAACTGATGCTTTGCGAATAGTCTTCATTAAACCTAGGTGGTTCTCGTAAGAGCCGTGAGAGAAGTTCAGACGAGCCACGTTCATTCCATTTTTAACTAATTCACTAAGAATTTTTGGGTTTTCGCATGCTGGTCCGATAGTACAGATTATTTTTGTTTGTTTATACATATATTTTAAATTTTCTAATGCGCTTATGAATTATACCAGATCCAGCGGCTATTTAATTAAATAAAGATACATAGTGTGGCCAGTTGGTGTCTGCCATTGATCAACATGACCCAACGTTGGCAAGGGGAAGTCTCGAATGATAACTTTAGTTCCTGGTTTGCAATCTTCTAAGGCTTTCTCTTCTACAGATCGCATCAAGAATGGATAGAGGTACCCATAAACTACAGTTGCATCACCCCAACGATGATCAAAGAAATTTCCAGTGACAAACTCTGTCTTGGTCTTACCCTTAAAGATGCGTCGCCCCTCTCTACGAAGTTGTGCATACCATTGAGTCCATCCGCCGCGCTGCAGTCCTTTAGCGCGCGCGCCGGCTAGCTCCTCCATGGCAAAGACAACTTTACCGTTACCACTACCTAAATCGTAAACAAAGTCTCGATCCGTGATGCCGGCGCGCTCTATCATGAAAACTAAGTCTTCTTTAGCAGTAGGGACGAAAGGAATTCTGGTCTGAACGAAGTTCAGCATTTCAGTGAACATCACAATCAACATCACAATCGCTATTAAACATATACCGCCTAAAATTATTATAACGATCATACTATTTGTTTAATATCTCTTTAGCGAATTGTAAGTTTTCTGGAGTGTTGATACCGTAGACCTCTTTAGGTGCAACCTGCATTGCCTGAATTTGTTGACCATCCCGAATAGCAATTTCTACAATATCAGTTAAATAAAATTCATCTTGAGAATTAGTATGCCCAATCTGATCTAACTTGCTCCACAGCCATTCAGAATTAAACATATAGCTACCGGAGTTAACTTCCGTAATTTTCTTTTGCTCTTCAGTACAATCTTTGTATTCTTGAATCTTGATGATATTCAAATCAGCATCACGAATTATTCGACCATAACTAATGAGGTTGGCATATTCATTTTCAAAATTTGGCAAAGTGCAAGGTAGCATGGTCAGCATTGAACCTTTACTGTTATGCAGATCAATCACCTTTTCCAAAGAGTCTTTTGTTGTAAATGGCATATCACCATTCAGCACAATAATATTCTCTGCTGTTATCGCGGCCTTGGCAGAGAGAACGGCGTGAGCAGTGCCTTTCTGGTCAAACTGCTGTACATAGATGTACTCATCACCCAAAGTCTCTTCTACTAATTCTTTTTTAAACCCAACTACAATTACTGGAGCTGTTTCCTGAGGTACACTTTTCACCTCTTCCAAGAGCCTCGAAATGACTGGTTTATCGCCTAGCGGCAACAAAACCTTAGGGATATCAACGCCCATGCGAGTCCCTTTACCAGCGGCTAAAATAACAATTTGCTGTGACATATAGATATATTATATCAGTAAATCAACCACGGAAAAACTATCCAGTAAAGGATGTGTGCATACGAAAAAACCATCCGGTAAAGGATGGTTTCATCATAAATGGGCAGCTACCTACTTTTGCACTGGCATGCGCCAGACTATCATCGGCAC
>CAZLNP010000015.1:0-6440 GCA_964561085.1 uncultured Candidatus Saccharibacteria bacterium
TTCTTTACGTCTGTATCGATAGTGTTCTTTTCAGACTCTGAAGAATTTGGTAATGCATGAATGGATTCATGTAAATTTTCTCGGTCAGCAATTTCATCTAGAATTGCTTTGTACTGAGCATCTTTCTGTTGTTGCTCTGAAAGAGTTGGCCCACAGTTATTCAGTGTAGATTTGTAACCACCACTTTGATTTACTTCTGCAACGGCAGCCTGACGAGCCTTGGCTATAATTTCATCGGTCTTAGAAATCATACTGCTTTGATACTGCTGCTTGTACACTTCGCCATTCGCAACTTTGTTAACAGCATTCAAAAATTGAGGATCAGAAAAACTAATGTTAGATGGGCTATATCCAACGTAGGCATCCGCAGATGCTTGAATAGCAGGATGTATTCCGTTCCTCAACAATGGATTTGTAATCATTGAGCGGACAATTGCTCTATCTTTATCGTTATCTACATAACGCAGAATCATTGAGTTAGTGTAAACAGTGTCGCTGACTGCGCTTATGTATTGAGAGTAGTCGTTAATCTTAAACTTCTCGGTCATATCGGTGACAAGCTTTTCTGTAAGTTGATCTGTTTGCTTTAAGAACAAACCTACCAAAACAGCCTTCCAAAAACTTTGGGAAGCAACTTGTAAACGAGCTTCTAATTGTTTGCGAGTAGACTTCAAGGAAACTATTTGAGCTAAAGCCTGTTCCTTAGAGGAATTTACTTTAGTATAAGTAAAAGCTGTGGACCCAGCTGCTCTAGACAACGTTCCTGCTGCAGTAATTACACCTGTCCAACAAGTTATCGCCGAATCGACTACGGTGATTTGTGTTTGAATGCCAGCTGCTTGCGCTGGGCTTTCTCCTAAAAGACTTAACCCTTGTGACAAAAATGATGCGGACTGGCTTGCGATAGTATCTGCAGTCGCACAAGAGTTAACAGCTGCATTTAAAGCTCCCGCTGCTTCTCCAACGATGGCTCCACCAATTGGCCCCAAGTCAGTTTCTCCTTGTTGTACGATTGGAACAGAAGTCCCCCCTACTTGAGCGTTAAGCTGAAAAGGTGCAGCAATGAATGCTGCAACCAAAGTTAGAAGAATAAATTTTGCAATTATCTTTTTCATTACAGTTGAGGATTGTTTTTAAACAAACTTTGAGTCTCTGCATCTTGAGCTTTTTGCATATCCATAAATTGAGTTAGTTTTGCAGAAACAAACTCTGGGTTGGTATCGGCTTGATAAAAGTTTTTTAGCAAATCAATCGCTGTGCTGTACTGAGCAATTTTTAACTTATGTAATTTCTCTGCAGTGGTCGGTACCTGCAAAGCACTTAAAGAGTTTTGAACTTGTGTTAGCAAATCTATTTGCGCCTGACTTTGAGATGGATCTTTTGAAACTAAAGCTGTTTCAAAATCACCAGGCAAGATTTGTGATTCGATTATGAAAACATCGTCAATGTATGTTCGCAAGTTTTCTTCTGTAGTTGGAATTGTTTTTACGTTGATTGCATTTACATCAATCTGCGGAGTGTCCGAAGCAGCACCTAACACTTCACCAAAAGAAGAGAGACTGGATACACTTCCATCTTCATTAAGAACACCTGGACCATCTGGCACAGTTGAGTTACCTAGAACAGTAGGAACTGTTGGTGCTTGGTATGCATAGTACAAACCGCTACCATCTTTTTGTTCCTGAGCAACGTTATCGTTTTCAAACATTGCTTTAACGCTATTCCAGTTTTGAAATGTTAAAATTCCGCCAACCGCAATTATTGCGAATGCCAGAGCGCTAACATGACTAAGTGTAAATTGTGATTTTATTTCTTTTAGATTCATGACACTATTTTCCCTCAACTAATATAATGCAGTTCCTACTTGGAGGATCGGGTAAATCTTATACGGATAAGGACATGGTATTGGAGTTGGTAAACCTGATCCCAAAACCATTACTCCTGGCGTAACTAAATTACCGTAAAGATAAATTCTACTTCCCGCTACTGTAGCAATTCCAACTGGCATTTTAGATGCGAAATCAAAAATAACCGTATGAGCTATTGGACAAACAGGTGTTGGTGGTACGATAGTTAAAATTGGTCCGCCAAAAGATTTGACGAACAAAGAGCTCAATTGAGCAGACGCTATATTCGCTGATGAAGTAATCATCAACGCCATAACAACGGTAGCCGTAGCTATCTTTTGTAGAAAATTCATTTATTTAGTTGTATTTTTTATTTTTGTTTCAGATTTTCGAAACTTGTACTATAATTATAGCAGAATTAACGGAAAAAAGCAAGTCCATGCAGAAACAAAAACGATCTAATAGAACTCCCCTATTAATTTCTCTCGCAATCATCTCATTAACACTTCTAGCAGTCAGCTGTAGCAATTCTAATGAGGCTGATCTAAAGCGCCCTGTTAAAGAAAATAATGTAAACGAAAATAGTGTTTCTGAAAATAACACTAATGTCACAGAAGAAAAAGGTGAGGTTGCTGGTACTGAAATTACCGAGTTGCCAAGAAAGAAAATAATGGTTGCTGGAAAAGAAGTTGCAGTGGAAATTGCAGATACTGATGATGCACGTGCTCAGGGATTATCGAACAGAGCAAGACTGGAAGATGGAACAGGAATGATTTTTGATTTCACAAACACACAGTTAAAAGAACCTGGGTTCTGGATGAAAGACATGCTAATCTCTATCGACATGATTTGGATTAAAGATGGAAAGATAATTGGAATTACACCGAACGTTCCACCAGCTCCTGGAAATAAAAACTTTGAGCTTTACTATCCCCCATCTGAAGTTAGTCATGTACTAGAAGTTCCAGCCGGGTGGTCTGCAAAAAATAATTTAAAAATTGGAGACTCCATAACTTTTTAATTAGAAATCAAAAAACCATAATCTTTATTCACTCGCTTAGTTTCGCCTTCGACTGTCGAAGTCTCGGCTCAGATGCGCTCGTTGAATAAATGATTATGGTTTTTTATTTTAAGAAGTTTTGGATTTAGATTTTTAACTCATCTGTTAGTTCTATCCACTGCTCGATTGTTAAAGCTTGCGGGCGAATCATTGGATCAATTTTTAATTTTGTTAGAGTCTCTGAAACGTATTCTTTCTGCAACTGCAAATTGTTTGTCAGAGTATTGTGTAACTGTTTTCTTTTTCCAGAAAAACACGCGTGCAAGATTCTAAATAATTTCGCTTCATCTTTAACTTTGTACTTTGGTTTTTTATGAAGTGTGATATGAATGACTGCGCTATCAACTTTTGGAGCTGGATGAAATTTATGCCCAGGTACCACGCATACAACTTTTGCATCGGCATAAAGTTGCACAGAGATTGCAATTAGATTCATACTCCCCGGCTTCGCAGCAATGTTATACGCAACTTCTTTTTGCATTAGCAAAGTTAGACTTTCGGGCTTGTGCACTGCATGCATAAACAACTGTACAATTTTTCCTGTGATGTAGTAAGGAATGTTTGCGACAACTTTGTACGAAACATCTTTTAGCCGATCCGAGAAGTTATACTTTAGCGCATCGGTTAATTCATATGCAAAATTTGGCAGCTCGCCCTTCTTCTTAGGTTTGATGGAATCGTTTTTTTCTTTTTCCAAAGTTTTAAGAACTGGTAAAAATTGTGGATCCTTTTCGATAGATAAAACTTTTGCTTTATGTTCAAGCAAGCGCTCTGTTAAATTTCCAATTCCTGGTCCAATCTCCAAAACAACATCCCCTGCTTTTACTCCTGCTTCATCTATCATATCTTCCAGGATGGTTTCATCCATAAGGAAATGCTGCCCATAAGTTTTATTTGGGTTCAGCTTGTAGTGCTTCATTAAGTTATGCAGGGTTTCGATTGTCATGTTTTGAAAGTTTTATTTAATAGCGGAAAGTGTTTCGCCCGCAGAGGGCGCTTTGTCTCGCCCTGCCTAAAGTAGCAGGGCTCGCGCGCTTGCCAACCCTCTGCTTAGCGAAAACTTTTCGCTATTCATCAAAAGGTTCATAGGAAATTGAATCTCCAGAAAATAGATTAGCAGCATTACCGCGAAGACTAATTGCTTCTTGGGGCAATGCTCTAAGCACTCGTGACGGCGGATTGCTTTGGAAGCTACCATACATTTGCCTCGACTGAGCGTAAAGCAAATACAACTGCTTGCGGGCACGGGTTAAACCTACATAAGCCAGTCGAATCTCTTCTGCTAAATCTTTCGGATCCATCAGTGTTTGAGAGTGAGGCAAAAGGCCTTCCTCCAACCCTATAAAGAATACCACATCAAACTCAAGGCCTTTAGCTGCGTGCAAAGTCATTAGAGTGACGCTATCTTTTTCGTTCTCTATGTTATCTATATCTGTAATTAGAGCCACCTCTTCTAAAAATTGATGAATACCTTCGGTCCACGGTACGTCATCGAACTTAGCAGCTACTGTAGAAAGTTCCTTCACATTTTCCACTCGAGCTTCACCTGAATCTGTGCCATCTTTCAGATACTCTTCCATTTTAGTCGTCTTGATAATAACTCTAAACAAATCTGTGAGAGGCGCATCAGGGCGAAGAGCACTAGCGACAGCGATACTATCATAAAAATTTATTAGCGACTGCAGCTGTTTAGGAGGCAAAGGAATACTATTTAAGCTAGCGAAAAACGATTCACTGGGCTCATTAGCTGGGCGATCAAAAATATAGCTCTTTATAGTAGAGAAGCTTTTCTCACCAATACCACGAGCTGGTACGTTTACAACTCGAGCCAAACTAACCAAGTCTTGCGGATTCACGACCAAGCGAACGTACGCCAGAACATCTTTAATTTCTTTGCGCTCGTAGAACTTAGTACCCCCTACAATTTGATACGGAATTCCAGCCTGAATAAGCACTTCTTCCATCTGACGAGACTGCGCGTGTGTTCTATATAGTACAGCGAATTCATTTAAAGGTCCGCGTTCCGTGGGCAGCTGAGGAACCCCCACTCCGAAACGACTGCCAATACCACTTCCTGATCCTCCATATTTCCCACCACCTCGTTGCTTCGCTAAAAATTGATCTAATATAGAGAAGGTCGCCGGGGCTTCTTCAACAAACGGCTCTTCGTATTCTTCGGTATCATAAACCAGCTCATTACCACCACTCATCCCACCTCCACCCTTGGTGGCCATATCAACAATTTTCTGGGCAACATAAACTGCTTCAGCGCGGCCATCGAATACTTCTTCGACCACAACTTTACTACCCGCGTCGTTATCGGTCCAAAGAGTTTTTGGTTTTTGTTCAGAATTTAGCTCAATGACTTTTTGAGCCGCTGCAATAATATTTTTAGATGAGCGATAGTTCTGCTCCAGTTTAATTACGATGCTATCTGAAAAATCTTTTTCAAAATTTAAAATGTTAGCAATATTGCTGCCACGGAAACCGTAAATGCTTTGTGCATCATCTCCTACTACGAATAGATTTCTATGCTTGGACAACATGTGCAAGAACATGTACTGAGCTTGGTTTGTGTCTTGATACTCATCAACTAGAATGTACTTCCAGAGCTGACGGTATTTTTCAAGCACTTCAGGGAAAGCCTCAAACAATTTAATTGGCAGCATTAGTAAGTCGTCGAAGTCCACACTGCTTTGTTTGTATATGAAATTTTGATAACGAACGTAGACCTGTTGCACTAAATCGTGAATATAGCCATCTAAGCCGACATTTAGCTGATCTGGGGTTTGAAGTAAGTTCTTAGCACTAGAAATATAGGCTCGGAACAAAGTTGGGGCATATTGTTTGGGGATGTCTAAGTCTTTGCAAATATCACGGATGACTTTTACCTGGTCATCGCTGTCTAATATAGTAAAGCCAGCGCTATAACCCAAACGAGTAATTTGCTGGCGAAGCAAGCGAGCCCCAATAGAGTGGAACGTGCCGAGCATGGGTTGAGTAGTCCCTTTTGGACCTTCCAATAACTTACCCACCCTAATTTGCATCTCTTTAGCAGCCTTGTTGGTAAAGGTCACGGCCAAGATGTTTTCGGCAGGGATTAGGCCTTGCTCTATTAAATAGGCAATTCGGTAAGTAAGGACCCTAGTTTTACCACTTCCCGCTCCTGCCAATACCAAAATCGGCCCTAAAGGAGCCGTCACTGCTTGTCGCTGTCTGTCATTAAGAATGTTTAAATCCATCTGCTTTAAGTATAGCATTTCAGTTAGCGGGTCCTGCCAGCAGGCAAACTTTTTTATTCGCAGCACAGCTGTCTCATAAAAAAGTTGCCATTGCTGTCACCCGCTAACTTTACATGAAAATACCTCATAAACAAGCGCAAAGTATAAAAAATATCGCTTATCTTAGAGGCCAATCGGAATGTCCACACCCAAATGCTTGAATCTCCCTGAAGCCCCTGGTACACTCTATAGAGAAGAAAAAACACATTTTATTCATATCAATTTAAGCCGAATTTTTGGTGGTATTGCACG
>CAZLNP010000015.1:6540-8979 GCA_964561085.1 uncultured Candidatus Saccharibacteria bacterium
AAAAAACACATTTTATTCATATCAATTTAAGCCGAATTTTTGGTGGTATTGCACGGAATTACAGTCACTCAGAACAGGAAATACTGATCAAAGAAACGGTTTTCGCTATTTTATAGCAAAGGTTAAAATATTCAATCTAGAAAAGAAATTTCTAAATATATAGTAAAGAAAGCTCGAACCTATCATTTCGTAGCTCAGTATTTTACAAAGAAAGTGCTTCATAACGTAGCAAAGCGTTTACCGATTGTTTCTCAATGGTACACAAAGCACTTCCCCGCTGTCCGTTTAAACCATGCCATGAGCCCTCTAGAATATGGCCTAAATTTCTCTAGTGAAATTTTGGTAGGTATTTTAGTAGTAGTAGTTGCTGGTTTAAACATAATCATATTCAATCCGTTCTCATCTACATACCACCACCAAGATAAAAGCTTAGCTGCTAACTTGCTAGGTAACCATACTGGATTAAACTCCACATTGGCTGCCAAGCATAACACTGTTAGCACTACCATTGCTTCTTCTGGTGGTTTTATTAGTAGAGCTTTTGCTGATGATAACTCAGTGGGATCTGTACTAGGTGCTACTGATACAGCTGCTAGCATAGATGGAATTGAAGATAATGGTATTACTAAAGCTAACCCTGATAGCGTTCAAAAGCTAGTTTCCCGCCAAGTACAAATTTACGAATCAAAACCGTTTGATACTGTATATACAGTAGCTAAACAATTTAATGTTACTCCAAAGACTATCCGCGAAACCAATGGTTTGCCAGATAACGCTCTAAAAGCAGGTTGGCAGCTAATTATCCCCCCAGTAGACGGTATCGTACTTGAAATTACAAACCCAGATTTAAGCTTAGATGATATTGCTTCTAAGTATCGTGCTAATTTAGAAAAAGTTGTATCTTACAATGGTCTAGAAGGTCCTGATTCTGAAATCGCTATGGGTGACTACTTAGTAGTTCCGGGTGGCGTACTTCCTGAACCTCCAAAACCTGCTGCTGCTCCAACTACTCAAACTAACACTTCTGTTCCTAAAGCTAAAGCTACCAAGCCATCTATTCCGAAAGCTAACTTCGTTGGTAGCAATAAATTCGCTGGTGGTCACTGTACAGCTTGGGTAGCTTCCCAAACACGAGTTTACTGGCGTGGTAATGCCAACATGTGGGCAACCAACGCTCGCAAAGCAGGTGCTACTGTTAACCGCACTCCTGCCGTCGGTGCAATTATTCAAACTAATGAAAGCCGTTGGGGTCACGTTGGATACATCACAGCCGTAAATGGTTCTAAAGTCACCTTTACTGAATGGAACTATGCTGGGCTGTACGTAAAGACAACCCGTACTCTAGATATGAGTGACTCGAAAGTAAAAGCCATCATTCATCCATAGTACTAAACCTGATCTAATATTAAAAAGACCTCCAAATTTGGAGGTCTTTTTTTAGAGAATCTTTATCTTTTTTATATATCTAATAAGCTATTGAGTAACCCTACCATTGCCTTCCCCTGGTAGTTTATCTGTACTAATTTCTTGAGTGGTTAAAGTAATGGGTTGTTCAGTGAAAGTATCCTTAGCGCTCAAGGAAACAGTTTTAAACACTACTATTGCTTGTCCTACTTGAGTTCCTGACGGCGTCACTTTAACATTGAATTTCAGAGTACGAAGCGGATTAACACTACCGCTATGAGCTGAAAGCTGTCCCACTGTCCATGTTAGCTTACCGGTAGCTGCATCATATTTTACAGCTGCGGCTTCAGCACTAGACACAGAGGCTTTATCAAAAGTTACACCCAAAGGAATATAACCGATTAGCACACCTTCCCGAAGATCATTGCTTGAGTTTCTCAATGCAACAGCTACTTGCATAACTGTGCTTTCGCCTACCTTTAGGGGCACGGGTCCACTAATATTCACCAACGACGGCTCAATCTTAGATGGACTACTTACTTTCAAACTAAGTTCATTGCCATTTAAGAAGGTTTGATTTTCGTTTGATTTAACTTTTGCCAGAGTGTTTACAAGAATATTTTCAGAGCTATCTTTTACCGCGGGGTCTTTTAATCTAACCGAGAATTGAACTTTACCTGATTCCCCAGGTTTCAGGTTTTCCAATTTTGGTACACCTGATCCATTCCAAGTTATGGTGTTCCCTTGAATTAATCCATCATCTGCTTTTAAGGTAGAAGCATCGATTGCTTTCGAGTCAAAAGTCACAACTACATTCATCCCCGTTGCTGCGGTTTGAGTGTTATTCTTAAATTCCATTTCATATAGCAAGGTCTCACCAGGGTTAACAATGCCATTTGGAGAATCGTTAACTAGCCGTTGCTCAACAGATAGCGGCTGAGAGTCAATCTGAGTCATATACGTAGTACTGCTTTGCGTAAAGAAGTTGCCTTTGTCATCTAAAGCTAAGAACTCAACTTTGAACACTACTGACTG
>CAZLNP010000016.1:0-8782 GCA_964561085.1 uncultured Candidatus Saccharibacteria bacterium
TGGCTGAGCTCCTCGAGCTAGAACCGTGGTTCGGTCAAGCCCTGGTTGGCTTTTCTAAGTATTTCCAGTATATCAGAATCGACGCTCCCTGAGCACCTTTGAAAAGTTACAAAAGTGACACGAATCACTATGTAAAAGTTACAGTCATGTGTATCATTTTATCTTCTAATAACGCCAAAATCCTATAGTTCTCAAGAATAATCCTGTCACAGAAAATGAAACTGCCCCAATTATACCAAACCAAATTTCATCTATTACTTTAGCTCCCCAAACCCGATAGCAGATACCCAAAAGCACTAGAAAGGATATTCCGAAAAATAAACTTCCAACCATACTATTAAAACCAGAGGATAAACCATTTCGTGAACCCGAACGAAACATGATAATTTGCCAAACCATGCCCACTAAGATGACCACAGCAAATCCAAGAATGTACGGCCAAAAAGCCGACCACCATACAGGGATCAGAATCCAAATTTGATTCAAAGTTTCTTTAAAAATCTGGTCTAACATTTAGAGTATTAACTTTTTCGCGATTTGCTATGAATCATGATCATGTAAAGCACGACGGATAGCGTGAGCAGTACAAAGGCGATGCCATTTAAAGCTAGTCCGAAAGTCCAACCTGTATTACATACATGAGCAAACTCTCCGATGATTTTCACAGTTGCTACTACTAATAACAGCAAAGGGAAAATTATTGTATACAGCATCCACATCCAATCAGAAAATACTGGATATTTACCCAAATATGATTTCCCTTCCCTCGTAACAAGTTCTTTGCCAAATTCTGCATTAAGTTGATCTTCAACTTTATGAATATAATCGTACTGTCTTTCTACAAAAACTGCTACTTGGAAGTATCGTAGTGTGAAAATCAGTAGTAAAAACCAAACAACATTTCCAACAACTGCCAAGTCCAAACCGTGGGTTAAGCCAAACTTAAAATTCAAAAAATCATTGACTGCTGTATTGGAAGCAGTTGGAAAAATTGATTGAAAGGCGAAAAACCCTAGAGCCAAGACCACAAACACCATCAAACGATCACGACGTTTAACAGCCTGGCCAATTGTCGAACAAGTATCTTTATAGTGATCGTATAAAATTGTTACTGATTGTTCTTCAGACATAGCGGTGAATTGGCGGATAAGGTGCAGCATCTAAGGCATGAATGATATTTTGCTCAGTGAATGAGTAAGTCCAATAAGCAGATGATGATAAAAGCTCAGTTGGAGATTGATAATCACGATTTAATTTAACAGCCACCAACCGTTTACCCAATTCTTTACTTTTTGCTATTTCGAAGTTGATCCAGTTGCGATACCCAATTAAGCCGCTATTGCGGTGAAGTTCATTTGCATGGCGACCAATAATCACCAAAGTATGACTCGCTTCCTTAATTTTTGCGGTCAAAGCAGCCTTAACACGACCGACATTTAAACTATTAATTTCGCGAGGAGTTCCATCTTCAAATGTGAATTGGAACCTCGGGTTATTGTGCCATGCTTCGAGCAAATACTTATAATGCTTATCATTATCGTAGTCGAAACTTACAAATACTTTAGACATTTTTTCTTAGTTAATTATATTTAATAAAATGCGAATGAGCCTGAACTTTAAAAGTCCAGGCTCATTATTTATTTCTTGGTTCCGTATGGACTTTGGTTTGTCGGCTTTAAAGAAACGTTCTTTTCAAACGCTTTACTGCGGACGCCGCCTTCGGGTCGACCAAGCTTCAGCCCGATAACTCGGGTGGGAGTATTGTCTTTTGCAAGCGCGCGTAATTTGGACACTTCAGTTGGAGTCCAAGCTTTACCAGCGTTGCGGATATACTTCGGCATACTTTTTTTATTTCTGCTAGCTGATTAATAATTTTGAATTCCTGAAACCGCTAGCCATTTCATAAATTTTTCATCTAGAAAATTTTATACAAAAAACCGATCCACTTTATCAAAAGCAAAAGTATTGGGATAGGTTTTGTTTTAAAATTTTTAGTTTTCGGGGATGTAGTCTAACTCATTTGTTGAGAAGTTTTTTATTACATCAACCATTTTGCCAAATATCTCGAAATCTTCGCTCAACACTATAGTAGTGTGTATGGGATCGTGTGACATTGGTCTTAGTATTACTGCGTTATCCGTAAAATGAATTTGTTTCAAAACCGCTTTGTCGTCAATTATTGCTACGACTTTATCTCCGGATATTGCTTCGGTGGTTTTCTCGGTTACTACCAAGTCACCATCTGAAACCCCTGCATCCATCATCGAACTTCCCATGGCCCTAATTAGTACCGTATTATCGCTATGCCTACCGTGCAAAAAACGACGGTCAACTCTGATATATTCATCAAACACGGGTTCGGCATAAACAGTTAACCCACCGCACGACATTGATCCAACTACGGGCAATATAACAGCCATAGAGGTGCCATAACCATGCCTCATCTTGATATTCCTTGATTGATACCTGGTACGACTAATTAGCCCTTTTCTTTCCAAGGATTCAAGATACTGGGTTACTGTCCTTAACGAAGAGACCCCCAACAATTTAGCTAACTCATTAACTGTTGGTGATTCGCCATTTTCTTCAATAAATCGGCTTATTACCGTTAAGACCTCCTGTTGCCTTTGGGTAAGTTTCGGAGCTTTTGATAGTTCCATGGCTTTATTATAGCACAACTATGTGTAACTTTGCCTGTGGATAACACAACCTACACAAGTTCAATGATATGTAGTAGTATTAGAGTATATGGAATACGAACTCCAATTAAACCCATTTGTGCGGAAGGCTGGCTGGAAATACAAAACCATCCAGATTACCGATATTGCCTTGCACACTTCCCCCAAACAGACCACTTTTTCTATTGGCAAGAAAATAGCCAAGGCCTTTAGGAAAATGGTTCCGGGACGCATCTACGGAGGTTTAACCATCGATACTGCTGTTGCTCCTCCCCCTGAACGAAAGTCGTCTTTGATTGAGGTGTTGAAGCGAGATCCAGATTTTGTGAAAATGATTCGGGATGAAGAGCAAAATGGATACAAAGTACTGCTTGCAATACCTAAAGAAATTCCTGTAATCGCTGGAAAAGATACAGTTGAGTTTATGGCTAGTGTAAACGGCAAGCGGATAATGCGAGGGCTTGCAAAAAATGAATAAGTATCTTAAAATCTAAGTATTAAGTTTCTGCGTAGTAACAAGTAGAATAGCGTATCGTTTAAAAGCCATGCCTATTCCGCGCAAGAAATAGTGCGAAGCAATTCAGCTTCAGCTATTTCGTGTGTGGAATAGGCTTTTTTGTTTATCCATGCATTTATTAAGCAACTAACTAATAAATTGTATGAAGAAATTACAATGGCACACAGTGCAAAAACGGATCGATGACCTGATCCCCCAAGAGGTCAACCCACGAATCATTACCGACCAGCAGATGTCGGATCTAAAACGCAGCCTTAAAAAATATAATGTCGTAGAAATACCTGCAGTTGGTCTAGATGGAAAAATTCTTGCGGGTCATCAAAGGGTCGCTGCGTTAAAACTCTTAGGACGTGGGCAAGAATTGATTGACGTGCGAGTACCAAACCGCAAGCTGACTGACAAAGAATCTAAACAATACCTAATTGCCAGCAATGCTCTTGGTGGTGATTGGGATTTTACAGCCTTAAAATCTTTTGATTTAGACATCATTATGCAGGCGGGGTTTGATGAGATTCAACTTGCAAAGTTTTGGGACGAAGATAACGAAACTAAACTTGATAACTTTGATGTTGAAAAAGAACTCAAAAAAATCAAAAAGCCGAAGACCAAGCTTGGCGATATAATCACGCTTGGCAGCCATAAAGTAATTTGTGGTGATTCAACCAAGCCTGAAACGCTTACCGCCCTACTGGGAACGCAGCGAGCGAGCATGATTTATTCTGACCCAGTTTACAACCTTGAAATTGATTACAACGGCGGTTTTAACGGAAATCAGGACTATGGTGGTAATGTAAACGATAAACGCACTTTTGAGGAATACAAAACCTTTATTCACGATAGCTTAAAGGCGGCTTTAGCTGTGTCTTATTCAGATACACACGTATTTTACTGGTGCGATCAAATTTACATCGGGCTTATTCAGGATATCTATCGCTCCCTTGGAGTGAATAATAAACGAGTTTGCCTTTGGCTGAAGAATAGCCAAAACCCAGTTCCTAAAGTAGCTTTTAACAAAGTTTACGAGCCAGTTGTATACGGCGTTCGCGGTAGCCCTTACCTCGCCGAAGCAATTACTAACTTAAATGAAGTGATGAACAAAGAACTCGGTACTGGCAATGAGCTTATCGCTCAAGTAGATAATTTTATCGATATTTGGACAGCCAAACGCTTGTCATCAAAGGACTATGAGCATGCCACATCAAAACCAATTACTCTCCATGAAAAAGCAATCAAGCGATGCACAAAGCCAGGTGAAATTATTTTAGATAGCTTCCTGGGCTCCGGAAGCACTCTTCTTGCTGGTGAACAACTCGGACGAAAGGTCTATGGCTGTGAGTTGGAACCACGATTTTGCGATTTAATAATTAAACGCTTCGAAGCCTTTACTGGTATTAAAGCGATAGTACAACGCCATGAAGAAAAGTAAATTACAAAACCAATTTTTTGAAGAGCTGGCTAAAGTACCAATCGTTCAGGTGGCTTGTGAGAAAACTGCTATTTCCAGAAATAGTGTTTACAGGTGGCGTAAAGAAGATTCTGCCTTTGCCAAGAAAATGGATAAAGCCTTAGCTGAGGGCGTAGCGTTAGTAAACGATATGAGTGAAAGCCAGCTCCTGACCATGATCAAAGAAAAAAACTGGCACGCTATTAGCTTTTGGCTTAAGCATCGAAATGATAACTACAAGAATAAAATTGAAATTACAACCAAAGAGGATAGCGAAGCACTTACGCCTTCACAAGCCAAGGTTGTAAGGCATGCGTTAAAGCTTGCCGCTATTACCAAATCCAAGTCTATTAAAAAATTAACGAAAGGAAAATCCAATGTATAAATTAATTGATGACGCACTCGTAAACAAAATGATGAAGGATCGCCTTATCCGCACTTCCATCACTAAAGATAGTTTTCTGTACTTCTTTCACTTTTACTACGCTCACTATGTAAAGTACGAAACTGCTGATTTCCAAAAAGAAATCATCCACCAGGTAGAAAAAAGTGCAGTAGAAAACCTGTATGTTGTTGCGTTTCGTGGATCAGGTAAATCCACCATGATTACCACGGCTTACCCATTATGGGCAATTTTAGGCAAACAACAAAAGAAATTTTGTATAATCTTCTGCCAAACCAAAGCGCAAGCTAAACAGCATATGATGAATATCCGAACAGAGCTTGAAAAAAATGACGTGCTCAAAAAAGATTTAGGCCCATTCCAAGAAGAAAGCGATGAATGGGGTTCGCAATCTCTTGTATTCAATAAACATGGAGCGCGCATTACTGTCGCCTCGTCAGATCAAAGTATTCGTGGACTTCGTCATAATGAACACCGCCCGGATCTAATTATCTGCGACGATGTTGAAGATGTGCAATCAACTAAAACCCGAGAAGGCCGTGAGAAAACTTATAACTGGCTTCGGGGTGAAGTTATTCCTGCTGGAGATAGAAATACCCGTTTGATTATAGTCGGCAACCTGCTTCACGAGGATTCACTCCTTATGCGAATCAAAGCCGAAATAAAGGATAATAAAACCCATGGAGTATTTAAGCAATATCCACTTTTAGATAATGAGGAGAATTGTTTATGGCCTGGGAAATATCCAACAGCTGCAGAAATTGAGGAAGAAAAAATGAATATCGCCAGCGAAGTTTCGTGGCAACGAGAGTATTTGCTTAGAATTATACCGAGCGATGATCAAGTTATATACCCTGAGTGGTTTCAATATTACGACGAATTGCCGAGTACTGAGTACAAAGCTTTTCGTGGCACATATGCTGGAGTAGACTTAGCCATTTCCACAGCCGATTCCGCAGACTACACCACTATTGTTTCTGCAAGGGTTTATGGACGTGCGGAGAAAATTAAAATCTATATTCTCCCCAATCCAATCATGGAAAAAATCAACTTCCCCGCGCAAGTGGAGTTAATGAAAAACTTTAGAAATACGCAAATGAAAGGCCAAATGGATAAGTTATTTGTGGAAAGTGTGGCTTACCAAGAAGCATTGCCGCAAATGTTAGAAGTCCATGGTGTTAAAGCTGAAGCCATAAAACCCAAAGGTGATAAACGCACTCGGCTTGCCCTAACCTCAACTTCCATAAAATCAGGTGTGGTTAAATTTCCAAGGCAGGGTTGCGAACGATTAATTCAACAGTTAGTTGGCTTTGGAGTAGAAAAACATGACGATTTGGCTGACGCTTTTTCACTTTTAGTGAATTCCACAATGGATGAGCACGCTAATGAATCTACTTGGATAATGGCTTTCCTGGGCGGCTCTAATGATGAGGATGACACTATTTACTATAAGGATTACATTGATATCGAGGAGGAAATGGCTAAAAAATAGCCTAAAAAGTTATCAACAGCTGGCCTTAGCAAAAGGGGTGATCTCTGGCATTAATTATATATGGATACATATACAACAGCTCAATTTAGTGCAGAAACCCTTGCCCCTGTTGCGCGTATCAAATACTGCCTATACGCCAGGAAGTCTACGGAATCAGACGAAAGGCAAGCCCTTTCTATTGATTCCCAGGTTAAGGAAATGCTAGCCATAGCCGATAAGGAAAATCTTGATATCGTTGATATCAGGAGAGAATCTCATTCCGCTAAGGAATCGGGACAAAGGCCAGTATTCAAAGAAATACTGGCTGATGTTAGATCGGGAAGATATTCAGGAATACTTACCTGGGCACCCGATCGGTTAAGCAGGAACGCTGGCGACCTTGGTTCAGTAGTAGATTTAATGGATGAACAAAAATTAGTTGAGATTAGGACCTATGGCCAACACTTCAAAAATTCACCGAACGAAAAGTTTCTACTGATGATTCTCTGTTCGCAGGCTAAACTGGAAAATGATAACAAAAGCATCAACGTAAAGCGTGGACTTAAAACTAGAGTGGAAATGGGATTATGGCCAGCTCCTGCTCCCACTGGATACTTGAAAGAAAAGAGGTTTGATAGAAAATGCGAAACCTTGATTGATCCTGATAGAGCACCGATTATAAAGCAGATGTTTGAAAAAGTAGCGCATGAAAAATGGAGTGGGAGAAAAATATACAATTGGCTCAAGTTTGACCTGAATTTCAAATCTGCCTACGGAAATAAAAACCTAACGCTAAGTAATGTCTATATGATACTTCAAACCCCATTCTATTATGGGGTTTTTGAATATCCAAAAAAGAGTGGCAATTGGTACAACGGAAAACATACCCCAATTATTACTAAAGAATTATTTGATGAGGTACAAGCTCAAATGAAAAGCCAAGTACTAAGAAGTCAGGAATCAAAAGAATTTGCATTCACCAAACTAATGGCTTGCGGGCTTTGCGGTTCAGGCATATCTGCTGACGAAAAGTTTAAGAAACTCAAAGACGGTTCAGTTAACAGGCACGTTTACTATGGTTGTACTAAGTCCCGAGATGCTAACTGTAAATCTGGTTATGTCAATGAAGTTGAATTGATTGAGCAACTGCAAGTTCTAGTGGAAAAATTGGATATTCAGCTGATCCCGATTAAAGATAAAATTAGCCAAGAAGTTAAGCGGTATAAAAAGTTCCAACAAATAATTTTAGGTACCAAAACTCCTATTGTTGTTCAAGACATTGATATCAGAAATTATGCCAAGTTTATACTTCAAGAAGGATCAGATATAGAGAAACGGGAATTCTTGAACTGCCTAAAAGGCACTATAGTACTCAATGATAAAATTGTCTCAATTAAGTCAGAATGAAAGGAATTATAAGCTTTTTCAGCCTAGCTAGCTGATTGATAAATAGCATAAATATCGCTATAATTACCTTAACAATTAACTAAGTAGCCTAAACCAGCGGTCACACTGGCATGGTGAATCAAAACTCGTTAAAGATATTGAACCCTGCGTTCAGCAACTTTAACGAGTCATATTCCGAAAGGGGTATGGATCCGCAAGGATCAGCTGGCGTGGGGCTTTATGTTTCTACGCTAGCGGAAAGAAAAACTCGTTATGAAAAAATGCAAAGGGTGTCAAAAAGAAATCGACGCCAAAGCAAAGAAGTGTCCTCATTGTCAGACTGACCAGCGTAACTGGTTTATGCGTCATAAAGTCCTAACTGTGTTAGGTGGAATCATTGGGTTCTTTATCTTAATTGGAATAATCGCCGCCAATGGGGGTGAGGATAACAACAGTAGTAGCTCCGAAAACGGGAGTACAAAAGATACTGTCTACACAGTGAAACAAATCGTACCCTCAGGAGATGTAGTATGGCAAATTGATGAGGTAAAGGATCGAGGAAGTAGTTTGCTTGCCAAAGATTCTCGGTATCCTACACTCGCCAAGACTAAAACTTCGGCAGGTAAGTTTATCCAACTAACAATCTCAATTGAGAACAAAGGTAAAGATCTAGCAAGCATTACCACTCCTACTTTAGTTGATAATCAAAATCGAGAATTTACCAGTTCATCTGATACGACCGAATGGGTACCAGAGGGAGCAGATTTATTCTTATTATCCAACTTACAGCCCAATCTTCCGAAAACGTTTGTAGTTATCTATGAAGTTCCAGCAGGAACTACTGGATTAAAAGCTAGAGTTGGTGTAATACACCCACAACTTA
>CAZLNP010000017.1:0-5869 GCA_964561085.1 uncultured Candidatus Saccharibacteria bacterium
TTGTTGCTAGTACCATGATAAAACACTTTACCAGTGTCAGCCTCTTGCTTTAGGGATTCTAAGGGGTCTGTCTTACCTACTTGTGGGGTGGGGGTAGATTTCTTACTATCAAAATACTCTTTCAAGAGATTACTAGCATTGTCAGATGTTTGTTGAGCTTGTTTGTATGCTTTGAGTTCTGCTGGAGTCATAAGCTTCTCAATAGAGGTCTTGCCGTCCATTTTAGCTTTGTATTTATCCAATAGTGGTATACCGACATCTCGTACTGCGTTCATCTCTTTCATCAACTCGTCTACAGTATTGGCTATCTGACCCTCTTGGGTGTATTTGTCGCCATAACCTCGCTTCTTTGCTTCGGCTAGCATCTTACTATTTATGTCTGTCTTACCTACTTGTGGGGCTTTAGGCTTACTGATTTGAAACTTAGATGGGTCTAATATCGTAATCTCTCCAGAAGCTTCCTTAATACCATCGTAGCCCCTATTCTTCAACTCCTTGGCCCATTTAGCAGAGTCTTTAGCGCCTTTCGATTGGCCCATAGTGTCTAGCCATGTTTTAGATTGCCCATCTAGTAAATTGACCTCGCCCTTAGGTTTTATCTCTACTGTAGTATCTCCGTAAGTACCGGCAGAATGGTCGCCGTATTTGCTACCCTTATCGGTGGATGCAAATAGCGCATACGGCGACTCTACGTTCTTCCCTTTAGCACTAGCCTTTGGGTTAAAACCGTTCTTTACCAGGGAGTCTGCATCGGCTTTGGTTGTGCCGTGATAGTACGTGTCCTTGTTGGAGGCTTTAATCGTGTCGGGGAGTGTAGGCTCTGTTATTGGTTTCCACGTCTTGCCACCGTCCACTGAAGCCTCTAGGTTCTTAGGGTCTACTACTTTAGAGGTCAAACCCTCGTAACCCCTCTTTGATGTGTAGTAGTCGCCGAGGCTGTTCTTGTCAGCTCTTAGCAGTAAACCTTCCCGGCCAGCACTTGGCGATGAAGCGTCCTCAATTGAAGTGCCGAATGATACACCCTTTTTAGTAGGTGACATTTGGTATGAGGTCGGAGTCATTCCTGGCCGTAAACCACTCTTCTGGATACTGGATAGGTTATCAGGGTTAGTTTGGTGGTAGACATATTCTGGCTCAGGCTTGGATTGTTTTTTTACTGATACTTTCTTGGGGTCGAATAGTATGACTTCTCTTTCGAGCATATTCTTTTCAGTACGTGCATTGTCGAGACCCCTATTTTCAAGGGACTGTTTTGTTCTTTGTGACTTCGATATTTCAATGCCGTCATAACCTAGTTTTTTGTACTTTTCGGTGATAAGTTTTGGATCTCCGTAATTAGTGTCTTTACTGAATAACTCTTTAGTGACATCTTTAGGTCGATATATCCTTGCGTTGTTAGGCACATCAACGCCGACTACGTTGTTTGGAACTGGGCCAATTGCTCTTGTCTTGTCTCCGTAAAGTGCGGCTCTATCCCTGTCATTTGTGAGGTACGTCCCATCGCCATATATCCGGCTAGTACCTTCTTTGGCCGCCACCTCACCAAACCCTTGTTTCCGAATTTGGTCAGCATTTGGGCTTCCGTGATATAGAGGGTCATTAACTTGCTTACCACCAGGCAGTTGTATATAACCCCCCTCATTTAATGGAGTGAACTTGGCTCTAGCTCGTGTTCTAGCTAATAAGTTAGACCGTGCTTCTGGGGACAAACTTGTTGGGGCTTGAGCATTCTCTCCTACTGCAGAGTTATTTAGAGCTTCGGGTCGGCCTTTGAAGTAGTCGAGCATCAGTCTTTGTGTGACGTCGTTATCTACACTGGTATCAGGCTGGACGAGTTTGGTAGTAGGTTGTGGGGCTTGCTGTTGCACTAGGTTTGTTGTAGGCCTATTGCCTACCTCTACACCGCCCCTTACAACACCGCCCATTCCAAACCCAAGTCCGTATGATGTAGCTAGGTTGTCAGTTAGTTTACGTTCTGGATCATAAGTATTCTGGGCTACTAAGTTATCTACAAAACTTTCACCAACTTCTTCTAATCCCTCTATATTACCCGCAGAAATAAC
Organism: uncultured Candidatus Saccharibacteria bacterium; assembly: GCA_964561085.1. Classification (GTDB taxonomy): domain Bacteria; phylum Patescibacteriota; class Doudnabacteria; order UBA920; family UBA920; genus UBA920. Next base: position 2,064 of record CAZLNP010000017.1, read on the forward strand.
CCTACCAGCAACTTTTGGTGCTAGTCTCGTGCCGAATGCCTTACTCGCTAGACTAGTAGCGGCTCTGCCACCCGTAAAAGGTTTAAGTATCTTTTCTCCACCTATGCTATTCAAGACTCCTGATGCAATACCTACTGCTCCACCGCCAAGCCTCTGTTCGTTTTCACTACCGCCGCCCTGCCTAATTGCATATGATGTGTCGCCAGCCTGAGGTAAACCAGCGGTTGCAAATCTCGTACCCATGCCTACCTTACCACCAGGGTTAATTGGAAGTGTTAGTAAATTACCAGCAATCTGCGATCCAGTAGCTACAGCGTTGTTGCCAGCTTCTTCTCGTACTACTGCACCGAAGTCTCTGTAAGGTTTGCTTAAACCAGTACCAAAGTCTCGTATATCCTCGTTACCGATAAGCGTACCACCGTACTCAGCTAGTCCACCTACTACCCTCTGCGGTGCTGCGTTCATAATGCCAGAGCCAGCGTTCTTGACTATAGTGTTAAGTAAGTTGTCTTTTTGTTCAGAGGCATATAATCCTCCGCCTATCTCTTTATAGGGATTGGTGTCCTCTATACCTAGTGTGTTTGTCCACTCTCTTTTGAAGTCTTCGGGACTAATCTGACCACTCACTAATTGTTGTTGCAGTTTTCTAGCTTTTTTCTGACGTATCGGTCGAAGTATTTCGTCTTGGATTCTGGTCGCTTCAGCTATTTTCTGAGTATTAGTAATATCTTGTTGCGCAGTTCTACCATCATCAAAGGGGTTAGCCTGATTGAAAAACGAAGATAAAAAACTCTGTTGTGGACGAGGCGCTACACTTTGCTGGAACTGTTGCTGTCGTTGGGGGTTGTTAGCCAATACTCCGTACTTAGCCTTGCTGAAGTCTAGTGGAGGTGTTCGGGCAGGTGGAGCTTTAGGCTGGGGGTTTTGGTTCTTGAAAGACTTCCCATTATCGAATGGATTCGCTTGGTCGAACAGCTTGCTTAGGAAAGACATCTAGTCTCCTTTATAGTGCTTCGTTAAACTTTTTCTTTAATGGTTGGGAGTATGGGCTGTACTGACTAGTATCCCCACCTCTGTTAGCGTTTATAGACTGTCTATCTACTGTGTATTTGCCTAGGTCTGGTGTCTGAACATTAACCGGCTTCACGCTATATGGTGTACGGAATCGTGCGAATAAGCCGTCTAATGCTTTATTCCGGTTGCTTATATCTCTTTCAAATGGTTTCTGAGCTGCCATAATTGAGTCGTAACCACCACCGCTTACTCTAGCTTTTTCAGCTGCAATTGAGGCGAGTTTCTCGCTTATTGAGTTCTGGTTATCTAGTACACCGGCTCTAAGGTCAGATTCTCTTTGTTTCTTCTGATCGAGTAGGTCAGTCAGTAAGTTAGCAAAGTCTACTTTAGCTTGACCCTCTGCAGTGTCTAGGTTTCTAAAGTTCTTGCCGTAAGTATCGTTTACGTTACCTCTTTGTATAGAGGCATTTCTAGCTATAGCGCCTGGTGCTGCCTGTTTGTATGCACTAGAGTTTGAACCTGATGCAAGCCCTAGCATTCGTCTGACGCTATCTGCAAGTGTCCGAGCGTTAGTATTAACTGAACCAACTGCTTTTAATTTATCATTTGTGGTGTCTGTACGTTGTGTATTGAAGCCTTCTAGCGCTCTTGAGCGTTGTAGGTTAGCACTACTTTGTTCTTTGTTGTAGCTGTCGCTTAGCCCTTTTAGCCCCTGGTCTAGCCCTGCATTAGCTCTTTCTAGTTGTTTTCTAAGCAAGCTATTTTGGCTGTCTAAGTAAGCTAAGTCTGAGGCATTAGGTGAGGCTGCTGAACCACCACCTCCGCCAGTTGAATATCCACCCCCTTCGTATGTACCACTATACGATGCTGGGGCTGAATTATTTCGTTGGGTAGGTCTTGGGGCTGTGTAGCCACCGCCTCCTCCACCGCCACCACCGCCACCGGCAGAACCGCTAACAAATCCACTATTTTGTGCTGGCTCGTAGTTTGGTTGGCCTTGTAGCGTATTAACGATTGACCAGTTTGCAGGATTCCATCCCATAATTAAATCTCCTAAATAAAAGTTGTTTTGACTTCTATCATCCGAAGACTCGGTAAGATAGCGCTTTCGCTATATCTCCTGTGGCGTTGCACTAGGGATCTAATGATTCTATTGTATCACAGAACTTATTTTATATTCTCGTCAATAACCCTAGCCTCAATAGCTTCTTGTGTACTAGGCTTGCCCCAATCTTTTTGAGGTATATCGCTTAATGTAAGCCATAAGTTATAGAGTTCGTCTGGTACTTCATTAGGAGTGTAAATACTAGATACAAACTCTTTATAAGTTTTTTGATGTATTGGGTGTAGTTTGCTTATATCGTGTTCCATATTAAATCCTGCTTACAACTTCCCATGTTCCTGCTGTTGCGTCAATCATCTGTACAGAGTCGTATTGAGCTGCCAAGACTTCTGTAGTTGCTCCGTCTATAGTGTCGCTCCCAGCTCTCGTAACCGTGACTGCGTTGCCTGAACTATCTATTTTTTTAATTGTTACTAACCTACCTTGTCCTGTAGTAGCTGGTAGGTTAACTGTCATAGCCCCACCAACTGCGTTACATCTTAAATACCCAGCTTCAGAGACTAAAGTATAAGGGCTGTCTGCTACCGCTTTTGTTATTGGATAATAAGCCGCTGCTGAAATGTTTGTTAGGGTTAGCGGCAAAAAGAATCCCGTAGTAAAGCCTGTGTGAGTAGATGGGTATGATGCTAGGTTTTGGTTAACCGAGCTGATAATGTCCAGTCGCACCAATGAGTTAGTGCTTGAAAAAGTGTTGTTGTTTACTACCGAACCATCTCCACGAGCCAAAATAACAGTCTGTGCGAACGCCGAGCCAGTAAACTTAAATAAGGCGATACTCGTACCAATCAAAGACCATCGTGCTGAGTCATTAAGAGCTATAATGTTCTGTCCTGCATACGATGAAGCAAAGAACTCGTAAGTAGCCGATGATTGAACATTAGAAACTGTGCTACAAGATAGAACAAATACAGTAGTGAATGTGCAAATATGACCTGTAGTTGAGGTTGATTTCAATAGTAATGAATGGAAGCTAGGGTTCAACCAGCTAGATATAGTCGTGCTATCTCCAAAAGTAATGGTATACCCACCAGCATTGTATTCGTTACCGTTGCCTCTAAGTGTTACATTATCTAAGTTCCACGCTCCGCTAGGGATAGTTTCGTCTTGTTCAAAGTAGATTGTTTTAGCACCCTCTTGTTTTGTGATTGCTGTCATTAAATCAGCCCAGGAATTATATCGGTTTCCAGTCTGTGAACCTGTGCTTTTATAAATAAACACATCATAGGACTGTTTTTTGATTACGGTCGCTTGAGGCATTACACGCCTACCCAGTAGATAACTTGATTATTCGCAGAAGCTATTGCATAAGGGATGTTTGCATTAGTCACTTCTAGGGTTAGAGTCTCTCCTGCCGATAATGGGAAGCCGTCTGTGGCTGCGGTTGTACCAGCTGTCACATCAGAGTTGCCTATGTAGATAATGCCAGTGTTGGTGATGTCTGCTTTTAATGTAATGCCAAACTTAGAGGCAAAAGATGTTGAGGTGATTTGTTCGGCAGTTGTATCAATATCTCGGTTAGAACCATGGTCAATAGTTGCTGATACAGCACTCCCAACACCTACTACCCCCGTACCGTTAGTCGGTAGAGTTACTCTAACTGCCGCCGCTTCTGTCCCAGCACCTATCGGAACGGCAGCCCCACCAAGTTGTGTAATATTAAACCCTGCAC
>CAZLNP010000018.1:0-5091 GCA_964561085.1 uncultured Candidatus Saccharibacteria bacterium
CAGGAACTACTGGATTAAAAGCTAGAGTTGGTGTAATACACCCACAACTTATAGATTTAGGGATTTGATCTTTTACCAACGCAATCAAAACAAAAGCCGGATGAGACCGGCTTTTGTTTTGTAGTAAGAAAGGAAGCCATAGCAAGAATCATATGTTAGCCATCACCTGTTGAACAATAAATTTTACAAATCGCTTTTTACCTATCTTTAATACGATATCAGAGTTGAGTACAACTGCGATATCTAAAATCTTTTCATCTGTCTCTGCATTACGGATTGCGCCTTCTTCGAATAGTCTTCGTCCCTCCGATTTAGACTTTACCAAACCATTTTCAACTATTGCATCTAGTAGTAGTGTATTTGAAACAACTTCTATCTCCTGCAAATCCATAGGAACTCCTGCGTTAGTGAAAGTTGCCTCCCAATCCTGTTGTGCCCTATCAGCCGCTTCTTCTCCATGATACATTTGTACAATCTCATGAGCCAACTCTAATTTCACATCACGAGGATTGTCTCCATTTTCAAGACGCTGTTTCTTTTCATCAACCTCATTCATAGTAAGCCTTGTGCAATCAAGAAAGACTTGAACGATACCTTCATCAGGTAACGCCATTGTTTTACCAAACATACTTTCCGCACTTTCGTTAAGTCCAATGCCCGTGCCAAGACTCTTACTCATCATTTTTTCTCCTGTTGCAGGGTTCACTAACAGCGTAGTGGTGATTACAAATTTTTCTCGATTGAGATAACGTTTTACGAGTGTGCGGCCTGCAAGCATATTGAACGTTTGGTCAGTACCACCCATCTCTACATCTACGCCCATAGCTACTGAGTCATAGCCTTGCATTAGAGGGTAAAAGAACTCATGCACATATAAAGGTTTGTTCTCATTAATGCGCTTTTTGAACATATCACGCTCAAGCATTTGCTGAACAGTAAAGTTAGACCCTAAATCAGTTAACTGTTCAAGAGTAAGTTTAGATAACCATTCACTATTAAATTTAAACTCAATTGGATTCTCTTTATTGTCAAAATCCAATATTTTACCTATTTGCTCCTTGAAAGTTTTTACATTCTCTAATACCTGCTCTCGAGTAAGCGTAGTTCGCGCAGCTGTTTTATCGCTTGGGTCACCGATCATGGCAGTGAAGTCCCCAACCAATACTGTAATTTTATGTCCAAGTTTATGTAGTCGTTCTAAGATTAAGTAATTTGTGGCATGACCTATGTGAACGTAGTCACCGGTAGCATCTATACCTACATATATCGAAAGTTGCTTACCTGATTGTAAAGCTTCTTTCACAGCTTCCTTAGTAGGGTAAACAGTATCTATCGACCGTGTTAATATTTCTTCAATTTTTTGCGTATCAGTATCTATTTTCATAAATGTAGGCTTAATTATTTAATTGCTAACTCTTATTTTCAATAAATCCCTTAACTAAATTCATTATCTCATCTCTAGTTTTTCTATGGAATTCGAGCGTCTGCTCATCTGGATCTATAATATCCCAATTGATCACCTTTTTGTTATCTTTAAAATATTTTTCTACAACTTCTGGACTTAGCATTACGATTATTTTATCAGCATTCACCACCGTTTCTGGTGTCAATCTTTTAATATAATTATTCGAAATATCAATTCCGAATTCTTTCATAACCTCAATAACGTGTTTAGATGAAGCTCTGTCTTTAAGTAACATTCCATCTAAATCTTTACCATCGCTCCCCATTGCCTCTATTCCTGCGGATTCAACGGAATGTTTATTATGACTCTCCAGTTTAAAAAGAGCCTCTGCCATTTGGCTTCTCCCAACATTACCTCTACACACAAAAAGTATTTTCATATTAACTCTATTATACTATTAATTAAGTGATGGGGTTAGCTGGTTTGAATGACTCCAGCCAACCCCTTAATTCAACGCAGGGCATCAAGTAAGACGGAAACCAATGGCTCAACTCCATTAGTATTATCTAACAAGATGCACTGTCCTTCTTCGAATGGTTCAAACAACTCTTTGAACCGTAGATGCATCGCAAGCGCCTCGTCCGTAGAGAGAATATGGCCTTCCCGTCCTTTTACTTTCAGACGAGCTTCCACAACTTCATACGAACAAGTCACTTCAACCCACATCACTTGGATTTGTCTTTCTGTACAATACGTCTCAAACTTGGTTCGAAGCGATTGCACATGAAATACTTCATCCATAATGATGTTGGTAGTTCCTTGGTCGAAAAGAGCAACCGCGTGCTCTAACGACGCTTGATAGTACATCCACCGAACTTCTGGTGGATCTATTTGCTCTTTTACCAACTTCGCATCGACAGCGACCTTTTTAAATTGGTCTATGTCAATTATCACTGCTCCAAGCGGCGTGCTAACCGCTTGCGAAATGGTTGACTTCCCCACTCCGGGAAGTCCTGCAAATGCAATTATTCTCTTCATCCTTCTCCTCCTTTAGAACATAATGACGAACAAAAAAACAGCTTCCGCTTGGAAGCTGCTTAGAAATTGCGAGAAAATTACACAATACTCAAATCAGCCACCAAACTGGAAGCTGTATAATAAGCAGTTGTAAATATAGGGTTAACTTGTTTCATATGCTTATAATATACGCTGATTTAGCAATTCAGTCAAATTCAGATATCCTTACAATTGATTTGAAACTAAAACGATACTAAATTCATTATTCAATTACTTCAATAGGATACACATCGGTTGCAGGTTCTTCATACGGGTGCGTTTCTTTGATGGCTTTCAATACGGCTTGGAGTTTATCCTCTGCGCATACTGTTTCAATACGATCTTCTAGTACTTCTTCAAGCTTGCCTACGCTACCGATTGTTGGATTTGCTCCAGCTTCCGGTTTAAATCTGCCTGTGCCTTTTATAGTAAATGTACAATGTGAATAATTACCAATTTCACCCGCACCAGCATTTCCGATAGCTTCACGCAGTTTGTCAGCGTGATCTTCTGGGACATATACGACTATTTTGTATCTTTTCATAGATTTAAATTACTTTAAAATAAATTCCCAGCCAGGTTGCCATGCATGTGTTTTACGCCAATCATCTTTGAGGGCTTGTTGCCAAGTCTTACCATTCAACAAAACATCTAAAGCAAGCTGAGGCGCTTTATGTGCTACAATCGCCACATTCTTACCATCATAATTCTGTTTTAAAAACTCTAAAAAGTCAGCGATTCGTGCTTTTACATCATTATAGCTCTCACCATTTGGAAAAGGCTTTTCAATACACTCTTCTTCCTGCATTGGTTCAACAATATCTGACAATGCGCCATTTAGATCACCATAATTACATTCACGCAAACGAGGATCGGGAATTATTTCATATTCGTCTTTCCATGAGAGTTTTGCGGATTCGTGTGCACGTTTTAGATCAGAGCAAAAGACAATATCAAAATGCGCGTCTTTGGTCTGGTCAGTCAATTCTTTGGACTGTCTAATGCCAAGTTCAGAAAGTTCTACATCTTTCCAGCCTGATGAAATATGTTGCTCATTATCTGTAGTTGTACCATGTACAAAATAAGTAATTTTTATCATATTTACAATTTATGTTTCTTTATTCACGATAAGGGTCTAATGCTTTATCTAACTTATTGAAAAAATCGATAATTAATTTGCGACCAGGCTCAGCAAATTTTTTTCCAGTTCGGGTTTCCATGCGCAAAGTTTTCATACCCTCGTTTCTTTTGATAATTTTTTCAAGAGGATAGTCAAATTCTGTGAAAGTTCTTATGTACTGATAGATTCCAAAATAGCCAAACTTTTCAAGCAAGTCTGCATCAGCCACAACCTTTGCTTCCAAAGTTTGCGGTTTTTCATTATGCATACTTCCTTTATGCGTACGAATACACGCTGCCATATGTGCAATTGATTCTTTGTTGTAAGAAATTTTATGCTTTCTCAAAAACGTAGAAAGTTTTTCTGCACCAATTGCTCCATGAGTTTTGCCGATAGCACCATAAAGAAAACCAATGTCATGCATTACGATTGCTGGCAAAACGATAGTCATATCTGCTTTTTCTGCTTCGCCAATTACTATTGCGTTTAATGTATCCCTCCAGATATGTTCCCAGTTATGGGCAGTGAGGCCTGATTTATCAAAATCTTTTTTGACCGCTATAACAACCTTACCAAGCTTTGGGTCGTTCGCAACATATTTCGAAAACTTTTTCGCAAGTTGTCCTTTTGGTTGTTTAAGTAGCATGATATTTTTTAGAATTCTAAAATTATATTCTTTACGAAAATTATAACAAAAAACCGCTTACAAAGCGATTTTGCCCGAGAATTCAGATATCTGGTTTACTAGTAACTCCATTTGATTCTTGTCTTCATTCAAAAATCTTGTCATTGAATGAGATGCGCCAACGGCAGTATAAATTTCTTTGTGATTTGCATTGATAGCAGTATTGTATATCTTAACAATTAATTCTTTTGGGATTACATTATAATTTTCTGCTTTTACTATAAGCATGTTTCCTTTAAATGATAATAACAGCTCCCAAGCTATGGATTCCTGCCAACTTGCTGGCTTACTAATAGCTTTGGTAAATCCAGCACCAAAGGGAACGATATAAGATTCATCAGAATAAATAGCAGGAACAAAAAGAATTAAATTTTTAATATCAAAATGTTCAAACATTCTTATAGCAGTATATGCTCTCATGCTGGAACCTAGTATGGCGTCAGGAACTACCTTTAGTTGCTTTATGACTTCTATGGTTATTTCTGTTCGTTCTTTGAGACTTGATCCTTCTAAGTTACCGCCAGTTTTACCATGACCAATATAATCAAAACCGCAGGAAGAAAATCCTTCTTCCGCCAATTGTGTTCGAAGTCCTGAGTAACGAGCGATGTTAGCACTTCCACCACCATGCAATATCAGTATTTGGGGATTAGAATCAGAGGGGATAATATCTCCAACTATCTCCGCATCTTTAAATTTTAAGTTGAATTTCTGAAAGTCCATATCTAGATTGTAACAAAAAAACCGCCTATCCGGCGACCATCGACGCGTCTCGTGCGCCCGAGACGGGTACGCTCCTCGGGCTAGCCCGAGGTGGCTGGGGTA
>CAZLNP010000019.1:0-4723 GCA_964561085.1 uncultured Candidatus Saccharibacteria bacterium
CTACATGAGACTCACTGAGCTTGGATGGCTATTATATAAGCGCAAGCAACCAATCAACGAAAGACACGGCGAACTAACCAACGACAACGTTGGTCGCATTGGTATTGAAAATAAAACCAACTTCGTTTTGCATGCGGAAAGTGGTGAGCTAGAAGGAATTATTCAAGGAAAATTTCGTCATAGCTCTAAATCCCCTAGCGACTTCCCAAAAGTGGGAGACTGGGTGCTATTTGAAAAGCTTCCTAACGAAGAAAAAGCAATCATCCAAAAAATTCTACCTCGTTATTCTATTATCGCTCGTAAAGCTGCGGGTGATTCAACTGATGCACAGATCATCGCTTCCAATGTAGACTCCCTGTTCATCGTGTTTGGATTAGACAAACCATTCAATGCTCCTTTACTAGAAAGATATTTAAGCATGGCCTATGAAGGAGGTGTTAAACCAATTATTATTTTAAATAAAACAGATGAGGCGAAAGCTGTAGCTAAAGCAATTGAGCAAGCCGAAGCCTTAGCCCCTGGTTTAAAAGTTCGTGCGATTAGCGCCAAAACTAACGACGGGCTTCAAGCAGTTGAACGCTTAATCGAGCCTGGCCGTACTATTGCATTCGTTGGACCTTCTGGCGTGGGCAAATCCACTTTGATTAATGCCCTGCTTGGCAGCGAGGTACAAGCTACCGGGGAAGTTCGTCTAGTAGACTCCAAAGGCCGCCATACTACAACCCGTCGCGAACTATTCGTTTTACCGAGTGGAGGAATTTTAATTGATACCCCAGGAATCCGTGAATTGGAAACACTTAGCAGTGGCGCAACAGTCATGACCTTGTTTAGCGATATAGAAAACTTAGCGGTGCTTTGTAAATTTCGAGATTGTGAACATATTAATTCTAAGTTCTGTGCAGTTCTAGACGCCTTAAAAACAGGTACTCTCTCACAAGAACGATACGACAGCTTCATCAAGTTGGCAAAAGAGGCCACTTTCCATGAAAGCAAAGATGACGTCTATCAACAGCAAGAAAAAAAGTCTCGTGACAGACAACAGAGTAAGGCTTTACGCGAAGCGTATCAAAAGCGTAAACCTGGTCAGAAAAATAGGCATAAATAATTCATAAAAAACAGCGCTCTTACTACTTAGTAGAGCGCTGTTTTTTTGAAACTTTACCGTGCTTTGCACAGCGGCAGTGTCCTTTTAAATATTCATCAAAGTATTCTTTTCCGTAATCATAGAACAACTCTTCTCCAACTTTTATGTTTCTCTTTGCTTTAATCTTTACATGCTTAGCATACTGAATGGGTTCACAGTTAGTGCCGATGCAAGAGTGATTAATATAGCGAGCTGTGTTAGATCGAGCAGTGCCATCTATGGTCCACTCTTTTCCTAAAGCAAATAAATACAAACCGCCTTTACGATCGGCTTCATCTTGAGTCAGAAGAGGACCTTTGTATTCAATTATGAACGAGCCTTTTTTAATTGGCTCAGTTGCAAACAATCCTAAACCTGCAATAGATTTCTTTACAACTAATTTATCTTTTTGATCTTTTTCTTTTAGTGGCTTGAGTACTGGTCGTTTTATTTTCATTTCTAAATCTCGATTGAATTAAATATAACTTGTTTATAATATCATAACTACAAAATAAAAAACACCTCAGATGAGGTGCTTTTTAAAAATCAAGAAAACTATTCAGCCTTTGGTTCGTTTACTCCAACTTGAACTTTTGCACCAGCTCGCGCCATCAACTTATTTAATGGAATAACTACAAGATAATAAATTGCAGCAGCTACTATTACAAATGAAAGTAGGCTGTTTGCGAAATTACCTAACATAATTGAACTGCCATTTATGGTGACCGCAATTGATGAGAAGTCTGGCTGCTTAAAAATAGCAGCAATGATTGGAGTGATTACGTCTTTTACTAAAGAGGTGACAACGCCACTGAAGGCAGCACCAATCACTACACCGATCGCAAGGTCAACTACGTTACCTCGCATAATGAAAGTTTTAAATCCTGATAACATTTTTTTAATACTACTTAATAAATTATTTAGCTAACTCTTCATCAATCTTTTTGGTGAAGTCCTCAAAAGTTGGAATTCTTCCTGCATTTGGAGCGAACAACACAGCATTGATGTAGAAGGTTGGAGTACCAGTTATACCAAGCTTATTAGCATCATTAATGTCTGCCTGAATAACTTCCTTGGCCATTCTTTGGCTCACACTAGTCTTAAACTGGTCAACGTTTATGCCCAATGTTGAAGCGTAATCTGCAAACATAGTAGATGGGTCAGGTTGAACTCCCCACTCAGCTTGCTTTTCATAGAGGATGTCATGCATTTCCCAAAACTTACCTTGAGCACCTGCAGCTTCAGCTGCCTCTGCACTAATACGCGCATTAGGGTGAATACTCTCTAGCGGGAAGTTTCGGAAGACAAAGTTTACGTTTTCATTATCTTTATACTTTTCGACAACTTGCTTCACGATTGGATTAGCAGCTGCACAACCAGGGCACTGATAGTCTCCGAATTCAACAATGTTAACTTTCGCAGTAGCTTTTTTAGTCATGCGACTAGTTTCACGAATTAGTGATTGTTGATCTACTGGGGCACCAGGTTCAGCTGGTTTTGGGTTGGCATAAATAGCCAGCAACACACCGCCGATTACAACAAGAATGGCGATGATAATTAATATTTTTGCTTCTTTAGTCATTTGATTGAGGTCCTTTCGATGATCTCCAGTGAATAATTAATGCTACTAAAATCATGGTCATTGCAACAAAAGATAGTAGAGGGATTGTGACGAAACCAAACCACTCTATATATTTAGTTGTACAAGATATACCTGCTACACAAGGAGCTGCCGCTTCTGGCAAAATCTTGTAGTACAACAGGTTGTGATACAAACCTATTAACCACCCAATTGAGATTAAGGCGAAGGCAGGTGCAATTATTTCTCTGCTCTTTCTATATATAGCAAAGGCTGTAATAAACACTACCGGGTAAAGCGCAATTCGCTGATACCAACATAGGACACAAGGTGGGAAATCAGCAATTTCGCTGAAATATAAACTCCCTAGCATTCCTACTAAGGCAACAGCAAATGCACCATATAATGCATTGTCTTGAATAAATTTTTTCATATATTCAGTATATCATGCCCTGCCAGCAGTCATGAAATTATTTAATTTAGATTTTCTTCAGGAAAATTTGTCCACAATTAAGCGTTGACATCCCTTCTAATAAATTTTAAACTTCTTTCTTAAACCAAATTTCTATTTGTGAGGTATCATCTTGGTTTGAGGTTGGTACCGGAGTAACACACATGAGAATGTTGATCATCTCAAACGATTCAGCAAACGCTTCCGAACTGTTAGAAGGATTTCGAGTGGCAGGTTTCAGTGTCGATCACGCATCGCAGAAAGAGCAAGGATCATTTTGGGCAAGAACCACAGATTACGATTTGGTTTTAATCGATGACACGGCCGGCACTAATGCCAGTCAGATCTGCGCGCACATCCGCTCGCGAGGAAAGACCATGCCCATCATTGTTGTATCGGACAGGCCAGCCGTTCCTAGCAAAATATCTTTACTTGATGCGGGGGCAGATGATTGCGTAGATAAAGAATGCTCAATGGTTGAGTTAACAGCCAGAGTCCGTGCAATCTTGCGTCGACCAAAGGCGATTGTAAATGACGTCCTTAAACTTGATGACTTAAGTTTAGACGTCACTCGATGCAGAGTCACCAGAGGTAGGAAAATAGTTGTTCTTACCAGGAAAGAATTTGGATTACTGGAATATCTTCTTCGGAACCCAGAACACGTAATTGCGCGGACCGCTTTAATTGAGCACGTTTGGGATATCCATGCTGACTTATTCTCCAACACGCTAGAAACCCACATTTTGAATTTGAGAAGGAAAATTGAATCACCAAACAAGCGAAAACTAATCCATACCGTCTCTGGTCGAGGGTACAAAATAGCTCTAAAACCATGATTGACTAACCCCTTCAATAGGCCTATAATTACCTATTATATTAATATTTAAGGGTAATTATGAAAAACTATATTGGCGACACATGGCGAAGCCTCTCCACAGCGGGCCGCATCATTTTAGGGATTTGGATATTATGTTTAATTGCTTTGGTAGTCTTCCTTATTGTTAGAAACAACAACGATGAAGATTCTAAAACATCAGAAGATAACAATACTCCTGAGATAGCTCAGGTTTACGAGCCATCAATTGGTTCTCCTCTTCCTCCTGATGTTCCAGCGGAAACAAACTGGGATAATGCTGACAATGCAGGCAACGTTGCTGGGACTTCTACTACGACTCCTTCTAATGAGCCAACTACCATTTTGGTTGCACCAAACGCAGGAGTTAATCCTAATGAACCGATCCCTTACCAAAATGATGTCTTAAAGTTTGCAGTTACACTTCCAGCTGGTGCAAAAGTTTCTGAAGAAGATGGTAAAGTTGTATTCACAAAGAATGATGGGTCTCTTCTATTTATAGCATCGACTCAACCTGCTGGCACTGATACTTTAGAAACTATCAAATCACAACTGTCTAATAGTCCAAGTGCAAACAATATTTCTTACTCTACTTTCTCTGGAAAGAAATCACTTAAGTTTACTGCCAAAGAGTATGGAACAGGAGCAGTGTTTATAGCTAACGGTAAAGTTTACTATTTACTAGGCACTCAGTTCTCAGACTTTAAGGTTTTATAA
>CAZLNP010000020.1:0-4672 GCA_964561085.1 uncultured Candidatus Saccharibacteria bacterium
TTTAGCCAAGCAATCCTGGAATCTAGTAACCAATTTCAGTATAATGGAATGTACCGATACTAAGGGTTATATCGAAAGTACGCCACCTGGCGCGGTTCTATAAAAATAATATGGTCAATACTAGTAACACAAAAAAACCAACCACACCTGAAAGCACGAATCCTATCAAACAGGTAGTCGATGTAATGAAAAAGGTTGAAACCAAAGGCCCAGAAGCCAAGCAAAACGAAGTAAGTATAAAAGATAAGAATGGTAACCGTATCAAACTAGACGATGAAGAAGTCCGATACAATCACTTTAAGGGTAGATTTGTTCGTAAGAACCCAGCTACAGGCGAAGAAGAAAATATAAAGTGACAATTCTTTTATTAAGCAAGTCCATCTTGAACATATATGTATGTCATTAGTGATAACGAATTTACAGAAAAATATATTACCGACACCCTTTTTAGGAAAATAGTCGCTGAACTTCGTACCAACCCCGACGGCACAATAAAAGAAGATAGTGGCAGAAAACGAGAACTAACCCGCGAAATACTACGTCATTATTTGTTCGTGCTTTCCATGACTGGCGACTATAAATTCTCGGCTGAATCGGCTGGCTTACCAGAAAAAAGACGACAAAAATACATGAAGGAATCAGACGCATTTCGCGGGGTATCTAGCCTGGCGAAGAATAATGTGTCTGTACGATCAAGAATGACAGTAGCAGAGTCGATAATGGGACGTAAGCCCAGTTACTACAAACTCACTCACCCAATTACGAATCAACCCACTTATATCGAATTAAAAGAAATTCAACCTAACGTAAATGCGGCCATGTGGTGGCTGGAAAAGGTAGATAGAATCGGTGCGGTGGAAGAAAACGACGACCCATACCAAAACCCCAAACTGGGCGCACCACGTAATGAGCTTGAAGCTGAATTGTTAGAAGGACTTATGAAAAAACATACTGATTATTCAATAGAAAAGTGGCAAAAGGCACGGCAAGTACAACAAAAAACATAAGGCAACACTTCGTGCATAGATCTTGATAATTTTGGGTGGGTCTGGTATATTGATTTTGTTAACTCTAGTTAACTTAATATGACAGACCAAGCCACTTTCAACAAAAACATCTATAAGTCTACAGGTGATTTATTAAGTGTAAAAGAAGCCGCCGACTTGCTAGGAACTCACCCAAATACAATTCGTAGATGGGCAAAAGAAGGAAAAATCAAATCCACCCGCGTAGGTGCAAGAAAAGACAGAAAATTTAATAAAGATGAGCTTCTTAAAGAGGCGTTGAATGTCAAAGTGGTAGATGGTAAGCAAGAAGCCTTCGAGAAATATCACGAATACTTGAAATCTCTGTTTAAGAAGGCCATTGAAAAGAACCCCGTTGAATCTTTGTACAATACCCTTCAAGTTTCTGGCATGCATTATGGACACTGGGATCCTACGTACGAAGTTTATGATTTCTTTGATGACTTTAATAAGCTACTAGCAGAGGAAAGTAAAAAAAATCCATCTTCAAAGCGTGTCTACCGCATAGGTTTATTGATGTACGGGCATGCAATAGAAATGGCTCTACCGTGGAATTTACTAGCTAATACGCTGAATGTATTAAATGGGCGACCTTATAATGTTAGTCCGTTTTTAGACCTAGTGAGAAGAAAAAAAGGCTCGTTATATGCAATACCACCCTCTACAAAGCAAAAAATGTTACGAGTCAAAGAGCTTGCCAAAGAAGCGAAAGAGGAAAAGCTGATAGAAATTATTGACGAATTCTTTAGTGACACAGTTCGTAATAGCTTTTATCATTCCGATTACTGTTTAACTGATACCGAATTTCGATATTCCGACGGCGGAATCGCTTCATCAAAGTCTTTAGATGAAATCGAGCATTTAATGACCCAATGTTTTGCGTTCTATGAAGCCTTGTTTAACGCCCATTCGTGGACAAAAGCCTTCTATAAAGCCGTAAAGACATATCACAAATGGCCAAATTATGAAGTGTTCGAGATTCTAAAGAATGATAAAGAAGTTTATGGCTTTAAGGTTCACTTCTCTAACGGCCAAGTGGCAAAGTTCACGCGCGAACCTGAAAAAGTTGAAGCGATAAATTTACATTTCGAAGATGATGGCAGTATCAATTTCTTTGTAGGTAGCCTGGATAAACTAACTAAACAATGGTTAGTTGATGGAAAGCCGTTCACGGAGAACCAATAACTTATATGAGAACTAGAATTAAGTATTCCCAAAATTTCCTTAAAAGTACCGACTTAGTAAGAAGTCTTTTAGAAAAGTCGTCTATTAGCGACGGCGATGTGGTTTTAGAGATTGGCGCAGGTCAAGGCATAATCACTAAACAACTGGCAAATAAGGCCAGAAAAGTTATTGCCTTCGAAATAGACGACAACCTATCTCGTAAACTCATAGAAACATTTACTAATAAGGATCTTGTCGAAGTTGTAAATCAAGATTTCCTTCAATACGAACTACCTAAATATGATTACAAAGTATTTTCGAATATACCCTTCAACCTTACAGCTAACATTATTAAGAAGCTAACTTTTTCAAATAACCCGTCAAAAGATAGTTATTTAATCGTTCAAAAAGAGGCCGCCCAAAAGTTCATAGGTAAGCCAATCGCGACTACTAATAGTTTGGTTTCGGTCTTAATTCAGAGTCGCTTCGAAACTTCTGTATTCCATGAATTTAGGAAAGACGACTTCTTCCCTCGGCCAATGGTCGATACCGTAATGATTAGGTTTCAAAAACTTGAAACGCCGAAGGTATTAACACAAGACATAGACCTGTTTTACGACTTTGTTACTTTCGGATTCAACCAATTTGCCCCCAGTATCTTTAAGGGTTTATCTAAAGTCTTGAACGCAAACGCGATAAATGAAGTTGCGAATACAAAACACTTTTCTATCTCTGTTAAACCTAGCCAAGTAGATATAAGTGCCTGGGTGGCATTGTTTGAAAAGTTTAAGTTAGTAGGTAACAAATCTAAGGTGTTAGGAAACTACAAACGTTTATTGTCACAGCAAAGCTCTTTAGAGAAAATCAATCGAACTAGAGTAGATAAGAACTGGAAGAATAGCACCACGAATTAAAGTAAATATATGTATGATGACGAAAACCAAGTCGATTTCAAATCGCTAAAATATGTTCTATACGCCCGTAAATCAACCGATGACCCACAGCGTCAATTACGTTCAATTCCCGACCAAATAGATGAATGTAAAAAGCTGGCAGAACGACTTGGCCTAAATATCATTGATATTTTAGAAGAGAAAAAATCCGCAAAAATTCCTCGTCGAAGACCAGTTTTTGATTCCATGATTCAAGCGATAGAAAAAGGTCAATATGATGCGATACTCGCTTGGCATCCTGATAGATTGGCCCGTAATGCCCTAGAGGCGGGTGTCCTGATTGAAATGGTAGACGAAGAGATAATTCAAGACTTAAAATTCGTTACTCATCACTTCTCACCCGACGCTAACGGAAAAATGTTACTCGGAATGGCGTTTGTTTTATCTAAACAGTATAGCGATAAGTTATCACAGGACGTCACACGGGGCGTTAGAAGAAGGCACAGAGAGGGGAAAACGCCTATCTTTAAGCATGGCTATCTACGTGATGAAAACGGTATTTACAGACCCGATGGGGAAAAGTTCGACTTAATAAAAGATGCGTGGTTAATGAGAGCCAACAATCAGTCCTTAGAAGAAGTCGCTAAATACCTTAATGAGAATAACTATTTCCGCCTTATAAAAGGCGAGAAAAGCAAAAACTATTTAGCCAAGCAATACATGACCACGCAGAAGTTAAGTAACATGTTCAAAGACCCCTTCTACTTTGGCTTACTCGTACAGGCAAAACAAGAAGTCGACCTATGCGAAATGCAAGAAGATTTTGTGGCCATGATTAGCCGTGACTTATACGATAAAGTTCAGTCCCTGTCATTAAAGAGGCCGAATCCTTATAAAACCAAGCACGAAAACTTTTACCCTCTAAAACAAATGATAGATTGCGCCTATTGTGGTGGAAACATGGTTGTAGGCCCATCTAGTGGCCGTAAAGAGAACTATTTGTATTACCGTTGTGATACGGCGTCGTGCGTTAGAAATACTACGGAGAATAAATCTAAACTTCGAGGCGACCCGACAAAAATTAAGGCATCTATTCGGGCTAAAATAATCTTTGATTTTATTTACGACTTCTTAAAAGACGGTCTTAAACTGACCGAAAAAGAATACAAAGAATACTATCAAGGGCTTAAAACTTTAGGCGACAACGAGCTTCAAAAGATACGCTCACAAATAGCAAGCTATCAGGGGCAACGACGACATTTACAAACAGAGATTAGAAGAATCGCCCTTAGCTTACCAAGAATCAGAGATGACGAGACTGTCTATCAAATCAATAAAGAGGAACTAGAGACAAACAAACGTGACCTTACCCAGATAGAAGCTAGCATGGAGAAATTAAAAGCGAAACTTGTAGACAAAGACGATGACGAATTAACCCTTGAAGAGTTCTTGAACATATCAAAAAACGCCGCTATGACGGTCAAAGCTGGTGATGCAATTGTAAAAGATACAATTTGCCGAATAATCTTCTTGAACATAGCAGTTGATGATGAAAAAGTGGCGTCATATCGGCTTAAAGAGCCATTTAAC
>CAZLNP010000021.1:0-4361 GCA_964561085.1 uncultured Candidatus Saccharibacteria bacterium
GTCTGCAGAGTTTGCAGGAACTACGTCAGCAACGTTCCAACCCCAAGAGTTGAATACGTCCATTGAAGGAGTACCCCATAGACCACCAGTAACAACCATTTGGATAGTTCCACCGTTGTTAACTAGTGTACCTGGGCGGTGTTGTGCAGAAGCGTTGTCTACGTTAGATGTCTTTTCTAAGAAAGAAGAGTCACCGTAGTAAGCACGAGCGAAAGAGTAACCTTGGCCTGTGAATACAGTAGAGCTTGTGAAAGCAGCTTTCTTACCACCAGTAATTAGTGAACATTCACCTTTTACATCTGTAGCCTTAGTTTCTGTAGCACAGAAAATACGACCGTCTTGTGGAGCGATGAAATCGCCAGTAGAAAGAGCAGTTACGCTAGCATCAGCATCTTTAACTTGAGAGAAGGATAGGAATCCGTAGCTCAATAAAGCGCCAGCTGATGTGAAAGGACGCTTTGTCATGTTGCTAGTGATGAACCATACAGTACCATCAGTGGTCTTGTATACTTCGCCAGCCATAGCAGCGTGAGCAGTGTTAGCAACTGGCATAACCAACATAGATGCAGCAAGTGCAAATGTTGAGAAACCAGCTACAACTTTTTTAATTAAGTTAGACATTGTTTACTCCGTTTTCCGTAGTTGTCGTTTCTTACTCTTGTGTTCATTTAGAGGCAAAAGCAAGGCGGCATAATCGATTATTCAATTGAGACAATCGATGGCTATGGAAAACAAATTAATTGATTGTTTGACGAACTTTATTACCGTAACTTTCCACTTGGCTCTAGAGTTCCTAGTGGGGCCAGATATAAAGACCGGTTACTAATTATCCTTTCTAAAACCATTTTTCCAACACAGTTCGACCGAGGAGCCAGATCTCACGGGGCAATTGCTTGCCGCAAGGGTTATAGGCACCTGCGAAGGTGAATTTATAGAGAGGTTAATAACTAATTTTTAAGGATCTCGTCGCTGTTTCTGGAATAACTGAATTGGGGGTGTTTACATGCTTTTTGTAAGCTTCTTAGCTTATCAAATGCACAGACGCCTTTGTTTATATAGTGTTACATATATATTACAAAAGTTTTATGAGTAAAATATGGTTATTATTAACCTCTATAAAAAGCAAAAAAGCCGCCCGAAATAGTAGAATTCTGGCAACGGCATCTAGAGAGTAATAATTTAGGTAGTTGAATAACTATCATATTTACTTCCTAGATTATAGGATATTTGTGGGAATGAGTCAACTATGCATTTGTTAATTTTGTAGTATTGCTTAATGCGATAATATTAGGTATACTTCCCAAGTATTTAGTTTAGACACAGTCTGGACTGTTACGGGAACTGGCTCAATTGGCTAGAGCACTCGGTTTGGGACCGAGAGGTTCCGGGTTCGAGTCCCGGGTTCCCGACCAAATCGCCTTGCGGCGATTTTTCTAGTATAATGTTAGTGAAAGATATATTACCTGCGGGTGTCGTATAATGGTTATTATCTCAGTTTTCCAAACTGATGATAGGGGTTCGATTCCCCTCACCCGCTCCAAGGAACTGTTTATTATTTCGTAATAGTAATTAGCTCTTTGAGAAAATGGTAATAATATTAATTTCATAACATATGGAAAACACAAATGTTGCTGCAGAAGCTGAGAGCAATCAGCCCGTCGTAGCAAAAGTAGAGAGAGTCGATTTCGCTACTACCCTAAATGATGTTTGGCAGTTAGCTCAAACAAAAATTTGGAATCTATTAGGAATTTACCTGATAGTAACCCTGTTCACTATTATTGCAATAATTTTTGCGACTATAGTTGCATTTATTGTTGGGTTTATTATCAACTTGGCAGGAATTCCAGCTCTATTAGTTGCTTTCCTTGCTTTAGCATTGATTGCTTTAATAGCTTTAATATTCTGGCTAAGCGCAATGATGCTTATTGCATCTCTTAAGAGCTTAGATAGCGCTGGTAATCCAAGCGTTTTGGAACTAGTTTCTGAAGCTAAGTCACAATCTTGGGCTTTAGTGCCAACAATGGTAATTGCAATGTTCGCCGTTCTAGGTGGATTTGCCTTGTTCATTGTTCCTGGCATAATAATGTTCGTTAGTACTGCGTTCGTAGTAAACGTTGCTGTCTTAGAGAAGAAATCTACCTGGGAAGCAATTGTCCGCAGCAGAGATTTAGTTAGAGGCCGTTGGTGGAATCTGTTCATCCTATGGATCGGTCTTGGAATTGCAGCAGCTCTAATAATTGCAGCGACTGGAATGTCTTACAGTCCGCTAATGCTTATTATCTATCCTCTATCTACAATATTCAGTTATGTCGTATACAAGAAATTAGCTAGCCTACCTGCAGCTAAACCAGCTACTACCAGAGGTGATTGGTATTACAAAGTGGCAGCTGGCGTAGGCATTGCGTTAGTAGCAGCAGGATTAATAGCTATTATATTTGCCGCTAGCACTAACTGGGACGAATTCAAAGCAGGATTTGATGAAGGATTCAACGAAGGCAAAAGTGAAAAATACGAAGACTCATATTCCAAAAATTACTACGATGAGCCTAGAATGGACTATTACGTAGAATAATTTTTAGTACTAAAAAACCACCCTCAACGGGTGGTTTTTTAATAAGATTTTTTAACGCGCTCTAGCTGTTATTTCTTAGCTTTACAGCATCTTTAAATGCTTCACCAGCTTTAAACTTTGGAGTGTTCAGTTCTGGAATTTGAATCTTTTGTGTTGGATTGCGCGGGTTAACTCCAATACGAGGAGCTCGGTGGGAAACACTAAATTGACCGAAGCCACTAATGTTCACTTTATCGCCACTTCTTAAGGTTTCATACACTAAATTAATGAATGTATTTAACATTCGCTCCGCTTCGGTATAAGTAACTGACATGCGAGCTGCCAGTTGTTCTATTAAGTCTGATTTATTTAAGCTCATATAATCTGTGGGTTTGCTTAATTACTTTATGCTTAAAGATTATAGCATAAATATGAAGATAACATAAATAAAAACGGTTATTTTAGAAAAATATTGCCTATACCATTAATAACAAAGGCTATACCAATTTCTATGAATTTCCATATTTTTTTTATTGCACTCATACTAATATTTTACTCTATCCCCGCTGCAAATACCAGTTTATACAACGCAATCACCCCAGCCACGACTGCAGCTGCACCCATTGCTATAACCTTACCCATGGAATCTTTTTGCTTTGTGCTAGCGGCTTGATCTTGGCTTTGATCTTGAGCTTCAGTTTTTTCAGTTTCTTTATCAACTTTTAAACCTGCAGCATCTGCTTTAGCAGTAGATGTAGGTGTTTTTGAAGTAGCTTTAGCTGCTACCGCCTTAGATGTAGTCTTGGCCGCAGATTTTGTAGTAGTGTTTTTCACAGCAGATGTCTTAGCGGCAGTGGCGGCAACTTCTTTTTTAACAACCTCTGGCAATTGCAGAATATTTTGTTTTCCCGAAGTTATATTTATTGTCCAAAGGAAGCCGTCTTCGAACAAAGAGTACGATGAGCCATCAACTGCAGTTGCATATGTCACAGTACTTATTAAAGTAGAATCTTCTTCTAATTTAACTGTTTGACCAGAGTTTCTTAACTGCGCCGGCAATTCTTCTTGATCAATTACAAAATACTCTTTAGCTTTCAGTTCAAAGTCTGGCAGTGCTTTTCTTTTGTCCCCCACTACAAGATTAATGAAAGAAAGTTGCGCCACCTCTTCACCTGCATTATAGATTTCTACAAATTCTTTACCACCAGTAATCGGGTCTGGGTAAACCTCGCTAATCTCTAGGCTGCTGTTGTCATACTGACCAAAATCTTCTGTTTCTTCGCTACTTTCTTCACTAGTTTCCTCCTCCTCTTCTGTTAGAGGCTCTCTATTCTCTTCTCCAAACGTTGGTTCAGACCACTTCCATCCACTTGCAAAATAGCTATATGACTTAGCTTCTGGAGATGAATCTACATAGGCTACAGAGCTTAAAACTTCTCCATGATCATCAAATAGGGTGACTACATCCCCACTCGTGTTATTGAGCGAGAATTTTCCTACAGGGATCGTAAGTACATAGTACGAATCTGATTCTATCTCTGCCGAAGAGAAAGTGTGGGCGTTGCTACTAACAGGGTCTGAGGGCGAGACATCATCAATTCGATACCCAGAAAGATTTACTATTTCTTCACCGGCGTTAAATAGCTCAATTTTTTCGAAGCCGGAGTCACTCCCGCTGGGATTCGGAAGTAATTCTGTAATTTTTATATCGACTTCAAGTGGTGCATCAGATTCTTCGTCCTCGTCTTCTTCGTCGTCTGGGTCTGGGTCTGGGTCTGGGTCTGGGTCTGGGTCTGGGTCTGGGTCTGGG
>CAZLNP010000022.1:0-2809 GCA_964561085.1 uncultured Candidatus Saccharibacteria bacterium
TCAACGGCATCTTGGATTGTATGGCCGTGGAAATGCGGTTTGCGACACGCTGCTTCACGTCGGCCTGTGCAGCCAAGTTATCAAGCCAAGAATCAGGGATGACCTTCTTTGCGTCAATGTCGTAACCCAAGTTGAAAAGCAGCTTCTTCCTTGCCCTTGCTTCCAAGCCGTCCGTTACCTTGCCGACCTCTTTAATGTAGGCCGTGTTCAGGTCGAACAATGCTATCAGCTTGCGAATCAGCCAAGCCGTTATCTTGCTGCTTTGTCGTTGGTGCGACTTCCAGACCTGCGAGAACTTGCCAGCGTTGCGGATGTTGCCCACCGTGAATTTTATCAACCCGTTTTCGTCTGTTTCAAGGCTGTTCAGCACCTTGTCAACCACCGAAGAATAAAGCGCAGCCTGAACGACCTTGACGGCCTTTTCAAGTGCTGCGCTCGATTCTTCGGCGAAGGTTTCACGGGCTGATATTTGGGGCTGGATTGGCAATTGGCTACAAAATGGATTTCAACCCCCCAAGAAAGTCTTTCTGCGCATAGTACCCAACGCTGCCAATGTTTTTATTTATCTGTTTTTTTATTTCAGACACTAATGCGGCCTTGCGATAACTAGCGTCTCTTGGTACTTCCATTTTAGAGACAGTATTCAACCTATTCTCTAATACCTCAATTCGCCTAACGTGCGCATCCACGTTTTCAATCTTACCAGTTCCATCCAGACGCTTGTGCGCCTTAACTTTTACAACTTTCTGTGCCATGATTTTTAGGTTTTTATGAAGTTCAAATTTACGAAATCCCAGCAACTTTATCAAGCAACCGGGACATCATTTTGTAGGTTATTTTCAACAGCGAACGGGTCAGAATTCGCAATGTCTGGGAATTGCTCGACCGTCTCCAAGAACTTGATTTGTTCGGCGACCACCGCAACGGCAGCCTTGATAGCCGTGTATTGTTTTTCGGGCGTTAGCGTGTAGAAATCAGCCTCGCCCAACATCCTTTCAACCTCGATTTGAACTGCGTCCCAGTTCTGGAAAAGCAGCTTGTCGAAGTCATCGTTTGCCCGGTCTTGCAGGATGAAAAGCACGGTGTCGGTAGATAGCGACTTAAACGGCTTCCAATACTGCCAAGCCTTGATGTTTTCGGCCTTGTTCGGATTGTCCAAGAATGTTTTGCCCAGCACGGAGAAAAGGACGCTTTCACGCACATCATACGGTAGCCCTTCTGTTTCCTTGTACCTGCCAATCAGCACTTCCAAAGGTTCTAGCTTCATGTCCCTTGGGTGCGAGTGCCTAACTTTTACGCCGCTTTTTTCAAGGTATTGCGCCGTTATCCTTACCGTCTTTTCGTAAATGCGTGACAGCCAAGACGCACAAGGGTAGATGCGGGTGTTAATATCATCCCAAAGCTTTGATACTTCGGTTGCCGTCTTCGCCACCTGTGCCTTGTCAACGTTCGTGCTGTTGAAGGATGCGATGTAAACCTGCTCTTTGAAGTCGTTCACCCAGTCATAGAGTGCCTTGGTAACTTCAAGCGGTGGTTGATGATAGAACGCCAGCGATTCCAACGGCGGCAATTTGGAGAGGTCTTCCATGTTGGCGGGCATCTCGAAAGTGATAACGTCGCTTTCGCTGAAATGTAGGTTGCCGCCCGTTCCGTTGCAGCTTGGGCAGACATTCGCCCGGTTGCCGTCTATGTACCCGCCTTGGCAGCCTTCGTGCTTGCACCGCTGCTCGTAATGGAACAACTTTGGAAAAACGTGGTTGTGCTTCGACACGTCAAAGACGCTTTTCGTCTCAATCAGGTCTTCCAGCAAGAACCTAGCGCCATCCCAGAAAGGAGGGACACGAACCGTTCCGTCGCCCTCTTGGTCATCGTAAGCGCCCCATTTTTGGCCGGGAAATTCCGTCGTGCCTGTGTTGTATTCTGCGTACATGAAACGCCTTGCCTCCGTCTCGTTGTCCATCACCAAGCGGATTTCTTCGCTGCCCGGTATCTCCAAAGGCGTAGCGACAAATTCACTGTAACGCAAGGCAAGCCCGCCCGTATAAAAATAGTAATCGCTTACTTCTTTCTCCGAGGTTTCACGGTTGCCGTTTGGTAGCACTGTTTCAACAATTTCAATCCTTTCTTGCTTAACGACCAACCAGACGGGAACGCCATTGTCGTAAGCGTAGTTGACCGCCTGTTCGCTCGTGACTTCCAACGGGTAAACATCCACTTTCAAGACCTTGCCGACCTCATCATAAACGTTCCTGCGTTCCGTGACCAACCAGCCGTTCGGGTCAATGAAGTTCCAATGGACATAGCGCCTTTCAAGGTAGGAATCAAGCGGCGCATTCGAGTGGTAGGTTTCCAGTGCTTCGTTCAGGTCTTCAAGGTCGTTGCCCTCGATGCTCAACGTCACGCCGTCCACCCTGAACATTTTCAAGAATTCGGTACGAACGGGGGTCAATGCCAACGGGGTTATCGGCTTTGTCACCTTCACCCTTATCTGCTTTTGGCGTTCGTTCTCCTTGTCACGTAGCGTAATCAGGTAGTCGGTATCCTGCCCTTCGCCCGTCACAAAAACCTTTGATTTGTGCGCTATCTCAACACACCTATCATAGTCAACATGCCTTAAATTTCTGGTAATCGTTGCCTCGGTGATTGCCTTGGCGGTATCTATATTCATCCTCTTTGCGTGTTTTCTTTGCAAGTTGCGGCAATTGGCGGGCTTGCGTGTGGTTGTTGGCGTGTCTTATTGTCGGCGGATGATGGAAAGTGCGGGTGCTGGTTTTTTAAGCAGGAAGAAGCAGCGCATCATTAGCATGTC
>CAZLNP010000023.1:0-2669 GCA_964561085.1 uncultured Candidatus Saccharibacteria bacterium
CAGCCCCAGGATGCGATGAGTCGACATCGAGGTGCCAAACCGCCACGTCGATATGAACTCTTGGTGGCGATAAGCCTGTTATCCCCGGAGTACCTTTTATCCGTTAAGCGACGGCGATTCCACTTTCAACCGCCGGATCACTAAGCCCTACTTTCGTATCTGCTCGACTTGCTGGTCTCGCAGTTAACCTACCTTATACCTTTACGCTCTTCTCGTGATTGCCAACCACGATGAGGTAAGCTTTGGACTCCTCCGTTACTTTTTAGGAGGATACCGCCCCAGTCAAACTGCCCGTCTGACATTGTCCCTCTCCCGGATTCACGGGATAAGGTTAGATTTTCGACTTCCCAAGACCGGTATTTCAACGTTGACTCCAAAAGCCCTAACGAGCCTTCTTCTTTGTCTCCCGGTTATCCTACACATGGAAAATCAAAAGCCGATATCAGAGTACAGTAAAGGTTCACGGGGTCTTTCCGTCTTGTTGCGGGTAAACGGCATCTTCACCGCTACTACAATTTCACCGAGTCTCTCGTTGAGACAGTGCCCAGATCGTTAGGCCATTCGTGCAGGTCGGAACTTACCCGACAAGGAATTTCGCTACCTTAGGACCGTTATAGTTACGGCCGCCATTCACCAGGGCTTAAATTCAGAGCTTTACCCTTACGAGCTGACTCCTCCTTTTGACCTTTTGGCATTGGGCAGGCTTCACACCATATACATCGTCTTAGACGACTTAGCATAGTGCTGTGTTTTTGTTAAACAGTCGCCTGGGCCATTTCTCTTCGGCCGCCTTTCGCTCTTGATCGCGAAGATCATCACGAACTGCGGCTCCTCTTCTCCCGAAGTTACGAGGATAATTTGCAGAGTTCCTTAACGAGAGTTCTCTCGCGCGCCTGAGAATATTCTTCACACCCACCTGTGTCGGTTTTGGTACGGTCACCTTCGAAAACTAGAGGCTGTTTCTTGGAAGTCTCGCGCCATACTATCGGTTCACCTCTCGGCTTCCCTTGTCAGACATCCGGTATTCCGTAGACGGATTTTCCTATCTACCAACCGCTTGCCTAAACGGACATTTCCAATCGTCCGCGTACTTAACTTACTTCGTCACCCCATCGTATATATCTACGGTGGCGCAGGAATATTTAACCTGCTTCCCATCGCCTACGCTTTTCAGCCTTGGCTTAGGGTCCGGCTAACCCGGATAAGACGAGCTTAATCCCGGAAACCTTAGGTTTTCGGCGAGGAAGATTTTCACTTCCTTTATCGTTTACTCATGCCATGCATACTCACTAGTATACGCTCCAATGCTCCTCACGGTACATCTTCTGCGCATATACTACGCTCTTCTACCGCGCTAACTTACGTTAGCACCCGTAATTTCGGCTCTATGCTTTAGTCCCGTCTATTATCGGCGCAAAGTCTCTCGATTGGTGAGCTGTTACGCACTCTTTAAATGATGGCTGCCTCTAAGCCAACATCCCAACTGTCTTTGAAACTTCACTTCCTTACTCACTTAGCATAGAATTTGGGGCCTTAATTGACGATCTGGGCTGTTCCCCTTTTGACTATGAAGCTTATCCCCCACAGTCTATCTCCCAGTATTCAATATGGTATTCGGAGTTTGGTTCCCTTCGGTAAGGCGGTAGCCTCCCTCGTGGATCCAGTGCTCTACCCCCATATTGCTTGTTACTGAGGTTAACCCTAAAGTTATTTCGAAGAGTACAAGATATCTCCAAGTTTGATTGACCTTTCACCCCTATCCACAGCTCATCCAAGGCTTTTTCAACAGACACTAGTTCGGACCTCCACAAGGTGTTACCCTTGCTTCATCCTGGCCATGGATAGATCACTTGGTTTCGTGTCTAAATTATACGACTTATCGCGCTATTCACACTCGCTTTCGCTCCGGCTCCGGAATGCACACATCCCTTAACCTTGCCGTATAACTTAACTCGCTGGCTCATCATGCAAAAGGCACGCCGTCAGCCGTTCCACCCGTAGGTGGCATAGGCCTTCGACCGTTTGTAGGCTGCTGATTTCAGTTTCTTTTTCACTCCCCTCCCGGGGTTCTTTTCACCTTTCCCTCGCGGTACTTGTTCGCTATCGGTCATCGACGAGTATTTAGCCTTAGAGGGTGGTCCCTCCAGATTCAGACCGGATTCCACGTGGCCGGCCCTACTCAGGTACCTATCTCGTATTAGCGTATGTTTCGGATACGGGGCTATCACCCTATGTTGCTAGTCTTTCCAGACTACTCTCCTATTTACCTCTTTCTACTTTATGATAGGCCCTACAACCCCAAAGATAAATCTTTGGTTTGGGCTCTTCCCATTTCGCTCGCCGCTACTCAGGGAATCTCTTCTAGATTTCTTTTCCTCCGCTTACTGAGATGTGTCACTTCAGCGGGTATCGCTTTTCTTATCCTATGTATTCAGATAGAAATAATAAGATATTACTCTTATTGGGTTCCCCCATTCGGAAACCTCCGGATCATTGCATTACCAGCTCCCCGGAGCTTATCGCAGCTGTTCGCGTCCTTCTTCGCCTGTCGATGCCTAGGCATCCGTCAGCAGCCCTTAGCAGCTTGATCACTTATGATCTCTACTGCTCATTCACCTACTTCCCTATTCTTTTGTGAAGAATCTACTCTCTCAAGCGCTCTTTTTTAT
>CAZLNP010000024.1:0-2249 GCA_964561085.1 uncultured Candidatus Saccharibacteria bacterium
AGCACAAGATCGGTGAAGTTCACGAAGGTGCTGCTGAAATGGACTGGATGGAACAGGAAAAAGAACGTGGTATTACCATTACCTCTGCTGCCACCACCTGTTTCTGGAAAGATAACCGTATTAACATTATCGACACTCCAGGTCACGTCGACTTTACTGTAGAAGTAGAGCGCTCTTTGCGTGTCCTTGATGCTGCTGTTGCTGTCTTTGATGGTAGTCAGGGCGTTGAGCCACAATCCGAAACTGTTTGGCGTCAAGCTGATAAGTATCACGTGCCTCGTATTTGTTTCGTTAACAAAATGGACAAGACTGGTGCTGACTTCTTTATGTGTATGGACTCTATCCATACTCGTTTGAACACTCAGGCTGTGGCTGTTCAGTTGCCAATCGGCGCTGAAGACACTATGAAGGGTGTAGTCAATCTCTTAACTCAAAAAGCTTATATCTTTAACGGTGCTCACGGTGAGGACATTCAAGAAGTTGATGTACCTGCCGACATGAAAGACATTGTGGCTAAATACCGCAACATCATGATTGAAAAGGCTGTTGAATGTGATGAAACTCTTACTGATCGCTATCTCAATGGTGAGGAAATTACTCTCGATGAAATCAAAGCGGCTATCCGTAAAGGTGTTATCGCCAGCCAAATCTACCCAGTCTTCTGTGGTACTGCTTTGCAAAATATCGGCGTTCAGCTCGTTCTCGATGCTGTTGTTGATTACTTGCCATCTCCACTTGATGTGACTGCCTTAGTTGGTCATGTTCCTGATGAAATGGACAAGGAAGTGTCAGTGCCAGTTAAGGACGACGCTCCTTTCATGGCTCTCGCTTTCAAAATCGCTACCGATCCTTTCGTTGGTAAGCTCTGTTTCGTGCGTGTCTATTCTGGTGTGCTCGCTTCCGGTTCTTATGTTCTAAACGCCTCTACTGGCAAGAAAGAACGTATTGGTCGCTTGGTCCGTATGCACGCTAACAGTCGTGAAGAAATTAACGAAATTCATTCTGGTGACATTGCCGCCGTCATCGGTCTCAAAGAAACTTTTACCGGCCACACTCTCTGTGATGTTGACCATCCGTTATTGCTCGAAGCTATCAACTTCCCTGAGCCAGTTATCCAGATTGCCGTTGAACCAAAGACTAAGGTTGACCAAGAGAAAATGGGCATGGCTCTCTCTAGACTTGCCGAAGAAGACCCAACCTTCCGCGTCGAAACCGACGAAGAAACTGGTCAGACTTTGATTTCTGGTATGGGTGAACTACACCTCGACATCATCGTTGATCGTATGAAGCGTGAATTTAGCGTTGAAGCTAATATCGGTCAGCCACAAGTTAGCTACCGTGAAACTATTCGTAACGAAGCTGAAGCTGAAGGTAAGTATGTTAAGCAGTCCGGTGGTCGCGGTCAGTTCGGTCATTGTTGGTTGCGCATCGCTCCTAACGTTGAAGGCGGTGGTTATTCTTTCAAAGACGCTACTAAGGGTGGTAGTATTCCTAAGGAATATATTCCTGCTATCGAAAAAGGTGTTAAAGAAGCTGTTGAACGTGGTACTATGGCTGGCTACCCAATGGTTGATGTCAAAGTTGAAGTCTTCGATGGTTCTTACCACGAAGTCGACTCCAACGAAATGGCCTTCAAAATGGCTGGTATCATGGCCTTCCGTGACGCTTGTAAAAAGGCGAGTCCTGTCATTCTCGAACCAATCATGAAAGTTGAAGTTACTACTCCTGAAGAATACATGGGCAGCGTTGTCGGTGACCTAAACTCCAAGCGTGGTCAGATCGAAGAAATGTCTGATCGCGGCAAGTTGAAAGTTATCAAAGCTAAAGTACCTCTAGCTGAAATGTTTGGCTACGCTACTTCTTTGCGCTCTATGTCTCAAGGTCGTGCTAACTACGCTATGGAATTCCTGCACTACAGTGAAGCTCCTCGCCATGTCGCCGACAAGATTATCGGTGAAAAGGCTAAAAAGTAATTACTACATATCGAATTTAAAAAGCAGTCTCATCGGAGGCTGCTTTTTATTTGCCCGTCCCTATGTTATAATTAGGCTAATTAGTAAAATAATAAACTAACCAGTCTAATTTATGACCAAGTTTAATCAGGTCTTAGCTGCTTGTCTGTTATTGCTCGGTGTCTTGACGCTTAGTAATCAAGTCAGTGCCAAAGACTACGGTCCTTATGGACCATTCAAAGAGGCTCGTTATACACTCTCCAAGAAAAACTTCGCTTTCTCTTATCGTGATGCTAG
>CAZLNP010000025.1:0-1790 GCA_964561085.1 uncultured Candidatus Saccharibacteria bacterium
GAACTCGTCAAATAACCAAAACAGCTAAATTCTATGGTGACCTAGACGAAGACACACTTGATTCTGTCGCTATGGATATGAGATATGGAGGTCAAAATGGAAACTAATGGAACTCCTTTTACAGACGAAGACTGGAAGATGTGGTACGGACACAAAAGCAATAAAGAACGGTTTATTGAAGAAGAGGAAATTGATCGTGAACAACAAGAGTTTGAACAATCAGTGGAGGCTGACAAAAGATATAATAATTAAAAATATGAATATGAAAACTCAATTCAACGAAGTATCACACAAACACGAATGGATAATTGATCGCTGGTATCAGAAAACCATTTATGTAGTAGCAGTAATCTATACAGCATTATTAGCAGTAGCCTTCCTTGTAGGTTTTGTTAGCGGAGTACTAAACTAATGATTTTAAACAAGACAATCACAATAGACGATATTCAAACTAAGTTTGCCTCCACAGGCAATGAAGGCTTTACAATAATCAGTGGAAAAGACAAATACACTTTCTATCGCACAATCAAGGGTCAAGACGGAGACGTGTATAAAGCCTTTAAGAGTATGGACGTAAAACCCCACGACACAGTAAATATCGGTTACACAGAAGAACCAAGTGAATTTACCAACGCAAAGGGTGAATTAATCAAGTTCACAAAACGTGGTATTGTCAGCATTAGAGAGGGAGACCCTAGTCAGACTCAACTTCCTGTAAATAAACCCCTTAGCGTGTCAAATAATGCGTCACAGAGCCAATCAGATGACTTCTGGGACAAGAAGGCTTACAAACAATGCTTATGGGGATACTGGTTAGACCATTCAATGATGCAGGGTGAAAATAAATTACCCCTAGACCCAAAAGATTTTGATTTAGTCTGGAATGTATTTAAACAAATCGAACAAGACGCTGATAAAAGATTTGCAACAGGTATGGAAAAAGCAAGAATCGCATTGGCTAAAGAACCTCTACCAGAAGAACTACCAACTATTCAATCAATGGAATGTGAAGTATGTGGTATGGAAGGAAGAATTAAAGATGATGGACACCCATGCATTCCTTTCTAAATATATGAAAATCTCACTAAAACAAAAACTCCACGAGTACATTAAAGCTCAACCCATTGACCTAGATGATCTAGTAAGGCTTTGTAAACTATGGGGATATAAGACAGCGACAGCAGAAAGATGTCTAAGACCATCACAAAGCCCAGAGATCGCTGAAATAAGAACAGAAAAAGGAGCTATCATTGGTTATAAATGGAGAGGTACAGACGCTAAACAATGGAGTAATGTTAAAGACTTTATGGATAAATGGGGAACTAAACCTAAAGTAGAAGCACCGAAAGGATTATTTTAATGGGTATATCCGCAATAAAGAAAATTAAGATAGGTAAATATGACAAAATCTGGTCTAAAATGGCAAGAGAACTCACACCATACTGTTGGTACTGTGGAGCAACAGAAGGTCTTAACGCACACCATTTCATCCGCAGGGCGATTAAGGGACTTAGACTTGATATTACAAATGCTGTTATTCTCTGCACCTCACACCACGTTTTCAATCACGAGTTCTCCGCCCACAAAACCCCAGAGAAGTTTGAAAGATGGTATAAAGGTAAATTTGGGGGACATTACACTTATCTTAAAAAACAAGCTCAAAAACACTGCACAGAACTCCAAGCAATAAAAGAATTTAAAGAAAAATATGAACTCACATAGTATAAAACTTAGCGGAAAATTCGAGATACCAGAACCAATAGAACCTGTTAAAGATTATGAGATTAGAA
>CAZLNP010000026.1:0-1742 GCA_964561085.1 uncultured Candidatus Saccharibacteria bacterium
CAAGGTCGGCGGGGGGTATTTCGATAGAGAGTTTAGGTAGGTTCATTGTTCTATTTGTATTTTCAACTGCTCCAATACCCAAGCCATAAAAATCGCAAGGCTAACAAACATTGCAAGGCTGAACGGGTTGAATGGCTGGTTTGTCAGGAAGTACGCAATCGAAAACCACCCGGCAAAGCACTTGCCACAAGCAGCCAAGGGTTTATAAAGCAGCAATTGCCACCAAGACATATCTTCGTAATCAACCAAGGCGTCTGTTCTGAAAAGCAACCGCCGCAATGTTTCAGGCCACCAGCCGAACGCTTCAAATGGCTGGCAAAGCAGTTCGATGAACACGAAACCGACTAGGCCGCAAAGGATGGCCATTGTCATTGTATCGAAAATTTAGGCAGTTCGATAATCTTGGCCTCCTTTTCTGGTTCCTGTTGCAATGGTAGGGGGAATTCAAGGCCAAGCCGCTTGCCAGCATCACCAATCAATTCAAGCGGGTTCATGCCATCCCTTGAAGCAAGTGCGGCCAACTGCTTGATATTGTCGGCAAGGCAAGCGATTAGGATTTTGTAGCCTGTTGGCGTTATGTCATCGCCATCCAACAACAACTTTTGGCCTGAAAATGACTGCTTCATTTCAAGCCGCTTGATTGACCCGTCTTCCTGTTTTTGGGTCTCAAACTCAAATGTAAATGTGTTGGTGGTGGCGGGTACTCGCCTTCGTGGTTTAGGTAGCGTGTTACTCATGCTCGTGTCTAATTTTATGCAAAAATAATCCATTTATTCAATAAAACAAACTATGATTCACTTTGTACGCCAAGGGCGCAATCAATCGGCGTACCCAACGTGAAAGCTTCCACGCAGTTGCGATTGATAGAAAGCCGAATGGTGTAGCGCAATGAAAAGAAGTCGTAAGGGTACAACATGAACCTTGCAACCTCGTTACCGTAGGTATAGCGCCCAAAAACGTTTGCTGCGTCCTTCTTTTCCTGCCCATTAAAAATTAACTGCACCCTTGCGCCCTGATAGGCTTCGTTCGGGACGGTGAACCCATTCTTTCGGTAAAGCGCCGTCTGGATTTTCAGTGCGACCGGGGCAACGATTGAGCAATCAGCGTCGCCGTCGCCGTTCACGTTCAGTTTTGCGATGTTCAGCCATGCAACCAGCCGTGCGGGAATGTCGTACACCAAAAGCCCGCCCTTCGGTGCAAACTGCGATAGGGTAGCGTTAAGGGTAGCATCGCCCAATTGTTCCCAGTACACCAATGATTTGTACTTACTATCTGGCACAAGCTGTTGGTACTTGCGATTGGTAACGCAGTCCTGAAACGTGACGCCACAAGCAACCGGGAATACCTTTTGCTTTAGGATGGATTCGCCGCCGTCCGTTTTGCCCACTTCTTGCGGTATGGCAATCGGGAACACAAGCCCACCATACTTTTCTATCAATGGCGTCCCGCCGATTTCTATGCTTGTCAGTGCCGATTGAACGGCTTTTAGCGCTAGGTTTAGCATTATTAAAATATTTGTTGCGCCCTAGTAAATCGCCTTGACTGGTGCGCCTGTGTTGCATCTGCTATTTCACTTGGTGACGGGGTTAGGATATTTGTTTTTTCACGAGCAAATTGCCCGGCCACCTTTGCCTGATTGTCAGCCCCACGAGGTACAATATCAACATGCACCTCGCCCAATTGCGTCGCCTTGACTTCTGGCAGGATGGAAGCGTAAAGCCGCCCGGTTACATTGAAATCCT
>CAZLNP010000027.1:0-1577 GCA_964561085.1 uncultured Candidatus Saccharibacteria bacterium
AGAAGTTGCCTTTGTCATCTAAAGCTAAGAACTCAACTTTGAACACTACTGACTGTCCCGCTTTTGTTCCTTTAAAGGTACCGCTAAATGATATCTTGCCTGAATCATTTTGCTTCAAGTTATTAAAGTTCCATATATTCTGACCTAGCGATGGGCTAGGATCACTGCTCGAGTATTTAAACTCATTTGGATAAGTTATTTGAATGCGAGCACTGTTTATATCTTTATTTGAATCATTTCGATAGAAGATATCATAATTCGCTGTTTGAACATTTGTAGCTTTTTCAGGCCCAGTGACATCCAAAATAATGTCTGCTGCCACTAATCGAACAGTATGAGTCTTCTCTTCGGTGAATTCTGAAGTAAAATTACTAAACTTATAGCGTAATTTTGCTGTTAAACGCTTGTCATCATTTAAGCCACCAGAAACATTAGTTTTAATAATTAAGACCACATTCTCCCCATTACCTAAATCTGGGACTGGGAAAATCGAACCTGAAATATTATCTGCAGGCGGAGTGCTTGAAATGTACTTCATGCCGTCATCATAAACCAACTCAAGCCTCATATCTTCCAAGTTAGCGGCATCGTTATTGTTTATCTGGATTTTATATATCACTTCTCCACCAGATGGAGCGGTTTGAGGCGCATCTATGTTTACTTCTACATTAGCATTTTCTGTTGGCTCAGGAGTTTGCTCACGAAAAGCAAAATACGCCAAAGTACTAATAATGACTATACCTAAAATAATCGCCCAGAAATACCATTTGTTGTTTCTGTAGAATTGCTTAAATCTACCACCTTCAGGCTGGAAAGAAGACTCTTGGATATCAAAAGAAAGTGGTGCTGAAGTGCTATCACGTGACGCAATCTTTTGACCTGCCGGCTGTGGCAATGGATCTGGAACTGGTTGTGGTTTAAATGCTGCCATATGTTTATTTTTATTGTATAACTTAAGTATACCAGAGAAATTTAGGTGTTGGCCAAAAGTTGTTGTGATTTTATTTCTCTGTCCAATTGATAGCTTACAAACTTATTCACCAGTCCCGAAAGCGGGCTAAAATCTTCTGGGGCAAAATTACTCTCAATTTCATATGGATCTGCGGCCATACTACGAAAAGCTTGAAAGGATTGCCACCGCATCGGGATTGCATCCACTGAATCTTCTGTAGTGAAACCGCCTCTATCTAGAGAGAACCAAATATTCTGTGGTTCCACAATATTTTGAGAATTGGCCGTGAAAGAGCGAATCCCTAGACCCAGACTTTTTAGAGCTTTAATTTGAAATTGAATAACACTCTTCTTAACTTGATCGGGATCAAGAATATTTTTATGTAAAAATGAAGCGTACTTTTCTAACTCACTGAACAGCTGTTCGTTCGGCTCGTTATCTGGTAAAGCACGAATTAATAATTCTGTTACTACATACCAGGCAGCTAGTTTAGACTCGCTTTCCATGATGCCGTCGTAATTATTAATCATCTGGACACCGATTACCTTAGAAAGTCCAGCCTTATCTTTGCTACCAGTCAAAGTCACGCGTGTTTGAAAAACTGCCTGCAACATAGGTTGTAGCT
>CAZLNP010000028.1:0-1540 GCA_964561085.1 uncultured Candidatus Saccharibacteria bacterium
CTATAAGTTTTTTGAATTGGAGACAGCGGCAAGGGACAACGTTTGCCGCTTCTTTTTTTGTAATCGCAAAAATCTAACAAATAATAGGTTTATTTGATGGGGGGAAAAGAAATTTCTACCGTGAAACTTCCTTGTTATTGTGAAAATGCGCAATCTTTGTGGGTATTGTGACGAAAGAACCTAACTAAACAAAAACTAACACGACACAACATGGCGCTCAAAAGAATTCTAAGACAATTGCAGAAAAACAATAGCCGCCTCGAATCGCTTCGGGCGGCTATGCAAGTGAACATGGAAAAAGTAAGCGGTGCAACTGCTGAACACAAGCCACACAAAAACGGTGCTATCGTTCACACAGGTTATAATATATCTCCTGAACCAATCCATTTGCAAAGTCACGAACAAAGCACTTAGCACGGCGTAGGTTTCCTATGTAGGCGTTCTTGTAATGCCACTCGTCAAGCGGTGACATGGATGGGCATATCTCAACGTCAACGCCAAAATGTTCTTCCTTGATGGCGAGGTTCATTACCTTGGTCAGCTTGTTTTGGTGCAAGTGGCCAAAATGATAGGAGCGAAACTTCGACCTGCCAAAGCGGATTGGTTCATCCATTGCCATTGTCTGCATAGCCTTGGCCATGTTGAATTCGTGCCCATGCGCAAAGCCGATGAGGTTAGCGCCGAACTCGTGGTAATTCCTTTCGACCGGGTGATTGGTAACGTCAACGTTCGGGTGGCTGTTGAAATAGGCGGCAATCACTTCGCCCAACGAAAAAACGCTGTCCTCATCGTGGTTGCCCTTCACCATGTAAACTCTTACAGGTGCAATGGTGGCAAGTTTTTCGATGGCTGCGATTGCAAGTTGTTTGCCGAAGCGAAAGACGTTGTGCCAGAAATCGCCGGACATTTGCGGCGTACCCCTACGGGTCTGGTTGCTGGAATTGTCAATGTTCAGGTAATCGTTCCCGATTGGTAGCACGAATTCGGCAATCCGGCTGCCGTCCACTTGCGATACAAAGAAATCAATGGCGGCGTTCATCTCCCTAGCGGCATCCTGTAAAGTCCAATTGAATTCCATCGTTTCGGGATTGAAGCCGATTTTGCCCAAGTGCAGGTCTGTTATCATAATCTCGACCGAAAGCCTCCTGCCAGCCACGTCTATTTTTTGCGCATCGAAATCGTTTAGGCTGATTTGCTCGACAAGGCTTTCAAGCGTCTTTTTTAGGCTTTCATCCCTTAGCCGCCATTCTATTTTTAGGCCGTGCAGGGGCTTTGTGACGTGGTAGTGACCCGCATCCTTGCCGGGTCGTTTTATCTTAGCGCCTTGTTCGTGGTAGGAAGTCTTGATGGATTTGGCAAACCATTTTTTCAGGTCTATTGCGTGGAAGGCTGCCATTTCTTCGGGGGTTCGTAACCGTTCCGAGTAGTCGTCCGTGTTTATTTCGTCTTGGGTTTCTTCTTTGTGGAACAGCTTTTCTTCGTTGGGGTCTGCTGTGCTTATCGGTGGCGGCTTTGCCCCGTCCAGTGGTTCGGGCGGGCT
>CAZLNP010000029.1:0-1533 GCA_964561085.1 uncultured Candidatus Saccharibacteria bacterium
ACTAAGAACAGGATTGTGATTAAATGTTTCAGGGATTTTGATTTGGTGAAAAAATGTGCCGTTGGTACAGCCCAACGGCAAAGGCTTTTGTAAATCCCCTACCAATGGTAGAGGTCGCTAGGTGGTAGTTTTCAGCCACTCCTTAAAACTATTTTTGCTTCCCTCGTGGTCTTTAGGGCAAAAAGGTGACACATAATTTGCGCCAAATGTCTCTCCAGCTTCCCATGCCCTAAAAAGCAATTCTGGAAGTAATACATCCCTGTATATTGAAAAACCTGCTTCAATGCCAGATGAAAAAATACCCAAAATTGATTCTTGGTCTTTACCATATCCCTCCCTTTTTATCCTTGCAAGAAAAACTTCCAAGTGCATTTGCTTCAATTCTTGCTCACTCATTTGAATTTTTTTTGATTGTAAAAGATGTACCGGACACCCGTAGGCATCCGGCTTGTTTGTTCTTGTTTTTTATGCAGCTAATGACACCTAAAGTAATTGTGTCTTACACGTAAGCTTTAGCCTTTCAAGCTCCTTTTTTTGCGCTTCTATATGGTTCAGAATAGCATCAATACCTAATTGCATAGGCATCTGCTTTATTGAATAACTACCACTTTTTGATGGGATGTGAAGCTCTAAAAATCGCTTTCTCTCACCCCAGCTATCAACTAGGATAAAATTGCCATTTTCATCAATGGCCTTTTTTAGTTCTTCAATCATTTTTTCGCCACTCTCAATTTCGGAATAGCAATTGTAAATCAATCTTGCGATGTCTTTGGTTATCATTTTATTGTTTTTTATGCAGCCAATGCCGCTGTCTGAAAAATTGCTTCCATTTCTGATTTAAAGCCCTTTGGTTCTTTGTTGGCTTCGTGTTCCGCCCGTGCCTGTGCAATTGCACCCGCTCCAAACAGGCAGATGTAAGAGCGCACAATGGCGGGGGCTTGGTCGTTCAGTTTTTGCCTGACAAAATCCTCGTCAAGCTGGGCAATGAAATTTCTTTCTTCCCCCTCGATTACTACGCCGCCGCCTGACACGTCGTAAACGTTAGCATGTGTAATGCAGTCAAGCAGTTGTTGCTTGTCAATTTCCGTTTCGACGTGGAAGCCGGGGGCGTTCTCGAAAGGCTTATTAGCTGCACCTGTCGTTGGTTCCATGTCGGTACGGACTTGGAAGGAAATTTCAGCCGCACCGTTCCCGTAAACGTAGCACCATGCCTTTTGCACTTCTGGCATTACTAAGTCGGCGGGGTACGATTTTGTTTTGCTGAATTCGGCTTCCACTTTTTCAAGTGAAATGTTACGGTAATTGTCAGATTTTAGATTTGCCATTTCTGTTGTGTTGTGAATGTGAAGCGAATTAGATAAATAACTTGATGCAAAGTTACAACTAATTTTGAAACGTGCAATAGTAGTATTGATTATTTTGCATTTTTCTTTTTGCCAAACTTCTTTTCTACACCTGCACCGAACATCCACATTTTACCCCGAACGTCGTAAGCCCCAAGCATTTCCACGTTATTTATGCGGAGTTTCACAA
>CAZLNP010000030.1:0-1443 GCA_964561085.1 uncultured Candidatus Saccharibacteria bacterium
TGGCGTTCAATTCAGCCAAAAAAGCGGGGTCTTTGTCGGTTCCGGCTTCAATCCACTTGCGGATTTGTGCCGCTTCCTGCTCAATGAAAAATAGCTTTACCGCTATCCTTTCTTTTAGTTCTTCTGTCATTTCTTATCGTGGTATTTGTTAAGAAGTTCATCCATTTTGCGGGTGATAATTCCCATCTTTTCGTCAAAGATTTGCATTACCTTTTCGTCACGTTCAAACCTGATATGAAAATATGGCTTATCGCCAAAGTTGGAATTGAAATAGATGTTGTCGCACCATTGCCGACCAGTCACCCAAAGCCCAAACATCATTTGAGCAAAATACTTTGGGTCAACCGTTTTTTCAATAAGAAGCCGCAAATATTCTGCGTTGTCAGGTGCTTTGCATTCCGCCAGCCCGTCATCACCAATAAGCCCATCCGGTGAATAGCCTATGTAGTGGGTCAATTCGATAAATCCGCACTTTTTGACCGTTGACCAAGTAGCTTCTTCGTAAAGCTCGATTGCCAATGGTTCGGAGGCATTACCCCTTTCAGTATGCACGTTTCCGATAAAACTATCGCCTTCGCCGCCAGTGATTAACTCGCTGGCATTTTTGTAAAGCAAGTTTTTAACGCCAGCCCCCAATCCATCGGCATCTCTCCCGTTTGTCAATAGCACATTTGCGTTTGACCCAGTGAACTTACCCAAACGGATTTCCCGCCATTCTTCACTGCCTTGCTCTAAATCGAAATGGTATTTTATGTTGCTACGGTCTAT
This sequence comes from uncultured Candidatus Saccharibacteria bacterium, assembly GCA_964561085.1. Taxonomy (GTDB): domain Bacteria; phylum Patescibacteriota; class Doudnabacteria; order UBA920; family UBA920; genus UBA920. The sequence goes on from CAZLNP010000030.1 coordinate 769, forward strand.
CATTATGGGCGAAGTTTGGTTATTACGGATTTGAGATAATCGGCAGTGGCTTCTTTGGCGGCTGCCTTTGTATTTAGCTCTGTTTTGATTGTCTCCAAATCAGCGCCTTTGTAGTGCGCCAACAAAACACGGATTTCAGCACTCAATTCCTTTATTTCCTGTTCCTTCGCAGATGGGGGCAACATCGGCCTAACCCTCAACCCTTCGGTTGTTTCAGCATTCCTGCCCTTGCCAACTTGTACGTTCATATCGGCATAAAGGATTATCTGCCTACCGTTCCATTCTTCGATAAATGGCGTGTTGAAAAGCTTTGAAATGGTCTTGCAGTTGGTCACGTTCAAAACCATTGGCTCCTTGAATTCCTTGAACTTTGCAACAGGGCGAATGTCAATCCTTCCACCTTCGCCCTTTATCTCAACACGTTCAACGATTTTTTCAATCGTAACGGTAAAATCTTTGCCATTTGGCAGCGACCAAGTTCCCAAGTATTCCTTATTGAAGCCCCTTTTCCAGTGGGTCAATGTTTTAGATTCTGCACTCATTGGATTAGTTTTAAGTTATGAAGCGTTTCTAGGCGTTTTCCCGCCTAAAAATATAAACACCAAGCGTTGGGATGCCAAGTAGGATAAAAGCGGCAAAGACAGCACCGCCAAGGCTCATGCCGCCAAATGCGGA
>CAZLNP010000031.1:0-1325 GCA_964561085.1 uncultured Candidatus Saccharibacteria bacterium
CAGTGCCTACATATTCATTACCGTATATATCTCTTACGATAGCGGTTGGAAGTCCGTTGGTTGCGTACTTCAAAACGGTTCTTGGTTGTATCTTAACAACTCCCTGTGTGTCGATAAGATTCACACACTGCATTTTTGCATATCCAAGATAAGGACTTTCTGCTTGCCCTTGTTGGAAGTTATTTAATACAATAGTGCCGTCTTTTTGTAACATTAAATTCTTAATTATGCTTCAGCTTCCCATAATAAGGTGTAAGTTCCAGTAGGGCTATTTGTTTTAGTCCAAGTGATAACAATATTTGTAGCATCATAAGTAATAACACCAGTTTGTGTACCAGAAGCCCCACTTATATTAAGTGTAAATGTTGTCGCAATAACAGCAGCACCGCCCTGGAAATTTGTACCATCTGAATGCATAGAAACTGAGCTTTGTGTTGTACCATTATAGACAGTTTCTGAAATTGCTGGAATACTATCACCTGCACCACTTAGAGTTTCAGCAATAGCCTTGATTCTTATTTTCTTAGGTGCTTTCCCTAATCCATGAGCAATATTTTGTGTGCCAGAAGAATCGGCTGCGTTTTTTGTAGTTGTTCCATTAGTGTAAGTAATAGGATTAGGTAAATTTGTAAGTAAGGAAGCATTTAACGCAGGAAGATAACCAGAACTATTAAGTTTTAAGATTTTATCTGCACCACTTTCAGCTACTGCATCTGGACCAATAAAAAGTAATGCGGAAGTTCCACCAGCGGATGTTCCTGCAATGATTTCTGCCGAAGTAGCTTTTTCAACAACACCCTTTACAATAGTAGAAGCATCAGCGGCAGAAGGGTTAGCAATCCATTCAGGAATAGCGGATGCACTTGTTTGTAAGATTTGTCCACTTGTACCGATTGGTAAACGTGCAAAAGCACCACCAGCTGTTCGGTAGTAAGTATCACCTGTTGCGTCACCACCCATGTTTATAGCAGGAGATGTAAGTGTTTTGTTAGTTAAAGTCTGGGTTGCAGTTTTACCAACTGCTTTGTCAGTTCCAGTTACTTCACCTAATTTATAGTCATGAGAGGTTGTAACAGCACTTGAGTCAGCACCGACTTTAGCTTCCAATGCTTCAATAGCATCGTTAGCGTTAGCGTGTTGGGTGTTGTGGTCGAGAGCGGCTGTTGCGTTCTCCATTAAGTCAGAACTAGCAGGGTTGGATAGAGCATCAATGCTCGTTGGATAGTTTATTGCCATTTTTATTAATTAATTCTCTGTTTGATTCGTCCAGCCAGTACGCTCTTTACCATTGTATTGAGTGTCGGCTTCATTGTAAGTAACACCAG
>CAZLNP010000032.1:0-1323 GCA_964561085.1 uncultured Candidatus Saccharibacteria bacterium
AATATCTTTTTTAGAATCAACCCAATTATAGTATTTTTCTAAACTATCCCAATTACTATAATTTTGTTTTTTATTGCAAACAATAACAGGATAATAATCTTCAAGATATAATTTCTTATAATTCCTATTATCTACAAGAAATTTATATACTTGTTGTCTTTCTTCTTTTGAATTATTTGTACAATCTACAATGAATTCATCATTTACTTTATCTATTTTCATTTTTTAATCCATTTAATTTTTGATTGATCTAGGTCCGCTAAACCCTTTTTACACCAGCTAACATCTATAGTGTTATTTAAACATATTATATGTATAGTTGCTTTTTCTCCCTCTACATAATTTAAAGCTCTTCCTATTTTTTGTATGGCTTTATTATTACTACTATAGCAGTGAAGAATTATACAAGTATTTAAATCTTTAAATGTTATACCTGCTTTTAACTTCCCTATAGAAGATAAAATAGGTATTTTTCCTTCTTTAAATTGTTCTAAATTATAATCTGATTCTTTATTTTTACTATTTACACTTGGATAAGGTAAAATATTACATTGCTCAATTGTTTCTACAAATAATAATCCTTTATCTATTGTAGATGTTAATTTTTTAAAATATTCAAATTTAGTTTTAGAATTTTGAATAACTCTAATAAGCATTAACATCATTGAGAAACTTTTAGTTGATTGATATTTAGATTCATAAAAATCAATTTGAGCTTTTTCACTCCAAAATTTACCTGATTTTAATTTTATATCTCTTTTTTCACTTGGATTTACTAAATGTACTATAATTTCATAATCTTTATTAGTTATTCCTGTAGTTTCATCCATAGATTTTGTATATCTAACTGGACAATAAAGGTTAAAATATTGTTTTTTCTCTCCTCTATTAGGCGGAGTTGCTGTTAATCCATATAATTTTGTAGGGATATTTGAACTAATGAATTCCCAATTAGTAATACTTATATCATGAATTTCATCTAAAATAACACAATCAAATTCAGATAAATCATGCTTAGACAAACTTAAATGAGTAGTAAATGTAATATTAGAGACATCAAATCCAAATCCTTCTGCATCAGATAACCATCCTTGTTTAATAGTTTCTATAGGATATGAAACAAGAACTTTTTTAAAATTTGATGCAATTTTAAGTCCAATAAATGTTTTTCCTAAACGCATGGCTACATTAGCAGTTCCTCTTTCATATATTAATAATTCTTCAACTGATTCTTTTTGAACTTGTTCTCGTAAATTCATATTTAATTTAATTTATTTTGGTGGTTGTGGTTAAATAAAATCAATAGCATTATGTAACGTTTCT
>CAZLNP010000033.1:0-1312 GCA_964561085.1 uncultured Candidatus Saccharibacteria bacterium
CCTGTTGATGGCGTTATTACTGAAGGGGCATCTTTTGTTGACGAATCGATGGTTACAGGGGAACCGATGCCTGCCCAGAAAAAGATTGGTGACAATGTCGTATCGGGAACAATAAATACAAGCGGATCGTTCACTTTTAAAGCCACAAAGGTCGGATCAGAAACTCTTTTGGCTCAGATCATAAAGATGGTTGAGGACGCACAAGGAAGCAAGGCTCCCATACAGGCACTGGCAGACAAAATATCAGCAATTTTTGTGCCCATAGTTCTTGTAATTGCATTCCTTAGTCTCGGCACATGGCTTATTGTCGGGTCGCAATATCTCGGATTTTCTCAGGCACTTTCATTTGGTCTCGTATCTTTTGTAGGAATTCTAGTGATCGCCTGTCCGTGTGCACTCGGACTTGCTACTCCAACCGCAATCATTGTGGGAGTCGGCAAAGGTGCTAAGGAAGGTATTCTCATCAAAGATGCGGCTACTCTCGAAAAGCTTCATAAGGTAACCACTGTCGTCGTTGATAAAACAGGCACAATTACAAAAGGCAAGCCGACACTTGTCGACATACAAAACTTATCTAGCTTAAAAGATGATGAACTTGTTTCAATCCTTGCCTCACTTGAGAAGAAGTCAGAGCATCCGATCGCGCACGCAATCGTAAATTATGCACAGGAGAAAAATATCTCAATATCTGATGTTTTCAATTTTGAAGGAATACAAGGAAAGGGTCTCAAGGGTGAGATCGGTGACACTGAGTATTTTGCAGGAAACGCAAAACTTGTGAGTGACCTCAAGATTTCATTTGACGCTGGTAAGTTAGATAAGTTCACTTTGCAGGGAAAGACACCTGTGATTCTTGCAATCAAAGAGAAGGTTCTTGGTTTCGTAATGGTGGCAGATGAGATCAAAGAGGAGTCAGTAGATGCTATTAAAAACCTCCATGCACTCGGTATTAAAGTGGTTATGCTTACCGGTGATGATGAGAAAGCTGCAAAGTATATCGGATCACTCGTTGGTATCGACGATGTTGTAGCCCATGTATTGCCACAAGATAAGCTTGAGAAAATAAAGGAGTTACAATCGCAAGGTCGCATTGTTGCAATGGCGGGAGATGGCGTGAATGATGCCCCTGCACTTGCCCAAGCCGATGTGGGTATTGCCATGGGGACGGGTACTGACGTGGCGATCGAGTCAGCAGGCATTACCTTGCTTGGCGGTGATATTTCAAAGCTGGTTAAGGCCATTAAGCTTTCCAAGATAACCATGCGAGGAATCAAGCAAAATCTTTTTTGGGCATTCATCTACAATGTTGTCG
>CAZLNP010000034.1:0-1273 GCA_964561085.1 uncultured Candidatus Saccharibacteria bacterium
GCAATGAACATCAAGGCTGCTATGATTACAACTACCCATGTGCTGTTCATTTCTGGTTGCTTTTTACAATGGAAATCAAATCAGCAACAAAGTAACCAAGCAACGCAATCGGCAAACCATGCGCAATGGAAACCGCAATTTGCCAACCGAAATGCAACCCCGTAAAAAGGTCGGGCTGCAACACAAGCCAAGCGGAAAGTGAATTGTACACAACGGAAACACCAACAGCGCCAAGACTGACATACTGCCGATACTTCCTGAATTTGTCCGGCACGTCACGCAGCGTTGATAGGCCAATGTAAACCAACTCAAACCCAATGGCCTCGAAAATAGCAATAGGCATTGGGGAAAACACGTCAGCAAAATGGAAAACGCCCCAACTTGCAGCAATCCCTAGCGTTGGCAAGGGAAGGATTGGTAGCAACGCAATGAAAGCATCTAGCTTGCTTTGTTTTGGCCTTGCCTTTTGCATTTGCCTTTCCATTGGAAGTTCCATTACTTTTTGCTCTGTTCTTCCATTTCGTTCCGTTGTTGTTTGCATTGCCCCTCCGTTCCCGTTCAGTTGTGCCAACAGTTCGTAAACCGTTGCCCTTTTCTGTTCGTCTTTAAAATACGTTTTCGTTCCCTCCGCAACGTAACGTGGCAACCATATAGCTAGTTGGCCGGGCGTCAATTCATCCGTTTCGGGGTTGAAATTGATTTGCCCATTCGCCTCGGAAAGACGTTGGCGCAAGTTGCTTGGCGATGTGTTCAGCAGCTTGCTAAGTTCTAGTGCGGTGTTTGGGATGTTCATTTTGATTGCTTTTGTATCCTTGACATGATTTCGTTGTCAATGATAAGCTCTCCATTGTGGAGTTTCTTCCAATCAATTATCAAGATTGTATTGGGGGCGTTTTTGTAATCACAAACAATTGCGTATTCATCCATGCAGGATATTATGCACGGTATGGATTCAAACTTGATAGGCACTCCACCCATCCAAGAATAGGCAGCCTCAACGATAATTTCATCGCCAGTCTTGAAAAACGGCGCAATGCCACGAGGCAGTTTTCTTTTTGAGGTCTTAAACCGATTCCGGTATTTAATCGCAGTCTTTTCCATTTCCACAAATTTTTTTCAGTTTACAAATACAATATATTGCCCCGGCCAAGCTGAAAAATATTACACCAATCAGGTAGTAGGGGTATATGTCTAGTGCGGTGGTTGGTAGTTGTATCATTACGTAACTACTTTTTCTTGTTTGAATAGCATGTGCAAGGCAATACCAAATGGC
>CAZLNP010000035.1:0-1204 GCA_964561085.1 uncultured Candidatus Saccharibacteria bacterium
TTGATTGATTTTTGAAATTAGCTTCATTCAATTATTTATACTAATTGAATTTCGTTAGTTAATTTATTGGTTTTCAGTTGGTTGTGTTTTCAGGCGTTCGATTTGCTGCCCTTAGTGCTACCTTTGGCAGCAATTTCAGCATCTTTGCGCCCTCGCTCCCTCCCTAGTTCATACATTCGGATTAGCTGAATGTACTTTTTCCCTAAGTTGTCCCCCTTCTGCTTTTTGGCGTCGTGGTGGGCTTGCCTAGTTATTCCCAGTGCTTCGTAAAATCTTGCCTGTACGCCGCCAAATTCAAGGGCAACGAGTTCGGCAAGTTGGTCGGCTGTGGTCTGTGGCTTCTTTTCTTGTTTGGTCATACATTAATATTTTTTTGCTAAGTGTCCACGAAATGAAGGCCAATTATTATACTCGCCACCAATACACATGCCCCTTTTTTCGGCATACATTTCAACGGCTTTTTTCATTACGTCAGCTTCATCCATGTAACACATTGACGCAAACCCGCCAAGCGGTAATTTTTCGCTTATACTTACTTGGTTAGTAACAACACCTTCAAAGCCAGTTGAACTAAATTCCAACCTGCAACGTGAAACTTCAACTTCGACATCAAAGTTTCTGCATTTCAGTAGAAAGCTTTCTTGGTCAAAGTTAGTGCCTTCCTGAACTGGGAATGGCTCTCGCATAAATCCTATTTTGTGTGACATCACTGATTGATTTTTGAATTAGCCTACCTTGGTTGCGGTGGTCGGCATTTCCGCTTGGTTGATTATGGTTGCAGCAGACTTTTCCGGTCTAAGCCAGTGGAGTTAAGAATTACTGAATTTCTTCCCACTCTTTATCCGCCTTATCTATTACCCACCAAAAGAAATCAATAAGGTATTTCAAAACAATAGTAATAATAAGGAAAGCTAATACTATACCAGCAAGGTGACAAGTAACGGTGAAAATGGCTAAATAAAATGGCATCCCATCAATATTGGGATGCCCATTGTCAAACATTTTTGCAATGCCATACACACCACAAGCAGAAAGCAGGATTGTAATAGCTATAAATACAAGGTTTGAAGGTTTTGTCATCTTTTTCATATTGTTGTGATTTTAACTTTTTTTGATTGTGATTGCCTACTCTGTTGGGGCTTTTCGGCATCCGCCCAGTTGGGTTTAATCTTTTGATGGCCAATTACGGATGTGAACAACCGCA
>CAZLNP010000036.1:0-1160 GCA_964561085.1 uncultured Candidatus Saccharibacteria bacterium
GATTGGTTGCTTGCGCTTATATAATAGCCATCCAAGCTCAGTGAGTCTCATGTAGTTATTGTAGCATTAAAACAAAAAGCCACTCCAATTGGAGTGGCTTTTCTCGTCTAAGTTGGGTGCAAGTTCTGTACCCAAAGACTTTGTCCCTACGAAAGTAGTCTAATATTAACACATTGATACCCTACGTCAAGATGGTGGACCGCTCGGGACTTGCACCCGAATTTCACCTTTCGTAGGGGCGTGTCTTAACTACTTAGACGAGCGGCCCATACTTCAGTTTTACATAGACCACATCAAATTATTTTAAAGTTTAAATAAAGTTTTAGCTAAGTTTCAATTAAAAAAACAGCGCGCTGCATCACTGCAGGGCGCTGTTTAAAATTTGCGTTTAACGCGAACTAGTATTAAGCCGAGGCTACATTACCAGCTGCGGTTGCCGCCGTCGTTGCCGCCGAAGTCGCGTTGTGGGCGATCTTCTTTAGGGCGAGCTTCAGACACGGTCATAGCACGGCCTTCGTACTCTTTACCATTAAACATGGTAATAGCTGCTTGAGCTTCTTCAGGAGAAGACATCTCAACGAAACCGAAGCCTTTAGAACGACCAGACATCTTGTCAGTAATAACTGAAGCAGATGTAACTGTACCAGCTTGAGCGAAAACATCACCCAAAGCTTGATCGTTAGTGCTGTAAGGCAAGTTGCCTACGTATAGTTTGTTATTCATAGATTCTTTTAACAGATAAGGAGCAAGGCGACTTTTAATGCTCGATATTTGCTAAAAAGACAAAACGAGTTTCACTTGCACTGGCATTATAGCAGTTTTAGGGCCTAAAGTCAACGTGCTCAGCGCTCAAGTTTTGCTGAATTTATTCTAAAATTTAGCTTAATTTTCTTCCTATCGTTATTCTAAAGTAGAAGGCTTTGGTGCTAACGACTTGTGGACAACAGCCTTGTAGTATAATGAACATATACAAATTTAAGAAATACTTATGCCCACAAAAAAACCTGCTTCAGCGAAAATCCCTAAGAACCCTCGAAATCCTAACGATCACCATATGCGTCAGGTTTGTGCTATTTTGCCGCCAAATGTAGATGAAGAAGATGTGGCTTGGTCCACAGGTCAGTTAGAGGCGCTAATTGGTATTAAGCGTGGTGGATTTT
>CAZLNP010000037.1:0-1143 GCA_964561085.1 uncultured Candidatus Saccharibacteria bacterium
TGCAAGGTCGTGGCATCTGGCGGCATGAGTGTGGCAAACAGCGAACAATCTAATAAGTGTACCCCCTACTCATTACTTCTTTGCCGTTCATAAAACAACGGGCTACCAAGTAGTTTTCTTGCGTTGGAAATTCAACTACCCTAATCTCATAATTGCCGCCCTTGATTGATATGCCGCTACCTTCGCCGTCGTTTTGGCTTGTATAGTCGGCAACGGTAGCAACTTCAAAGGATTCGATTGCACCAGTTTCGGTGTTCACGAACTCGCTGGTTTCTCCAATGAAAAGGTGGTTTGAATTGGCTGGTGCTTGCTTGCCCCAAACAAGGTCAAACACTTCTTTTGCCGTACCCGTTAGGTCATCGCCTAACTTGACGGGTTTTGTTTCATTGTCCTTGCTGCAAGATACAAGGGAGATGGAAAGGAATGCTAAGATTGTAAAAATGCTCGATTTCATTTTCTGCTGTTTTGTAAGTTAATAAAAAAACAAATCTATGCGTTCCTGCCAAAGAAATCAAGCATTAACGCTACTTTTGCAAAAAAAATACGACAAATGAGACTTTTATACTTACTAACTGCACTGCTTTTGCCTATTTACGTTCAATGCCAAGAAATTGCGGAAAATAGAATTGACGATTTCCTAAATACACACATCGTCAAAACTGATTGGGTTCAAATCAATCACCCATCTGAACACTTAGCCTTCTTTCGGGTGTCCGCAATTGATAGCGCCTATTCGATTGAGTATAAAAAGGTTGTTCCAAAAGCCTATGTTGTTGATAGGCAGCCATTGTTGGTAAAATTCAAGGGTAGTGAAGAAATGATGCAATTGGAAAGCTCTGAAAAATCACAATCATGCAACGGTTGTGGCGCTAGGGGCTTTGCTGGCTCGGATGCTTGGGGTATTCACTTAGTTTACAGGCTTTCCAATAACGCCGTGCAAAGACTTAGGCATGAACAAATTTCTAAAATCAGAATCTACACCGAACAGGGCTACATTGAAGAAGATTTCACAACTGAAAAACAGGTAAAGAAAGCCCTGTATTTCCAAAAGGCTTTCATGCTTGTAATGGCAGAAGTTGAAAAAAAGTAGGGTGTCGTAAAGCACGACACCCAATGTTTTTAAAGCGAATTTATTGCCGCACC
>CAZLNP010000038.1:0-1029 GCA_964561085.1 uncultured Candidatus Saccharibacteria bacterium
CGGCAAAGACAGCACCGCCAAGGCTCATGCCGCCAAATGCGGAAGTTATCGCTGAGAGTTCTTGCGTTGGAGCGCATGAACGTGTCATCAGGAATGACATGCAAGCAAGCACGACGTAAAGGCGTTTTGATTTGAAGATTTTCATTTTAGTTGTGTTGTGAAGCGAATTAAATAATGTACTGCAAAGTTACAACTAATTTTGAATAGTGCAATAGGTGCATTGATTTTTTTGCATTTTTTTTCAGGGCTTTCTAATCACAATCATTCCTTTGTCGCCCCAAATCTTTTCTACGTTCTCATATCGCCAAATATAGGCATCTTCTTTCGATAGGCAATCCTCTAAGGCTTTGACGTAGTTGCTCAAATCCGGCCTTGTCTGCTTTGCCGTCCCCATCATTTCCAGCCGCTTTTTTTTGCTGATTGATTTTGGGGCTTCACAAACAAAGGTAACATTCAGCACGTCCGGCAATTCGATGCCGTGCTTTTTCTGTGCCGCCTGAATTACAGACCTGAAATCAAAGTACCGCTTTGCTGCCGCCGTTGGGTTCCACTTGTCCCGCTGTGTCATTCTTGGTTTTGCATGTGGCTCGATGTGAATAGTTGTTTCTGTTTTGGTGTCTATCACAGTTAGCACTTCGACTGGCTTGAATTTGTCCCAGCCCTTGAAATTCTTAGAGCGTGTTTTCATGCGGTGGTGTTGATTAGTTATCAATTTTTTCTAACACCTCCCAAAATCGCTTAGGAAGATGCACGTTGGGCAAATCAATTGCGTCCTTGAAAAGCGGGGCAATTTGTTCGGGCGTATATCCGGCAAGGCCAGTTCCTATTGGGGTAACAAGGAAGGTTAACTCTTTTTTCTTTTTGGCATACTCAATGAAGCCATCTACAAACCATTTTATGCTAGGAATGCCAAGTGTCTGAATTATTGCATTCTTGGTGGGCAATGCGAATGTTTGGCCGACATGCCCAAAGAATTTGCCATACTTAGCGCCCCATTGCAAAGCCTGTGCAGCCGCACCCCTACCATGC